>JADHUC010000067.1 GCA_016784735.1 Pirellulaceae bacterium | reverse complement strand
CACCGATCTTCACCGAACCGTCTGGGCTGACGAAACAGTTGGACGGCTTGATGTCGCGGTGCAGCACCCCGGCTGCGAAGGCGGCTTCCAGGCCAGCGACGACGTCCAGGATCGCGTCGACCGCCTCCGTTGTCGGAAGCGGGCCACGCCGCTTGAGCTTGTCCTTGAGCGTGCCGCTACCGGCAATCTCCATGGTGATCACCGGGACGCCTTCGATCTCCTCGGACCCAAAAATGTAGAGGCTGTTCGGATGGTTGACGCCTGCGGCGAGGCGGCCTTCGCGGAGAAACCGCTGACGCATCTCCGGCGAATCGAGTCCGCGCCCCAGCATTTTCAACGCGACGCGGCGCCCGGTGGCGAATTGTTCGGCTTCGTACACCGTGCCCATGCCGCCGCGCCCAAGCAATCCACGTAATCGGTAACCACCGATTTCGCAGGGGAATTCCGTAGGCCCTGGTGGCGACGCCGACAGGCCGGGCGGCATTGGGAGGGTCTCGTCGACCGGTGCCTTCAGGGCGCCCGACATCAGGCAGGCGGGGCAAAGCTGGTCCGTCGTGCCCGCGGGAATGGGCGTGCCGCAGCGGGTGCAAGTGGGGCAGCTCGAATCGCTCATAGGTCGGACTCCACGCAGCTTTCACAGTTGACTTACCTGACGGTCCTCACCATCTACCTGAAAGAACGTCGGCCTCTGGTTACAGACTAATTCCCTGTTTTTTTCGGCGGATTTCCACGATACTTCTTTCCGTTAAGCATCGTGCCAACGAACGTATAGCGCACCCCGTATTCATAGATCACCAACAAAACCGACACTGTGGCGACGCAGATAATGATGATCTTCACGATGCTCGGGCAAGACCAGTCCCGCACGAGAACCTGCATGAACTGAATCAGAGGCAAGTGAGCCACGTAGAGCCAATAGGCGGAATCGGAGATGTAGCGGATGCGAGCGTTGTCGCTGCAGAAATAGCGGCGAAACAGTCCCATCAGGGCCAGTATCATGGACCAACAATAGACGACAGCGCAAAGACTGGTCAGGAAGTGTGTTCCAAGGTCGAGGTCACGCCGCGGGAATTCCACAGTAGGCGATTCGAAATCGAACAGTGTTATCATGTTGCCTCCAGGCCGCGTCTCGAAAAGCCAAATTCCGACGGGCAGAGTGGCGAGACCTAACAAGAGGCAGATCTTCCAATGTTGCCCGAGGCTTTGCTCCGCACGTGGATCGCCGTACAAGACCGCTCCGAATCCAAAGAAGATCGCATAGTAGGCGAGCACTGGAGGCCAGGGAATGAGCCCTGCGCCGGTATCAGGTCCGAAGGTCTGCACCATGCACAATTGGGCCAGCAGTGTGAGAGGAAGCAACCAGAACCAACAGTATGGCGACGAAATCGCGCGGGATGGCAATCGTTTCCAGTGAAGCCGCTGAGCCAACCAGACCACAATCAAAAAGCCGACCACCAACCAACATAAGTACCAAAGAAACCACAGGTGCGCGAAGAACGGCGCGAAACAGAACAGCAGCAACAAGAGCCCAAGCATCTGCGCCGAAACCACAGACGAGCGTTCGACCTCGATGTCGCGTTCGGTCGCCCCCTTGCTGTGCAGGTACGCAGCAATCGTTGCGCTCATTTCTTCCACGGGCTTGACGCCAGTGGCCAAATCATGCGGTGTGTGTCCATTTCCGTCCTCGGCATGAATGTCAGCGCCAGCCTCAACCAGGATCTCGACAGACTCCAACCTCTGGGCACGAACCGCCCAATGCAACGGCGTGCCGCGATCCCTGTCTTTCGCGATGGAATTGACGTTCGCGCCATGCTCCAAAAGAAGTTTCGTTACTTCCTCGTGTCCACCCGCAACGGCAAGGTGTAACGGAGTGGCGCCCGAACCCGGAATGCCAGGTAGATCAAACCTTGCCTCGCTATCGCCGCCCGACGCCAGGTATCGTTCCACCTCGTCGGCCTTGCCATTTGCTGCAGCATCCCAGATGTTTGCTTGTCCGTTGGCCCCGACAATTCCAACCACGATCAGCGCCGGCCACACCGCAAACCAGCATACTACCAGCGGTAGGAGTATTCGTTTGGCGCGGTGTGCGATCAGCTTTCGGAGGCCCCGTTTTCTCCATAGCATGGTTGTGAAGAAACCGCTCATCATGAAGAAGAGGGGCAATCGGAATCCATGCAATGCATGCAACACGAACCCGTATACCGACGTATTCTGCTGAACGTCCTGGGCGGGCCACATGCCAGGCGGTAACTCGATAAAGGACATTACCCCGTGCAGCACAATCCCCAGCAACATGGCGCAAGCTCTGAGGGCGTCGTAGTCGTGGTAACGCTTTTGTTGCGTTTCGGCCAGTTCGTTCTGCTCAGGCGGCATAGGTCGATTCCATACGCTTTCACGGTTGCCTTAGGCGAGCGGCGTTTGAAAACTTACCTCTTGGAAAGTAGCAGGCACACTCCGTGTGCCGTAGCCGTAAGCGGACGGCACATGGAGTGTGCCTGCTGCTCTGGTATATTTTCATCTGCCGCTCGCCTTACATGACGTCCCTCGCCATTCACCTGGAAGAACGTCGGTCTCTGGTTGCAGACCAAATTCCTATTTTCCCCGGAGAGCGGCCAGCAGGTAACGCATCTCGTCATCGATGTCCGACGAATCGCTGACGGTTTCCGCAATTTCAGCTTGCAGAAGCTTCCGAAAACGCTGCCGCAACCGATGCACGGCGACCTTCACCGCGCCCACGGTCATTCCAAGCCGAGCGGCGGTTTCACTTCGAGCCGGTTCCTGGCCGATAAGGCTCCCTTTGAGCGCCTCGAACAGCTCGCCCTTGCCGCTGGCTTCCGATTCGGCTCGCAGCTCCGCCAGGGCACGAGCGATTGATTCCTGGGCCCATTCCCGATGAAAGCGCGCGTCGGGATCGGCCGACTGGGCCGGTTCCAGAGCGTATCGTGCTTCCGGGTCGAGCGAGTCCAACTCCAGGAAGGTCACGCCGCCGCCACGTTTCTGGGCCTGTGCGCGATGCCATTCGTTGGCCAGAAAGTGTTTCATTGCGCCGAGCAGGTAAGAGCGAAACCGGCCCCGCTCGGGATCCGCGGAGGCGAATCCGTCCGTCTCGATGATCCGGGCAAAGAACGATTGCGTCAGGTCCTGGGCGTCGTTCGACGAATACCCACGGTTGCGCACGAAGGCATAGAGGGGATACCAGTAAGCCCGGCAAAGCTCCTCAAGGGCCTTTCGAGCGTCCGTCTGGCTCGCCTCGCCAGGTTTGGCCGCCACTACCAGACTCCAGTGCGTGGTGGCGAATTCTTGGGGACCGGACGAATCTCTCATGCACCTATCGTAACGGCAAGGCTCCGCGCGCGTAAATCCCGCTCGCCTCGTCGTGGTTCGGATGGAGCATTTTGCCGTACGTTCACTGGTCTTGTGCAGACCTGGGCAAGTCCCAAGAGAAGATATGCTAGTGGTCGGGGCTATCCCCTTTTCTTCGTCAGCTGCCGAGATGGACATCGCAGATGAACTTCGGGTCCCGCAGCGGTCGTGGACCCAGCCGCGCAACCGGTCCAATATCCAGCGATTCGAACACGGGATAAACGGAGACGCAATCGCCGGGCTGCAGGCGGTAGTCGAAGCCAACCGGCCGGCCATCCACGAGGATCAGGTCGACTTCCGTGTGCGGCACACCCATCGCCTCGATCGTATCCTTCACCGCTGGCGAACCGCGAAACGGATGCAAGAAGGACTGCTTGCGACGTTCCTGGGGCAGGAAGTCGTTCAACTCCTCGTAGAAACGAAACTGGGCTTCGTGCAGATCCTCGTGCATCGAGGCTCCCTTCAGGGGATCGGCCGGTAGCGGCGGATTCACGTCTCCTTCTACCACGAGTATTTGAAGTATGTGCATGAATCGGATTGAAGGCCGTGATGAACTGCCTGTCGGGCCCGCGCTGGGGCGCACAGGTACGTGCTCCCGTGCATGGACTCTATGACCCTGCGCGACGAGGACGATGGATTTCCAGAACTTCAGGTATGAGGTAGAATGCGATGGACGAGGCGTGCGGCTGGATGGGGCAACCGAATGCTGATGGTTTGTAGTTCGCGGATGCGGCAGATCGAGGGGACATCATGAAACGCAAGATTCTCCTCACGCTTTGTTCCTTGGGGTGCTCGTTGCCGTTGGACTGGTGCTGATGCGCCCTTGTCGCTCGGACGACGAGCCGACTTACGGCGGCAAGCCGGCAAGCTATTGGGTGAGCGAGCTGAGGAAATCATCCATCCCGCTCAAGGCCATGTCGGCCCTGCGTTCCATGGGGCCGGAAGTCGTTCCGCTACTGCTGGAAACAAGTCTTACGCCTAACGCAAGCGGGGCGAACCCTGCGTTCTTCACGATTGTCCAAATGGGACCGGCGGCCGTGCCAAAGCTTAGCGAAGCGCTTGCTGACCCCAACCCGCGGATCCGCGCCCGAGCTGCCGCCGTACTAGGTTATGGCGGCCCCAAAGCCAGGGAGGCGGTCCCGGCGCTCATCGTAGCGACTAGAGACAAGGACGCAACTGTCCGCGCGACGGTCCCCTTGGCTTTAGGCAAAATAGGCCCAGGCGCCAAGGATGCCATTCCAACGCTGATCAAGCTTGTGAAGGATGAAGACAAGGACGTACGCCGCGAAGTTCTCCGCGCTCTGCGCCAGATTGACATAGATGGTCAATTCGCAGTCCCGACGATCATCGAGGCTCTCCTTGCGGACCCAGATGAAACGGTTCGCGCGCTCGCCGCCGGAGCCCTCGAAGCGATCGGCGCGAACGTCAAGTTGACCGAGCCAGCCCTGATGGACGCTCTGAGAAACGATGAAGGCAGTAAGATTCGCCTGGCGGCGGCAAACGCACTGAAGGGACTCCGCGTAGACAGTACTGATACGGCCGTTGGTGCACTGGTTGAAGCATTGAAGGATAACGACCTCGAGGTCCGCACAGCAGCCGTTGAGGCCCTCGGCCAGATGGGCCCTGGGGCGAAACAGGCGGTTCCGGCACTCGTCGCTCTCCTCAAAGAAATGGAGACCCAAGCATCCCAGCCGGAGTTCACCGGGGGCCCGAGCCGGAGACGTCCAAAGTACCTTGAATACCGTGCCAGAGACCGGAAGAAATGGTCTACTCGGCTCCGCCACGCGATTGCCGTTGCCCTTTGGAGCATTGACCGGCGAGCGGATGTTGCAGTTCCTGCGCTTCTGCAAGTGCTAGAGAACGGCGTCCTTGTCCGTCGTGCCGACGTGGCCCGGAATCTGGGCGAGATGGGTCCAGCAGCTAAGGCAGCGATCCCAGCCCTTCGTCAGATGGCCGCACCTCCCGCCCTTCCTCAGATGTCACAAACGATTGGGGATCGGCATCGGCGCAGCCAAGCCGCCGAAGCCTTGAAGAAAATCGACGGTGGCATTGCTTCCGAGGAATTGCCACAGAGTCGGACCTTCTCTGCCCCGGCGTTGCCGGTACTTCTGAAGGCATTGAACGACGAAAACGTGTTTGACCGCATCGAAGTGGCGGATATCTTGTGGTCCGCTCACCACGACTCGAAAGCAGCGTGCCCCGTGTTGATCGACGCGCTTGGCGGCCCAAAACCGCGGGCGCGTTCAGCAGCCGCCGGAACTCTGGCCGAAAAGGGCCCTGAGGCGAGGACGGCAGTTCCGGCACTGTTGGAATTGCTGAAAGACGAAGACCTTGGGGTCCGACAGCACGCAGCCTATGCACTGAGTGAGATCGGGCCCACGGCCGAAGCGATCCCGGTACTGAAAGAGGCGCTCAGCGACGAGGCTCACAGTGTCCGCCGTTGGGTCACCTCGGCCCTAGGGCAGATCGGCCCGGAGGCGACGTCAGCTCTCCAAGAAGCACTCCAGCATGAAGACCACCTGGTACGTTCCGTGGCTGCCCGCGCGCTGAAGCAAACGGGGGCGGACACAGAGGAAGCCATACCAGCTCTGGAGAAGTCACTTCGGGACGAGGATCCGTCGGTTCGTTGCCAGGCTGCGACGACCCTGGGGCAGATGGGCTCAACAACGAAGGAGGCGATGGCAGCTCTAATCAGAGCGCTCGCGGATCGAGACGCCAACGTACGTGCCTCGGCTGCCTTGGGCCTGAAGCAAAGCGGTCCAGAAGCGATACCAGCCCTGGAAAAGGCACTGCAACATGAGCAACGATCGATCCGTTCGGCGACTGCCCGCGCCCTGGGCCAGCTCGGCCCGGCAGCGATACCAGTGCTGGAAGAGGCGCTCCAGCACGACGACCGGTCCGTTTGTTACGCGGCCGTCATCGCGTTGAGCCAGATTGGCGCGGAAGCGATACCGGCTCTCCGGCAGGCATTCCGGAATGAGAACCCGTGGGTTTGTGTGGCGGCCGTACGCGCCGTCTGGAGAATGGGGACGCAGCCAAAGGAAGCGATCCCAGCTCTGGAAAAAGTACTCCGGGACGACGATCGGTTGGTCCGTCGCGAGGCGGCGACGGTCCTGGGGGAGATGGGCTCAGAAGCGCTGGAAGCGATACCGGCTCTAGTAAGAGCATGTGCGGATCGGGACGTGAATGTCGGTGCGTCGGCTGGTACCGCCCTGAGGCGGATGGGTTTACACGTCGTACCGCCTCTCGAGAAGGCGTTTCGGAGTCAGGATCCGTCGCTCCGTCGGGCGGCTCGTTCGGCTGTGAGACAGGTTGGGCCGGTGGCAATCCCAGCTCTGCAAAACGCACTCCAAGATGAGGATCCGTTGGTCCGTCGCGAGGCTGCCTCCGCCCTTGGGCAGATGGGTTGGAAAGCGAAGCGAGCAGCAGCAGCTCTGGAAAAGGCGCTTCAGGATGAGGACTCGCAAGTCCGAGACGCGGCCGCCGAAGCCCTGGAGAAGATCCGTGCGGCGCCCTGACGAAGAAAGGGTTGAACGAAGCGAGCCCCTGGAAATCCGTGAAGAAAAGGGGATAGCCCCTTCACGCGTTCAGGCTATAGCTCGTCCTGCTGTGGTAGACTATTTCCTGGGACTTGCCCTGTTCCAACATTCAGCGGGGTAGTCACTCTCGATTGCCTTTGACCACTTTCACTGCCTTTATTCCCGCCGCAACGTCTAGGACGAACCCCGCGGCGGATTGGGTGAGCTTAACGCCGGGCAACGGCTTGGGCAGGGCCCATTTGCCTGGAGCATTCACGCTCACCTTCCCGCCGGGGAAGGGCTGGGAAAGCTCGAACGCCGGCGGCTGGATGCCCTGTGGCAGCTCGATTGTCGATTGCTGCTCCTGAATCCGCAAGCCGACAGGGAAATCGGCCGCCAACCGGTATTGCTTGTAACCGACGTCCCCCTTCGCGCCCAACGTCAGTACCAGTCCGCTCTCGCGGTCCTGAACCGACGCGGCCGTGCCGCAGAAGATCACGTCCTCGCCGGACCCGGTGGCCTCTTGCGCGGAAAGGAAGCCGTAGTCGGTACCGAAATCGCCACTGACTTTGATAATGGTTCCGCCGCCCAGCGTACTGAAAGTCGGAGCAGGGGTGGTCCGCTTGCGCGGGAAGAAGGCCACGAAGTAGGCCCCGTCGCCCGGCATCTGCAGATGCAGCAGGTCCTGGTATTCCGGTTCCGTCAGCTTGTTGGCCCAGTCGAACATGTCCGTCCCCCAGCGTAACGTGTGCCGGGGCGTGTCGGACGGTGAAGCGATGTAGTACTCCACGTCCACGCCGAGTTGCCCGATGGCGGTGAAGCGGTCGCCCTTCAGTTCGCGCGCGGGCAGGATCTGGTAACCCGGCTTGCTGGCGAGCACCGTGGCGACGTCCTTGACGTTCTCCGGCGTATCCACGGTTTCGGAAACCGTCCACATCTGCCACATGGTCGGTTGCCCGCCTTTGACGGTATCACGAATCAGCAGGTAGGCGGTTTTCGACGGATCGTCGTCCTTGAGAAAGAGCGTCTGGCGTCGCCAATCCACCGGCGGCTCTCCCTTCTCTGGCACCGGCGGCCAATCCGGCAGGTTGGTCCTCACATTCTGATTGAGCGGACGCGGAAAATGCCTCGCCACATCCACGGCCACGTAATCCTGTCGCGGCAGCGTGGAGAACGCACTCACATTGGCCCGGCCCCCACGCTCGCCAAAGCGAGCAGCTTGTTCCTTCGGCCAGCTCCACATACTGGCTCGGGTCGGACAGCCGTGGTACCCGCCGAGTGCTTTTCGCTGGTCCTCGGACTCCAGCCCCCGAGCCAAATCCACACCGGAAGTCAGGTAGCTCTCCTGGTACTCGTAACCGCCCGGAAACAGCCCCGCCACCGGTGTGCCGTAGGCGAAGATCGAGGCAAAGCCGCCCGTGTGACCGGGGTAGAAGGCATGGTTGTGGTCCCCGGAATACAGGGTCACCTGATGTTCGTTCGGCGTGCCGAGCCCATGGCGCAGCACCGCCCCGGCACGCGGGAACACCTCGGAGGGCCACTCGGGCGTTTTGGCCGGCAGTCGCTTGTCGCACGCCACATAGGCGAAGCCGCCCATGTGGCTCAGCAGACTGCTGGCTCCCTCTTCCAACCACGCCCACTGCAGTTGGGACGAATACGCCGGATCGCTGGTGCGCGTCGCGCGGGCCATGGCACCGCTGGTTGCCCCAGGCACGCCCATGCTGTCGCGACCCATGGAGGGGAAGTACCGGAGATTGGGCGCAGCAAATGCGTAATGGCCCCGCGGACGCGGATCCCGCGGCGTTTCCAGCTTGGCCCAGTACATCATCAAGCGTTTCACGCGCGGATCGTTCACGTAATCATGGAGCCCGCTGTTGGTCGACGCGATCGCGAAGGCCAGCAGCATGTTGATGCTGGTCCGTCCATGGTGACTCATCGCCTCGGGCCACTCGCCGGCCGGCCCGACCATCTGCTTGAGGAACATCTCCATTATTCGCTCCGCCTTGCGGTACCACACCTTGGCCATCGGGTGTTCCGCAATCGTGCAGGCCGCGATGCCCCGTGGAATCTCCCAGGTCACCGTCATGTTCGAGTTGCCCGAACAGTAGCCACGCTCGGCCGACCAGACGGCCGGATCGGTCAACCGATACGCGAAGTAGGCCATCCGGGCGCGCAAGACCGGGCGTTCCGCATCGGAGACCAGCGGGGTGTCGATCAACGCGTCGTAGAACGTGGGCGGGCTGCCGGCGCTGCCAAACTGGACTCCCCAAATATCGTAATCGAGCGCCTGGCGCAGCCGCGCCAGCAAATGGGTCTTCTGGGCAACTTCCGCCGAGCCGGTCAACAGGTAGGCGCCCAGGGCGCAGGTGTAGCCGGTATCGGGGTTGTAGCGGATGGCTTCCGCGGATCGCGCGGTGCCACGCGTCACCAACTCCTCCAGCACCGCGGGGTCCGCATCCTTTTGTTTCCAGCGTGCTTCCAACTCGTCGCGACTGATGTACAAGCGAGGATGCCGCCCCTCGTCGCCCGGCCAGTCCAGCACATAGTCGTTCACCTCGTTCAGGCGGTAGCCCACGGTCGGGCGCGTCTCCGGGGGGAATTCGCTTTCCGATTTGTAGCCATAATAGGAAAACAACGCCGCCACGCCCGGCAGGGAAAGACAGTCGCTGACCGTCCACTTCCGCACGCCCTGCGCGGCGCTGACCTGCAGAAACACCTCGCCGGACTCGTCCCGCAGCAAGGGCATGCACTTCTGATTCCAGCCTACCCATATGCCCTGGGCTGGATCGGAGCCCAGGCTCGGATCAAAGACGGATTCGATTTCGCGCGGCTCGACCCACGTCCCCGGTTCCAAGCTGCGGATTTGCAGCTCCCGTTTCGTGCCTTCCAGCTTCAGCCGGATCCTCGCCTGGGTGAACGTGCCGAACCAGTCCTCCCATGGCGAGAGTTTCGTCACGAGTCCGGCTGCGTACTTCTCGGGCGCCACGTAATCCTCCAGTGGGATCTCGGCCCATTTGAGAGGCGAGAGCGGTTTCTCGACGTTCATAAAACAAGGCCGGTCCTTACGGCGCTCGTCCTGCACCTGAAAAATGAGCGGCGGCAAGCCCCGGCTCAGCATGAGGTTGAAACCGTCTTTCAATTGATGCTTTTGGACACGCGTCTCCATCCGCATCGCGTTGTCGCCGGCGGCCACTTGCACCGTCAGGTCCATCGTGTTGCCGTCGTCATACGTATAGCGGATCACCGCCCGCGCGAAGACCGGCCCGCTATCGGTCAGGTTGGCCGAATAGGAGGCGATCTTGACCGCCCCGAACATCCGGCTACCGCCAAACCACGTGCCGTCCGCCAATCGCATCCCGACGACCGGGCCGGGAACATCCGCAGACAAGGCTGGCTCTCGGTACTTCTTCTCGCCTTGCAGGAGACGGACGCCGAACTGACCAGTGGTGATCTCCACCTGTTCCTTCTCCGGCGTGACCGTCAGATCCGTCGCCAGTTTGGGCAAGGCCAGCGGCTTGGTGTCGTATCGAACCGTATAGTTGTCTGTCGCCAGCGGCGACAGGTCGGCGATGAACGAAAGCTTCGCCGACTTCACCCAGTCAGCTCCAGGCCAGCATTCGATCTCCGAAAGCTGCACCGGCACCGCCCCTCGCGGTCCGACCAGCGTGACCGAGTCCGGGTGACACGCCCCCTTCGGCGCGGAGAAAGGATGCATGAGCAACTCGTTCTTCCACTCCTGCTTGATTTGATCGCGTAGCACAATCTGTTGCTCGCCCGCCCGCACCATGGAAGCCCCTGAAAACGATAAGGTCGCGATCAGTATCGCCACTACCGATATCCTGCTCCTGCAGGAAAACATCGAGACATTCATCCTTCACTCCTTGCCGTTGGGCACTTTTCTGAAGGGCAATTCAAGACCCAAATCGCATAATCGTCGTGGGGTAAGCTTCCAGCTTGCCGGGAAAACTCGTGATTTCAGAACGTGACTGGGAGGTTCTCAAATCTCACGGGTCGTGAGGTCTAATCGCGGCGCGGAAAATGCTTTTTTACATTGCCATCGCAAGCTGGAAGCTTACGCCACGGTAAAATGTTTGCAACTGTAGGGGAAACTCAGCCGCTTTGGATCCCGATTGGCCCAAATCCGTGCCAGCAAACATACATGTGTCGGTTCAAGGTGTATTGCGGGGCGGTATCAACTCAAAGGCCACATCGTCGAGATCTAGACTGCCGGTCGTGTTGAAGTAGACTTGGGCGACCAGACCGTGTTTTGCATCGGCGAACCAGATGTGTTCGAGTCGTCGCCAGTTCTTGGAATCAACCTGGAAGGTCCGGCTTTGGGGATCGCCCACGCGCGGACGGACTGGGTGGGGGCCGAGCACTTGGGCAGCGAGGCCGATGCGGCCTTCACCACGAACGTATACCACGATGCGATACGCCCGTCCCACTTCGATCGGCACGTTGGGACAGACCAATAACAGCCATTTGTCCGGCGCGTCGACCGAGAAGCACAACGGAGCGCTACGGGGCCCGTCGTCGACCAGCTTCTGGTTCTCGTCCGCTTTGTGCACCCATTGCGACCAGTACTTGGGCAGCGGATCTCCGACCTCGCCGAGGATCTGGCCGAACGGCATCAGGTCCCGGCCCGGGTGATCGCTGAACGGCACCTCGCCCAGGTCATCGATCTTCAATCGATGCAGGCGGAAGTAGGCCAACTCTAGGACTGAGCTGCCCTTGATCGTGATCCTCAGGCTGGCGGTTTTTGTGTCCGGCGCGAGGGCGAAGCCCGCGACGTAGGTGTTGCGGTACGGCGAAAGCGGCCAGTGGTTGGGCCGAATCTCGTCCGGCAACATGAATACGACCGGGCGTCGATAGATCGAACCGTCGGCGCGCTGTTGCACCAGTTCGAACCGCACTTCCGTACCGGGGCCGCGCTCAGACTCGATCGTCAGACGGTAGCGGTGCAGCGGCACGAGCGGCAATGCGGCGTTTTCGATATAGCCGGATGCGCCGGGCTCGGCGCGTAACTTGAGCGTGCCATCAACGTGGTGGACGTTCAGGCCCTTGATGTGCCAAGTACCAGGGGCGTCACCGAAGCTGACAGTCTCCTCGGCTGCGCCAGGGACCGTCCATAGCACGGCGAGAGCGATTAGAAGCGGTTTCAAAACGTACTTTGCAGTTGATACACTAGCCCGAAGCGCAAGCGAGGGACGGGGAAAACGGTGCCTCCCTCGCTTGCGCTTCGGGCTGGTGTGGCATTTTGAAAATGCTTCTGGTCCGATCACCTGGATCACGGTTTTACCTCCACCTTCGCTTCGGCAGTGACGCCGGAGACGGCTTCTGCGGCCGTAACCGTCCACGTTCCCGTTGGGTCATTCAGCGCCAGCGGGAGCGTGCCCTGCCATCGCCCGTTCTCCAGCGCGACGTTCTGTGTCAGCGGGAGATTGACCGTACCGTCGGGCTGCTGGACCTCCAGGTGCACGACGTGCCGCACGGGCTGTTGGATGCCGGGCAGGACGACGTTGACGCTCAGCGGTTGTCCGCGCCGCGCCGTACCCGGTTCGACCCGCAGGGCCCCGACGCGATACGGCATCACGGCCAGCAGTGCGTACGGCCGATCGCGCATGTCCACCTCGGCGACGTCAGCCTGCCCGAAGTCCAGCCGTCGCGCCAATTCGTACACATGGCCCCCTTCGCGCAATTCGACGCGCACGCGCCGGCCTTTGTCGAGGAGGATGCCGATGTAATGCGATTGGCCGTCGCGCCACCGGCTGACCTTCAGGCCGTCGTCGATCAGCACGTTGGTGCGCGCGTCGTGTAGCGTGAACGGCGCCTCGATGCCCGCGGCGCGCAGCAGCTCGCGGGCCAACACCTTCTGGAAGTTGTCCGGGACGCGCCGGTATTCGGTCTCCAGGTAGTTCATCAACAGGGCCGCGCCTTTGCCCGTCTTCTTGTAGACGAACGCCGGCACGCCATCCGGGTCGAAGTAGTGCTTACCGATCGCACGGCCGTCGGCGACGCGCAACGTGTCCTCGTAGTACTGGCCGATGTACCACTGCCCGCCGATGGGCAACTCGGGCGGCGCATCGTGCGTGCCGATGCCCCACTCGGCGATATCAGTCTTCAGGTGGAACCGGGCGGTGTGCTTGATGCCGAACAACGCGTCCACTAGACCGGGCGACTGCGGCACGCCGTGATTGTCGAACACGCCGGGCGAGAGGTCTGCAAGGACGATGCCGCCTTGCTCGACGAACATGCACACGGCCTTGGCAGTCTCGGGCTCGATCGCCACGCAGGAACTGAGGATCAACAGCTTGATGCCGCCGTACTGCCCTTTCTGCATCTGCTCCTCGGAGACGAACCCAAACTGCACGCCCTGGTCCTGGAGCATGCGTTGGAGACTGATGCGTGCCCACTGGGCCGGTCGCACCAAGAGGTTCGGGTTGTTTGGGTTGACTTCCTGGCCCAGCACACCCATGGCATAGAGACTGGGCTGGCTGTACAGAAACGCGATCGGCTCAGAGATGATCGGGCGGGTCGCGAGCAGCAGGTCGCCCACGCCTTCGCGCAGCGGGCGGGTCATGGTGTTGACCCATGTAGCCTGTTGGTACCAGGAATCCCACGGGTGGTAGAAGCACGGGCCGTACCACCAGCCCAGCGACCAATGGCCTTGCAGGGTCATGCCCCAGATGTAACGCTCGTATTGGCTGTAGTCGCGCCCGTAGCCGGACCAGCTCATGATCGGCCCGTCATAGAAGCTGCGCGCACCGTTGATCAGGTTCTCGCCGTAGGGCGCTGCGGTGTTGAAGCAGTCTTTCGACTGTTCCCAGAGGTCGGTGCCGCCATAGGGGATGTTGTGTCCGCCGAGGCCGAAGATGCCCTCGAGCCCCATGTACGCGTCTTTGGTGACGCGATCGCGAATCATCGCGGCGGCGGCGCGGTCGATCTTGATCACCTCGTCCAGCGCCCACAATCGCCACTGGAGCCAAGGCGCGAGGCTGTCGTGCTCGCGGGCGTTCCAATCTTTGGTCAAAGCCGGCACAACGTCGTCGAAGCTGGCAAACTCGCTGCCCCACGCCTTGTTCAAAGTGGCGATGTCGTCGTAGCGCGAGGGCAGCCACTTGCGGAATTCCGCCAGCGCCTCTTCCGTCGGCTCGCCCGAATCGCCCTGGCCGTGACGCTCGTCCTGGAAGTAGATCACCGTCGAGCCGATCTGGTTCAGTTGCTCGCAGACCCTGGCGACATCTTTGAGCGTTCGCTCGCGCTCCTGAACAGGATGCTTCTCGACGTTAATGGGGTGGACCGGCACAACATTCGTGAAGCAGGGCCGGGCGCCGCTGGCGGCGATCATGTGGTTCGCCGCGGAATGTGTTCCACCATATCCGCCGCCAAGGATCATTCCGAAGCCGATCTCGCGCTGCCGGCGGTACCGGCGATCCAGGACGTACTCCGGCCCGCCGCCCGGCCAGAGCAGGTTCGTGAAGTTGGGCCAGGTGAAGTCAGGTACGAATATGTCCGCGCGGTCGGCCAGTAAGGGTCGGGCATCGCGCAGCACCGTCACGTCGGCGTACTGCAGCACGGCAAGCGGCTGGCGGTTGGGGAAGGCAAAAGTCGCCGCGCCGTCTTCGACGGGCTGGGCCTGGTCGAAGAGCAGCCGATGATGTGTATCGGTCACCTGCAACCGAGCTGTGAGTTTCTCGGCCGGCACGCCGCTGACCTTGGTGGTGACCTTGACCGGCTCTCCCTTGCCGTAGGCCGGCTTGTCAAGCTCGACCGCCAGCGTGCCTTTGCCGGTCGCATCGAGCGCGTAGCTGCCCCATCCCAGGGAAGCCCCGTTCGTGTCGCGCACAATCACGTCGAGCAGGTAACGCCCGGCCGCCACGGCCGGAAGATCGGCCGCCAGTGTGCCGCTGCCGATCGAGGTGGTCTTCGACCACAGTTCGTGACCGCGCGGGTGACGCAAACGCATCCAGACCTGCGCCAGCGCGGAAACCGGTTCGATTTGCACTCTCGCGCTGCTTGGCTTACCCGCTTCGATCGTCTTGGTCGCGACGTGTACCCCGGCCGGCGCAGTTCGGTTCGCCGCGCAGAGGATCGCTTTCGCCACAGCCGAGGCGTAGTACTCCTGGTACGGCAGGATATCGGGCTTTCGGTTCTTCTCCTCGATCGGGAACGGTCCCCACCAATGCGCCCAAGGCAGCAGGACCACGCGTCCTTTGCCCACCCGGCCGGTGACTACCAGCGGCAGCTTGCCGTCGCTGACCATGACTTCGGCCCCTTCGGCAAGATCCAGGTCGAACAGATGATGTCCGGGCAGCATGGAGAACGGCACGTCGGCGAACAGCTTGGCGTCCTGCGACACCGTCGGTTCTGGTGAGTGCTGAAACCGACCGTTGATCGCGTCCACCAGATCCAGTTCACGCCACGCTTCCGGTGTGTCTTTCTCGAATGTCCAGAACCGGTACTGGCCGCCTCCGCCGAAGCGACCACCACCGATCAGCACGAGTCCGGCGCCGGCCTTGACCTTTTCCAACACTTGCCGGGCAAACTGCTCGCCCAGCAGACGCGACGCCGCGGGTGCCACGATCACGTCCGCGCCATCGGCCAGCGCCTGCCGCGCCCGCACGGGGAAATAGGCATCCTCCGCGTAGAACTCGGGGTTGCTCCTGGGGTAGTGGTACATGAACGGCACGAACGCATGCCTGTAATCCACGTCCAGGGCGCGAACCAGTTCTGCCACATCGTGGTTGGCGTGAAGTTCGCTGACGACAAGCACCTTCAGCCGTCGGCCCGGCAGCGGTCTGGCCCACGGCGTGTGCGGGGCCGGTCCGACCGGCAGGTTATCCGCAAAGATCTGCGCGAATCCGGAATAGACCGAATCCTCACCCGGCGCAATCTTCATCAAGCTCGGTTCGTCACGAGCGGCGAGAATGAACTCCGCCGGCGACGTGGGTATGCCGCGGATCACCGGGAGTCCGGCCAATTCCTCGCCGTCCGCCGCTGACACCATCGTCGGCAACCACAACAACGAAACGAGTCCCGCACACGCAAATATCCTGATGTTCATGGGTGCTCCCACCGGAAGAAAGCCGAAGTTGGACAGCTTCAAGATGACGGCTAGCGTTTCTTGTAGTCCTTTCCATTGAGGCTGCGGGTGACGGAGAGTTGCCAGTTCGCCAAGTCGGTCTGCATCTGTTGAATGCGTGCTTTGTGCTCGAGCGTCTCGGCCAGGTTGGTGGCTTCCATCGGGTCTTTCACTAGGTCGAAGAGCTCGAAACTGACGCCTTCGTTCTCTTTGCGGTGCAGCTTCCACGGCCAGTCGAGCCAGGCGGCGTGGCCGATGAACTTGTCCTCCGGGAACTGGGGGTACTCATCAATGTCTTTGCGCAAACGTTCCGGGTGTGGGGTCGGCTCCCCGGTTTGCTGTGCCTGCATAATCGCCTTTAGGATGCGGTCGCTCCAGGTTGACTGTCCGCCCTGCAGGCCAAACCAAAATCCGATCGGCGGACGGCTTGAAACTTTGCCCTCGATTACCGGCGTCAAATCAATGCCGTCCCAGGGGTAATGGCTCTTTGCCGTGACGCCGACCATGGAAAGCAGGGTGGGCATGATGTCGGACGTGGTTGCAGGGACGTCGATCTTGCCCGAATTGATCTTGGCCGGCCATTCCAGTATGGCAGGGATACGCAGGCCACCTTCGTAGATGCTGCCCTTCCTCTCCCGTCCGCCTGAGCTCTCTTTGCGGAGGCCGCCGTTATCGCTGCAGTACCAAAGGATCGTGTTCCGCTCGATACCGAGGGTCCTGAGTTCCTTTCGCAGCCGCCCGAAGGCATGGTCCAGCACGGTGATCTCCTGGAAGTACCCAGGAGCCTTGACCTCCTCATACGGGTCGGGGCCCGACGGTTTCTCTAGATGCGGATCGTGCGGAGACGGAAACCACGCAATGGCGAACATCGGTTTGGCGTCACTCTTATGCTTCCGCAGAAACGCGATGGTCTCGTCGATGGTGATTTCGGAACCTGAGCCTTTGATCTGTTCCACCATCCCGTTGCGGCTGAGGAAAGGGTCGTTGTCGAAGAAATTCAAGCCGATGACCCACTCGTCGAAACCGCTGTTCCCAGGATTGACCGGGCTGTCTTTTTGCGCGGAGCCCACGTGCCATTTGCCGAACATGCCGGTGACGTAGCCCGCGTCGCGCAGGGCCTCGGCAATCGTCGCCTCCTGTGGGCGCATGTAACGGCCGTGATTGGTGATCTTGATCCGGATCGGGTGGCGCCCGGTCAAAACACTACCGCGAGTGGGAGAGCAAACCGGGGCAGCAGCGTAGAAACGGTTGAAGACCAGACCGTCTTTCGCCATGGCGTCCAGGTTGGGTGTCTTCACAACCGGGTGCCCGTTGTAACCCGTATCGCCCCAACCCTGATCGTCCGCCATGACCAGGATGACATTCGGACGTTCAGCGTGGAGTGCGGTGGTGAGGACGCTGATCAAGTAAAGTGCCAGAGCCAGTTTCTTCATAGGGTCGTCTCCGTGTTTGGTGCAAGAGCCTCTATGTTATCCCCAAAGGTGCAAAGACGTCGCGGCACCGACGGCACCATAGTATAATGCGGATCGAATCGCCCGGCGGCGCAGCCAAGTGAAGTTTTCTGGGAAACCTTGGGGAGACGGGAGACTCGATCCATGGAACGCATCGCGGCAACGACATGGAAGGCCATGCCGCCTTCGACCACACCGACAGGCATAACCATGAAGCTGCGACAAACGGCCATTGCGATGTTGGTTGCCGCGTGTGTCGTGTCGTTGCCAGCCGACGACACGACGCGCGCGGCGATGCCCCCCCACGCCAAAGACAACGCGAAAGGGAAGCTCGAGACCGGCCAAACGATCGACCTCGGCTCTCGCACGGCGACTGTCCGGAAGCTGGACGTATTGCCGTACGTCGAGAACGAGTATTCCGAGCGTTTCGTGTTCGACAGTCACGACAATCCCAAGCTGACCGAACTCCGCACGACGTACAGGCTGGACGAAGTGGTCGCCCCGGGCAAGGACGAGTTCGAGAAGCAACTGCTGTTGATGAGCTGGGTCAGAAAACAGATCCGCGGCGGGGACCCCAAGGGGCTTGGCGGGATGCGAAACGCGCTGGAGATCCTCGAGCTGTCGAAGCAGGGGCAGCGGTTCTTCTGCGTCCAATGTGCCGCGGCGTACGTCTCCGCGGCGGCCAGCCTAGGCTGGGTCGCTCGGCCCCTCGCCCTGCGGCGGCCCAGTCACTTGGGCGGCAGCAGCCCCGAACACTCCACGACTGAGATCTGGTCGAACCAGCACCGGAAGTGGGTGATGTTCGATCCGACGTTCGATCTGTACGTGGAGAGCAGCGGCGGCGTTCCGCTCGACAGTTGGGCGATTCGCCGGGACTTTTTCTACAACAACGCGAAGGGCCTCGTGTTCGTGGACCGGCGAGAGGGCACTCGGTACCGGAAGGCGGACGCCGAGAAGCCGTACCCGGCTCAACTCCTCGCGTTTATCGGCTACGTCCCCAACACGAACTTCCTGGATGCTGGGCCGGACTGGGCGGGAATGTTCATCAGCCGCACCGACGATGACATCTGTAGGGGGACCAGATGGCACGTACGCGACTGCCCCGAGGACCCCGCCGTTGATCCGTACTTCCCCATCAACCAGGCGGCGCTGTCGCTGGTGCCCAAAGGGCGGAATCTTGGGGTGGGCATCAAGACGATGACGCCGAATTTCGAGGAATTCCAGATCCGCGTCGACGGCGGGCCGTGGAGAGAATCCGCAGACAGCTTCACCTGGACGCTGCAGGATGGGGAAAACACCCTTGAGGCCAGGGCGATCAACAGGTTCGGCGTGGCGGGACCAGCCTCTTCGGTCGCTCTGAACGTCGCCCCTAAAAAGGATAGGAATTTGGTTTTTGAGCAACAGACTTGAGGATACCAGGAAGAATTGGTGATCCAAGGGGCCATGGCCCGCCCTTGGGCCCCTGCCCCCTTGACCGCTGTTTGGAGATTCTGTGTGGATATTGTGTGAAGTTGCGACGTATCAGGCCGCAAACTACGGGTGGATCCCGCGGCTGGCGTGCACCCTCCGCGTGCCGGCCATGCGTCGGTTGATTAGAGTCCTGTCAAGTCTTGTTTGACCAGACGGGAGGGCAAAGCCTGTCGATCTGTTCCCGCGACGGCGGCTCAGCGGGAGCTTCGCCCTCCCGGCGAAACCGCCATTTGAATCTTGACAGGGCGCCAGTGGTCGAAGAATCAGACAAAGCGCCGTCGCAACGGATGAATGCAGGACCATTGCTTTCCCGAGGCAGTCAGCTACACTTCAGTCGTCACGAGAAATTGTGACGAGCAGAGACAAGATGTAGGTCTGGGCGACCCCGGTCGTTATTCTCGTCACGCCGCATGCGACGAAGTTGTGCCCTTCCTGTGAGTGCCCGCCTTAGTTCTGTGGATATCTGCTCTCGAATTGCCTGGGCCGACGGCCTGCTTCGGCAGGTACAGTTCGCTCGGCCCAAGCGTACGCTTTTTTCAATGGAGGGCAGAAATGCCACAAGGTAAGATCAAAAAGTTGGTTACGGATCGAGGTTTTGGGTTCATCGAAGGTGAAGGGGACGACCTGTTCTTTCACCACTCGGAGATCAAAGGCGCGGCCCTTGAAGAACTCCGTGAAGGCCAGGCGGTGGAGTACGAGATCGGGCAGGGCCGCAAAGGGCCTTGCGCGACGTCCGTCCAAGTGGTCGTGCCAGTGGCCTAAGCCGCTGCCGATCGTCAATGGCCGGAGATGAGAAATCATGAAACGCCCCTGGATCGCTGATGCAGGGGCGTTTTCGCACAAACTCGTAGGGGAAGGAGCAAACCATCCCCAAACAACGAGTCAAGGAGCAGATCACTCTTTTCCCCAGTTCGCGTTGTGAATCAGGACGGCGAGATGCTGGGATAAATGCCGACCGACAAGGCTCGGCAGTTGGCTGTTGGCGCCGGACTGGACTTGGTGGAAGTCGCCCTGGACGCGGCCAGGAGATCCTCTCTGTTACTGACCAGCCCTCAGCGAGATGGTCGATTCCCCCTCCTGGCGTCTTTTCTTTTCAGACGTCGTTTTCTCGGGGAATATCGACCATGAGCCCCTAACAGGGAACCGGACGCAGGGCATTGAAGTTGGCAAGTGTGCAGAAAGTGGCTGAGCTGTGCGAGGCTTCGACCAACGGTGGAACAGAATTGTCCACTGAGCAGCTCGAAACCAACGTTTGATCGGAGGCACAGGCGGGTGCCAGCCGTCGTACGCTAACCTCTCGGTCGAGGATTCGGCGCAGTGTATGGTCGTCGCGTGCTGAGACGGCCTGCTTTAAGCTGTCCGCCTCATGTTCTGGAGCCGCTCAAGACGGACTTCCAGATCGGCGCACAGATTCTCCAATGCTGAGACGCTTTTGCTCGCAGCGCCCCTATTCAGCCCGTCGAGCATCTTTACGCCGGCACCAGTTGCCAGCTCGGAAATTGCGTCCAATCGTTCAGCTAAGTCCTTGACGCGATTTACAAACAACCGCGCGTCATCAGTGTCGGTGACCAAATTGCGATCCCTTGTGTAAGAGGGCCTTATCGTTGCAATCGTCATACTCAATCGCCCACCTTGAATCCAAATCGAGGAACTGGTCGTATGACTGCATAGCCGTCAAGCACTTTTATGGCCAGTCTTGCCGCCTTTTCTTGATTTGTATGTTTGTGATCTTCGTCCTGCCTGCTGCGAACGCGGGGGTGCGGCGGGTGATGGGTCTGATGACAACTGCGATTGCTGCGAATACTCGGGGTGGTGACGTTCAACTGGGATTGTGCGGCGAGTGAGGCGTTCGAGCTGAAGTGTAGCTGTCGGTAACGGCCCGGCAGCCTACCACCTCGGTTCGCGTGTCGGTGGCATTATAGGACCAGGGCGCGAAAGGTAGAGCGAAGAAGCGTCACATTGGTACCGGAACAGGCGTACGATAGCGTTAAGCGTTGCACGCGGGCACAGTGGTTCACGGTTGTTGATTCAATCAAGAGCCGGATCTATCGCTGGCCGCCGCCATATCAACGCAGACTCACGATCCAGAACCTGCGACAGTTCCTCTGCTCGTCTCAGCGAGCAAAGACTCGTCAAAGCAGTGGCTTCGTCTTCAGCTATGTCGAAAAACTCGTCTAATCTGGAAGTGTGAAGGGCCTCCCGTACGACCGGGCGCAGTCCGCACAAAACGAGTCTAGCGTCGGCAGCCTGTATCCGCTTGTTCAAAGCCACCAGTCTGGCAACGAACGAACTGCTGACGAATTCGACGTCCGACAAGTCAACGACGACGCGGGGGACACTGCCAGAGGCTAGGAGCGTGTCACAGAGACGATGAACTTCCTTATGTGTCGGCATTGTGCCAGATACGACCTCAAGAACAATGAGATCGCCGACCGTCCTGCTAAAGCACCACAGTGGATACCCGCACTCCTGGCAGGCAGCGTCATATGGCGGAGGGTGTGGCCGAAAGGACAGCACCGTGCTGCACAATGGGCAGCGGCAAAGCGTGCTTGCGGAGGTCCCAGATAGTGGATTTGTGGTTGTGAGCATTGTCGGGGGCTCCCAGTTTGGTTCACCGTTCTGCCGCTTTCCATGACAGGCGACGGAGAAAACGACTATCACCTTCCTACGCAGAAAACACGTTCCAATGGCTATTAACCCATCATCCGGCAGCTTCTGAATCGACCTTGATCACCACGAGCGTGACGTCGTCCACCAGCAGCGTGCCTCCGGTAAACTCCTGAACGGCCTGGTAAATGCTACGAATGATCTCAGCAGCAGGTTTCGTGCGGTTAGCGGAGAAAACATCGAGTGTTCGTTCGGTGCCAAACGAGTCCCCATCCGAGGACATGGCCTCCAAAAGTCCATCAGTGAGCAGCAAGACCGTATCGCCAGGGGCGAGCTGAGTCGGATCACCGGCAGGAAATTCAGCCTTGGCGACGATGCCCAGCGGGTAGCCGGTGCTTGTCAAGCTAGTTCTCAACCTGCCTGCGCCATCGAGTATGTACCCCGATGGATGCCCAGCATTGGCATATGCCAGAATCCGGGACTGGTGGTCAAGGCGGGCAAGCAGCAGCGTGACGAAGTGCTCACCTTGAGCTTCTCTGATGAGGAAGCGGTTGATGCGAGATAGAATCTCATCGATCTCCGCGGGTGTCTCTGCGAGCGATCGCAGATGCGCTTGCGTTGAAGCCGCCAGCAGCGCAGGCCCAATCCCGTGGCCCGAAACGTCCGCGACGACAACTCCCATACATTCACGGCTCAAGGGAACAAAGTCAAAGTAGTCTCCCGCTGCGAACTCGGCTGGATAGCACGCTCCGGCGATGTCGAATCCCGGCAGTCTCGGCGGGGCATCCGGCAGAAGGTGTTCCTGAATCTGTTGTGCGGCGAGGAATTGTGCTTCCTGCTCACGCAGCGTCTGCTCCATGCGTTTGCGTCCGCCAATATCGCGTATGGCTGCACAGATTTGAGCCTCGTTCCGGGTGCCAATCGAACTCAGGCTGATCTCGGCGGGGAACTCACTGCCGTCCTTGCGCACGCCGTAGAGGTCGCCGTGTGCACCCATCGATCGGGAATGGAGAGTGGCCGTGTAGGACAAGCGGTGGCTCAGATGCGTACCACGGAAACGCTCTGGAACCAGTGTCTCGACGCTTTGTCCCAGCAACTCCCGCTGCGCATATCCGAACAGCTTTTCTACCTGAGCGTTGACCAGAATGATCTGCCCGTTGCTGTCCACAACGATCATGCCATCGGGAGCTGACTCAAAGAGTCGCCGAAAGCGATCTTCCATCTGCTTTCGCTCTGTGGTATCCATGACCAGCCCGTCGTACCGAACCAATCGGCCTGCCTGATTGCGATGCAGCACGATCGTGTCTTGAACCCAGCGCAGAGTTCCGTCTTTGCAGCGAATCCTGCGTTCGATAGGCGGCACATCCTCATTCGCTAGAATTCGATCCACATACCGCCGGATCATCTCACGATCGTCTGGATGGACCATGTCGATCCAGAGATTCGGTTCCGATGCAAGCTCCTCGGGAGCGTAGCCTGTGACCGCCGCGCATCCTTCGCTATGCCAAGTTGGCGATGGCAAGCCATCTCGGACTTCGACCGAATAGGCATAGCTCTTGACTGCTTCTAAGATCTGTGCGTAACGCCGTTGGCTCTCTCGCAATTCCTTCGCGTTATCCTGCGGCGATTGGTGTGTCACTTCGGCCACGACGCTCTCTCCTCGGAACATCACTACCCTTCCTACGCTGCCGGTTCCATCAACAGACTGACCTCGGGGATCGCCCCCAGCAGTCGTCTGAACAGCGGATGAGACATCTGGGAACTGAACATCACTCGGAAGCTACAGCAGGTAGAGCCCAGCTCCTCTCTCACCGGCTCGCAACTCTTGAAAACGAAGGATTGACCGAGGCGATTGAGAAGCCATTCGGTATTCTTAATGCCATCCACCCGCACTCCGCAGATGTGGCCCAAAGGTCGTATCCACACGTGAAATGCATTCATAGTTCTGCTCCCAATTGAAAGTAAGCCGCCGAACCGCTCAGGCCGGTTCTCGCTGAACGAGTTTGTTACGCCAGGAAAGCTTCAACCGCACCTTCTGCCGGATTCGGGATCACATGGCTGCTCACCAGTTCGCCCACCTGACCGGCCACCCGGGCGCCCGCGTCGACAGCCGCACGCACGCTGCCCACATCACCGCTGACGATCACCGTCACCAAACCGCCACCGATGTCGATACGCTTCACAATCTGGACATTCGCGGCTTTTGCCATGGCGTCGGTCGCCGCCACCAAACCGATCAAGCCCTTCGTTTCTACCAATCCAACCGCACGCATAACACCAATCTCCTCGTGATCGAATTCGCCCATAGAGTCACACGGAATCCTCCTCCACCGTATAAGCCTTGGCTTCCCGGTCGAACACCAATCGGTACGCCGCGGTCACGTGAGCCGTTCGATTCTTCTGGGCTTCCAGCACAGCCTCCATCGTTGCCGCATGAAGGCAAGGCTCGCGAGGTCCGGCCGCGTCAACCGCCACGAGCTTGAGGCCATCGCCCGGTGCGCCAACCTGGTTCCGAAGGTAGACTTTGACCAGCGGATACGGCGTTAGCGCCAGTTGGCTATTCATGCAGAACTTGTCATAGGCACCCTTGTGCGAAAATCCATAAATTGGCGAGCACTCAATTCCCGCATGGAACTGCACGACTCTTGGACCGACGCGGCGATTCCCATCCATCAAGACGTAGTTCGGTGTGTCGGCAACCACTGGGCTGATCGGCATGATTGTTCCTCTTCTTTCGATGCGTTTCCCGCGTTCATAGCGGCATCAATACATGTCGCCGTCGTGGCCGTGGTCTCTTCTCTGCTCTTTTGGCTTCTCCGCGATCAGCGCGTCGCTGGTCAGCAGCAACGTGGCGACGCTGGCCGCATTTTCCAGCGCACATCGCACCACTTTGGTCGGGTCGATGACGCCAGCGGCCGCCAGGTCTTCGAAGCGATCCGCGGCCGCGTTGTAGCCGTCGTTGCCCTTGGCTTCCACGATCTTCTCGCAAAACAGACTGCCGTCCTTGCCAGCGTTTTCCGCGATCCATGTGAGCGGCGAGCGGCAGGCGCGAAGTACGATGTTGTAGCCGGTCTGTTCGTCGTGGTTCAGGCCGACCGGCTTGCAGGCTGCAGCCGCTCGGATCAACGCGACACCGCCTCCCGGCAGGATGCCTTCCTCGGCGGCCGCTCGAGTCGCATTCAGTGCGTCCTCGAAACGCGCCTTCTTCTCCTTGACTTCCGTCTCGGTCGCACCACCGACGCTGATTGTGGCAACACCGCCGCACAGCTTGGCCTTGCGCTCCTGCAGTTTCTCTCGATCATAGTCACTGGTCGATTTCTCGTACTCACGCTCGATCTGAGCGATGCGGCCTTTGATGTCGGCCGACTTGCCCGCGCCTTCGATGATCGTGGTGTTGTCCTTGTTGACGATGACCTTCTTGGCGCGCCCCAGCGAGTTGAGTTCCAGGTTCTCCAGCTTCAGACCGAGGCTCTCGCAGATGGCGGTACCGCCTGTCAGGGTCGCGATGTCTTCCAGCATTGCCTTGCGGCGATCGCCGTACGCCGGGGCTTTCACGGCGCAGCAGATGAACGTGCCGCGCAAGTGATTGACCACCAGCGTGGTCAGCGCCTCGCCGTCGATATCTTCGGCGACGATCAACAACGTCTTGCCAGCCTTGACGACCTTTTCCAGTAGCGGCAGGAAGTCCTTGATGCTCGATATTTTCTTCTCATGGACCAGAATATACGGCTCCTCCAATTCGCACTCCATCGATGCCGCGTTGGTCACGAAGTACGGCGACAGGTAGCCTTTGTCGAACTGCATCCCCTCAACCCAATTGACTTCGGTATCCACACTTTTTCCATCCTCGATGGTCACGACGCCGTCTTTGCCGACCCGCTCCATCGCGTCCGCCATGAATTCGCCGATCTTCGCGTCGTTGTTGGCGGCAATCGCTGCCACTTGGGCCATTCCCGCGCGGCCTTTAACCTTGATCGAGTTGGATTTCAGCTTGCCGACGACATCGCTGACGGCCTTCTCGATGCCGTTTTTCAAGCACACGGGGTTAATACCCGCCACGACGGCCCGCAGTCCCTCGTTGAAGATGGCGTCGGCCAGCACCGTCGCGGTGGTGGTGCCGTCACCGGCCACCTCGTTTGTCTTCGACGCGACCTGTCGGACCATCTTGGCGCCAATGTTTTCGTAGGGGGCTTCCAGGTCGATTTCATTTGCCACGGTCACACCGTCTTTGGTGACGGTCGGCGGGCCGAAGGTCTTCGCGAGCAGTACCGTGTGGCCGCAAGGGCCGAGTGTGCTTCGAACGGTTCTGGTCAGTTTCCCCACACCGCGTTTGATGGCTGCGCGGGCTTCTTGATCGAATGCGATCATTTTGGGCATCTTCGGTTGTTCCTTCAGGTTATTGGTTCATAGTCAAGCATTTGAGAATCAAGCGACCTTCGAGTGAATCTCGTCGTCGTTTGGAATCGGTATGTTTCGCGGCAGGAATTCCCTCAGAATGTCCAAGTGAGCCCGCTCGCTTCCCAGTACCTCGCTGGCCAGGCTCCATGCCAGCGGATCCTCGACCAGTTCAGCCACGCATCGCTCGGTTGCTTGGATGTCGTGCTGTTGGTTCTCGATGAGTCTGGTCAACAGATAGTCCAGGGCCAAATAGTTCAGCGACATGAACGCCATCGGAAACGTACCCGAATTGACCCTGCCGCGGCGCTCGTCGATAGCTTCGGCCAACCGCTGGGCGTAGTGTTCGTGGTCGTGGAGGATACCGCGGATTCCCTCCACCAGTGGCTCGTTGCCGGAATGGGTCCAGGGCGGGGCCTCGCTGAGATAGTCGACCAAGGAGAAGCATTGGTTCGCCAACAAGCGATTCAACACGTCAACCACTTTCGGCTGAAACATCGGTCACATCCTCTCTGATGGTTGAGACTTTTCGAGGTTGTTTCTTGTGCGACTGGGTCAACGCTCGTACCCAACTCGACGCGGTCGATAAGCGCACAAAAAAAACCGACGCGGCAGAACACTCGCAGGCGTTCCGCTACGTCGGTTTACTCTTTAACGAGCCCCCTGGTAATTCCAGGTTGCTATTTATCTAGTCACCCGAAACATTCGTGCATTGCTAGGCAGAGGTTCACTGCCACTTCTTGCGATATTAGATATTGTACGTCGTGCCTGTTGGCAAATCAAGGGCGCGGAGTCGTGGGTAGTGGGCTATCTTGAGCGACACACTAGGTCACGGGAGGTTAATTGTGGGAAATCAAGTACATCCTAAATCGGCAGATGGAGAGGTTGTTTGGGAGTACTTGGCAGATGAAATGATGTGCCTACAGCACACGAACAAAGTGATTGTAAGTCGCCTTGAGAGGATCGCTTCCTGCCTTGAGGCAATAGGCCGATCGCTTGGAGTGGCTACTCTCCAAACCGAGCATTCTTCCTTGAATCAAGATGACGCTGAATCTTCTGAAGATGCCGTTCAATCAGGTTTAGGCGACTAAGGACCTGATTGGTTGTTTCCTGTAGTTCCGTCAGTTGTTCGGAAAGATCGCGGGGACTGACTAGCTGATCAACGCTCTTTTTGCGAGCACGTTCGAAGACATCGGGATCAATCGGATTCGACATTATGCTGTCCTTTCTATTAGCGTTGTGGCCGGTCTGGCGTCGTGATTACCCACCTCGAAAGAACTTGTTGGATCGAGGTGATCTGATAAGTCCTCATTGATTTCTCCGTGCGCTACTTTGGCCGCATCGAACATCGCCTTTGCCCCGTCAAGGTCGAGCATTCGATTTGCCAGCATTGCACATTGAACAAATCCAATCCAACGGTGCAGTTTGGTGGCAGGCCAGTCTTCTGCGTGTTGTTCTATGTTGTCGCACATCCATTTAAGGTGCTCTGGCTGAAGTGGCATCGGCAGGTCCAACTCTGGCCTATTCCATTCCAGAATCGCACCTCTGCATTGTTCGGCCATTGCTGTTACCAGAAGGCTGGCGTTGTCCATGTGCTTTCTCTTTCTTGCAGTTCCTGGCTAACCAATGGCGCCGCCTTCCGTCTCCCAGACTTCAAGGGCGTGGGGATCGATCAACGCCGGCGGCGCAACCGTCACGAGGGCCCCGTTCCCTGTCGCCTCCACCGCTTGGTCCTGCAATTCTGTACGTAGAACATGGATATCGTCGCGGGCGTCAGTTTCAATTCCTTTCATTGCCTTACTCCACATGGGTCCCGTTCCAGATCTCCGCCGAGACCCCATGGGCGAGCAGGAACACTTGGACCATGGTGCCGGTCGTCGTCTCGACGTGGGCAGTTGCTTCGCGCACCGTCACGCCGGTGATTTTCTCGATCTCCTGTTGCAATGATGGGCAGAAGTTGGCGAACAACTGCCGGTGAAACTCCTGTAGCTGAGCGGCGCCTGCCGGGCTCCGGGCCAGGGCCTCCTCGGCCGGCGTCAAAGCCCCGCGTAGCGTGATCACCAGCGCGTCCTCACTCAGGACCGCGGTCACCGACTCGGGCACGTGGCCGTTGCTCTGCTGCTGGAAGGCACTGGCCGCTTGGGCGACCTGTTGAGCCATGTTCGGATTGGACTCGTGCATGAGCTTCATTTCTCCTGGTTGCGACCACGAGCGCGCCACCAATCGCAATAAAGGCCGACGCGACAGAACAACAGGAAACATAACGCAATCAACACCGTCAGGCGTGCAATGTCACGTCCTTGCGTTGCCACATGGAAGGTACAGGGCACGCGAGCAGGTAGCTA
Organism: Pirellulaceae bacterium; assembly: GCA_016784735.1. Taxonomy (GTDB): domain Bacteria; phylum Planctomycetota; class Planctomycetia; order Pirellulales; family Pirellulaceae; genus JADHUC01. Next base: position 14,212 of record JADHUC010000067.1, on the reverse strand, counting down.
AGCAGATCGGAGAGCTGGGCGGTAGCCAAGGCCACGCAGGTGTCCGCACTGCCATAATAGAGACGGATCTCGCCCGTGGGCTCGTCCAGAATCCAGCCGCAGGGAAATACCACGCCGTTGACGTCTCCATGACGCTCGTATGGCGCCTCAGGTGCAAAGATCCATTCGTCGCTACGTCGCAGAACCCGACAGGGATCCTCCAAGTCCAGCAAGGCCAATCCCAAGCGATACAGGCATCCACCCGCCGTCACCCGCACACCATGATACAGAAGCAACCAACCCTCCGGGGTTTCCAATGGCGGGGGGCTCATCCCGATCTTGTTGGCATCCCACCAGGAACCGCGTCGCGCGTGCAAAAGGATGCGGTGGTCACCCCAATGGGTCAGATCCGGCGAGAAGGAGAGCCAGATGTGGGCGCCCGAACTGCCTGCGGAAACCGGCCGATGAATCATCGCATAGCGATCGCCGAAGCGGCGGGGAAAGATGGCCGCATCTTTGTCCTCGGGGGGCATGACAGGGCCCAGCCGCGAGAAGGTGACGAAATCCTTCGTCTCGGCCAACGAGACCATCGGTCCGCTGGGCGAGAAGGCCGTGTAGGCGATGATCCACTGGCCGCGGTCCTCGACCCAGGTCAGCCGCGCATCTTCCACACCCCACGCTTCTTCCGAATGATTCGCCGGATCGGGTGGGAAGCTGGGTTGGTCGTCGATGTGCCATGCCGACACCCCGTCGTTGCTGCGAGCCACGGTCAGATGCGAATGGCCCCGCCGGTCCTCGACGCGTACCAGCAAGATCGTCTCCTTGCCCATCTGACACGCGCCGGCGTTGAATACCGAATGGGCGGGATAGGGCCAGTCCCGGGCGGTGAGGATCGGGTTCGAGGAGTAACGCTGGAACAACTCCGCGTGTAGATTGGGCGCTCTCGATTCCTGCGACATGGCTGATTTCCTTTTGTAGCGTCAATGGTTCGTGATTCTAGGCATTGTTCGACGGACGCTGGACGACCGATGACTCCCTGTACAGCAATTCCGCCCACAAGTAGGCGAGCGTCGATTCCGCTCCCTGGTTGCGATTCAGACCGGACGCCTGCAGTCCGTCACAGCAGGCGCCGGACTGGACGTCGACGAGCGGTTGGCGGAGGCTATTCTGGCCATGGAACCAAGCGTGGGCCCGGCGAAAAGCAGCCAAGTATTGCTCGTCGCCGAGCATACCGAACGCGGTGAGCGCGGCGGCGGCCATGGTGGCGGCCTCGACCGGTTGCTGATCGTACGGCGACTTGTCTTCCCCGTGGGGGTACCAATCGCTATTCCCGACCGGCCAGAAGATGTTCTCGCCCTCGGAAAAGGGGTCGGGAGTCTTTTGCCGGAACGGCCCGCAGGGTGCTTCGCACAAAAGACTCCCGACCCCTTTTCCGGTCGTCGTGCGGTCGAGGAAGGCGAACGATGCCTTTGCCACGTCCAGAAATTCTTCCTCGGGCCAGCGCTCAGCGGCGACGAACATGGCCTGTGGCAACACCGCGTTGGCATAGGTCATTTGCGCCTCGAACCACGGCCAATCCGGTCGCAGGGAGCGATGGTAGCAGTCCACCAGCCGCTGCGCCGCGGACCGGGCGATGGTCTCGAACGATTTCATCTCCTTGGCCTCCGCCGCCCGGAGACGCCCCCAAGCCTGAATCACGTACGCCTGCGCCCGCAGGCTCCGCAGGCTGGCCAAGGCGGGCAACACCGCTTCGATCAGCTCGCGGGCCAGCCGGCGGTATCCGTCGGGCAGGTTGCTGTCGAGCACTTCGGCCAGAGCCAGGACCGCCTGGCCCTGGCAATCGCCGGTGCCGGCCGCATCCAGCCAACTACGCTGGTAACTCAAAAAGTTGTGGAACCCGCGGACAGGACAACGGGCGTGTTCCAAAAAGCTCAAATAGCCCGTGACGCGGCTCAACATGCGCTGCTCCGGGTGCTGGCACCACAGGCTAGTACACAGGCGCAAGGCGCGAGCGTTGTCGTCGGTCGTGTAGCCACTCTCGCGCCGCGGGATGCTGTAGATGGCATGCTGGATCAGCCCGGTCGAGTCCGTCATGCGATCCAGATGATCCAATGCCATCCCGTTACCAATTTGCATCTGAGAACCCTCTGCTTGGTTAATGGCTTGCTGCCTGGGCCACCATGCTGCCCTTGCCGCTTGGCGCTGCGAAAACAATGCGTCTAATCCGCTCCCCATGTGCCTTGCCCGCCGCAATCCGGCCAAACAAGTCCAAGTACCGTCGGCCCACATTCGACCAGAACATGGGCTGTGCGTACCGGTACGCTCTGCGCCGGGTAGCCAGCCGGAAGGCGGTGTCATTCAGGAATCGCAACGTCGCATCCGCCATCGCCTCGCTCTGGCCAAACGGCACGAGCAATCCCCGCCCGTCGGCCAGGACTTCTTCGGCATACAGGTACGGCGTGCTCACCACCGCACCACCCGCGGCCAAGGCGTACGCCAAGGTACCGCTGGCAATCTGGTCCTTTCCGGGATAGGGGGTGACGTAGACGTCGCAGGCCTGCAGGTGTTCCAGTAGTTCGGCCAAGCTGAGATACCTGTTAACAAAACGCACATGCGCTCCCACGCCCAGCGATTCGGCCATCTCGACCAGACTCTCCCGATAAACCTCCCCCTCCTGACGTTTGACCTGCGGGTGAGTGACGCCCACGATCAAGTACGTGATATCCGGACAGGCGGCCACGATTCGAGGCAGGGCCTGGATCATGTATTCCAGCCCCTTGCCGCGGTTGATCAGTCCGAAGGTGCAAATCACTCGGCGACCGTCCAGTCCCAGCCGCGTCTTGTGTACGCCATTGCGCTCATAAGGGACCTCCGGTACTCCGTGCGGAATCACCTGCACGTGCGAGCCCGACACGCCGTAGACGCGGGCCAAGAGCCGCGCCGCAACTTTGGTCATGACCACGATGCCTTGGCTACGGGCGGCCAAGTTCCGGATCACGCGTCGTGGCAGCGGGTCTGGCTGAGTCAAGAGCGTGTGGAACGTGGTGACGATGGGCTTGCGACATGCACGCACGAAGTCCAGCACTTGACGACCCCATTCACCAGGATAAAGGCCGAATTCGTGCTGCAAGCTCACCACGTCACACGGACCGTCGTTGGCCACCTCCGCGGCCAGACGGTAAGCGTTCGGGCGGTTGTTGTCGATCACGTGGACCACGCGCGAGTCCTCGTAGGAACGCACGCAGGTTTTCTGGATGGCCGCGACCGAGGACAGCGGCTCCTGCGCTGCGCAATCTACGGCGTCGGCTGAATCCTTGGTGAAAGTTGCCAGCCCGCACTCTTCCGGCGGATAGGTCGATACGAACAAGGGTTGAACGGGATTCACGGGTTATCTCCTTAAGTCTTTCTGATCTGTTTTCCCACCGCTCCGATCAAGCTTTTCCGTCGGAATCCTCCTTCCTTCCGAACTTCCCGCGTGCCAAGAACGAAAAAAGCCGACGTGTCCGAACACCCTGAGGTATTCGGACACGTCGGCTTACTCGTCAACGAGCCCCCCGGCACAGCCGAGTTGCCCTTTATCTAGTCATCCGGCGACTTCTGATTGACTTCCGGGCGGAGTCTCGCTCGCATTTCCTACCGCTCCGATGCCTATTCATTTTACTGCTCGCGGCGGAGAAAGCAAGTATGGACGGTTGGTTTCGTCTTTAGTATGATATGGTGGCAGAGCCCGGGAGCAACGGTGATTCACGTTCTGATGTTCTGTCCTCGGGTGTGTGGCTTTCGTCAGTGCGGTCGTCCACTCATGTCCGGGGACGTCTTCGAGACAGGAAAGACGCCTCGAGGTCACAATGAAAACCCAGGGCGAAATCGAATCCGCCATTTGTGAAGGCATTAGCCGCTTCGAGCAGGACTACATGGGCCGGGGTCCGAAGGACATTCACACCCACCTGCTCGGGGATCTCCTCGTGGTGCGCCTGAAGGGCGTGCTGACTGCCGCCGAACAGCATCTGGTCAAGTCGCTGCCGGCGGAGAAGGGGCGGGACCTGCTCAAGCAAGTCCGCACCCACCTGATCGAAACGGCACGTCCGGTCATGGAAGCGATGGTCCAGGACGTTACCGGCGTCAAGGTGTTGACCCTGCACCACGACATCAGCACCGCCACCGGCGAGGAAGTCGTGCTCTTCACCCTTGCCGGGGTGCCCCCTTTCCGCGAAGCAAAGAAGAGATAACCCGGCAGAAGCCCAAAGGTCTTGGGCATACCGAGCGATTCTCGAAGGGAACCCTCTCTGTCGCCCACGCTATCGAACGCCCGGTTGTGCCGGGTGCCTGTCAGAGATAAGGCGAGAAAAGGCGTGCGACCCCGTCGCGGAGTCTGATGGGCAGGCTTCGGCCGTCCATTTCCGCCATACTGAGCGGTCGGGACTGCTGGATCTTGGAGCGGACCAGATCACTCAGCGACGTCGCCAGTTCGCGGTCGTAGCACTCGACGTCGAATTCGAAGTTGAGCCGCAAGCTGCGGGGGTCCCAGTTGGCGGAACCTAAGAGTGTCCAGAGTTCGTCGACCAGCATCAGTTTGGTGTGATCGAACGGCGGGGGCGAGAGCCAAACCCGGCAGCCGCGTTCCAACACCTGCCACAACAGTGCCGTCGACGCCCACTGCACCAGCGCCAAGTCGCTCTCCGCAGGCAAGACGATGTCGACCTGGACGCCTCGCAGGGCGGCCACGTTCAGGGCGGCAATCAGCGATGCATCGGGCAGGAAATAGGGCGTGACGACCAACACGGAAGACCGTGCGCAGGCGATCGCGCCGAGGAGCGTGAGACGCAGGGTCTCGAAATCATCATCCGGTCCACCGGGGATGCCGCGGGCCAGGACGGGGCCGTCCGGCTCGACGGTCGAGAACCACGGCTGGCCCTGCAGGAGTTCACCGGTGCAGAAGGCCCAGTCGTCGACGAACGTTTCTTGGAACTGGGCCACCACAGGTCCGGTGACCCGAAAGTGCAGGTCCTGAACAGGGTGGCGAGGTCGCCGCTCCAGGCAGGTCCGCTCATCGATATTCATGCCGCCGGTGAATCCGATCCTGCCGTCCACCACCAGGATCTTGCGGTGGCTCCTCAGGTTCGAGTACTGAAACCGCCAAGGGATCAACGTGGGTAGGAACTGGGCGCAGGGAATTCCCGCCCGTCGCAGCCAGCGCGGTATCGGCCGCCAGCGATGGTGCGTCCCCACGTTGTCGATCAAGACCCGCACTTCAACGTGGCGAGACATCGCACGCCGCAGCGCATCCTGGAAGCGTTGGCCCGCCGGATCGTGATCGAAAATGTACGTGGTCAGCGTGATGGACCGCGCGGCTTCGTCGATCGCCTGCAGCATGGCCGGATAGGCCTGGTCGCCGCTGACCAGCGGCGTCACACGATTCCCCGCCAGCAAGGGCCGCCGAGTCACGTCGCGCACGAGTTTAACCAGGGGCTCCAGGGGCGTCCCCGCCAGCATGCCTGCTTGATCGGGGACCTCCGCGGGACACTCGCCAAGACCCGAGGACGAATCCGGACGAGGACGTTCCGTACGGAGCGACCGGGCGCGTCGCTCGATCCGATTGATGCCCAGCCAGACGTAGAGCAGGACGCCGAGGATCGGGGCCAGCCAGATCACTCCCACCCAGCCGATCGCCGCGCGCGTGTCGCGTTTGGATAGTACCGCGTGCCCGGTGGCCAACAGGGAAAAGAGCACGATGAGCAGGGTAACGACGTAGGGCCAGAACGCGAGAATCTGATCCATCGCGGCAAACAGAGGCTGTTCCATCGACCGGCCCTGCCTCTCTTCACGCACCGACTACTTTCCGGCGGCCCGCCTTTGCGCTTTCCACGGCGGCCCGGATGGCCACAAACTCACCCACGTTGTCCAGGCTCACGAGTCCGACAAGGGCACCCCCGCGCAGGATCGGCAGGGTTTCGCAGTGGCAAGTCTGGAACCGCCGAAAAGCAGTCTCCAGCATCTCGGCCGCATCGACCGTCTCAAACTCACGGCGCATCACGTCCTCGACCCGTGAATCCAGGTCTCGCTGGGCCAACGCGACGAGCAGATCGGCACGCGTCAGGACCCCCACGACGCGCTCGCCATCGAGAACCGGGAAATCGTGCTGCGAACCGCTCAAGAGTAGTTCGACGGCGCGGTGCAGCGTATCCTGCGGCGACAAGGTCCGAAAATCGGTCAGCATGGCGCGCGCGACCGGGATCCCGCTGAGCGCCGATTTCATCTGGGCCATGCTGGCCTCTTGCGCGGCACCGATCCACACGAAGAGCGCGATGAACAACAGAAAGGGATTGCCGAAGAATCCGGCAAACCCGAACAGCAGCGCCATCGCCTGCCCGATGGTCGCCGCGATGTGCGTCGCTCGTGTGTACTCCATCCCCGTGGCCAGAATCGCGCGCAGCACGCGTCCGCCGTCCATAGGAAATGCCGGGAGCATGTTGAACACGACCAGGAACACGTTGACGACCATCAGTCGCTGCAGGAAGGGGCCGCTGGTCACGCTCAACTGACTGAAGGGCGTTCGAGTCGCGGTGAACTCCAACAAGGCAAACAACACCACCGCGATGACGACATTCACGGCGGGACCCGCCAGCGCCACCCACAACTCCTGCCGCGGGTCGTCGGGCATCCGTTCCAAACGCGCGACTCCACCGATAGGCAACAGCGTGATGTCGCGGGTTTTGATACCGTACTTGGCCGCCATCAAGGCATGCCCGAACTCGTGCGCCACCACGCACGCAAAGAGGGCCACGATGAATCCGACGCCGGCCAGGGTGCCTTCGAGGCTGTGCCCTTGCGACCAGTGGCTCAGGACGACAAAGCCGATCAGGATCAAGAACGTGGCATGCACATAGACGCCGATACCTCGAAAGGAACCAATTCTCCACGACCATTTCATGATCGAATCCTCCGCTGTGACGAGGGGCGCCACAGACCGTTCACAATCTGGATATTCGCGGCTTTTGCCATGGCGTCGATGGCGGCCAGCAAACCCGAACTGAGCGGAATGGCGCTAGCCACCGGTATTTCAATACCACCGAGGACTAGCGCCCATTCGCTCACCCCAAAATTAAGCATGGACAAAGCACTAGTCCATCGCTTTTTCCGCCAGCCGCATGCGATTAGCGTTCCGCCTCGTTCCTTGCCGCACTGGCCTACGGTGGACTGTCTGCCCATTCTCCGTTGATCGCTTCGACGAGGTCCGACACGCGAATCATCGGCGGAGTCCACCACGTCGCACGCGGCCCCCGATCCCGTTTGGCCCGTTTTCGCGGCGACCAGGTGGCCTGAATCTCTTCACACGCCCGTCGAATGTCCTTGGGTGTCGGTTGGTAGACGCGACGTCCTAACACCCGATTCTTTCGCATCGCGATCATGTTCCTCACCTCCTTTCCTCTATGTGACCTGGAACTCGGCGTCGACGGCGTCCTCCTCGCGGTCACCAGGGGTAGTGCCGTTGGACCAGTCGTTGGGCCGGTGTGCAGCATCGTCACCGGCCCCGGCCTCAGCCTGGGCGTTGGCCGTGGCGTAGAGCGATTGGCTCAGCGCGTGCGAAGCCTGCTCCAACTGATGAATCGCCGCTTTGAGGGTTTCGACGTTTTCGCCCTTCGCCGCCGCACGGGTCTGTTCAATGGCCTTGGTCACGGCTTCCTTGTCGGGACCACTGAGCTTGGCCTCGTGTTCCTGGATGAGCTTCTCAAGCTGCCACGTCATCGTGTCGGCCTGGTTCCGCAGTTCGGCGAGTTGCCGCTTCTGCTTATCCTCATCGGCATGCACGTCGGCATCGCGCCGACGACGGTCGATCTCCTCTTCCGATAGGCCGGCGCTCTGTTCGATACGCACTTTCTGTTCCTTGCCCGTGCCCATGTCCTTGGCCGAGACCTGGAGAATGCCGTTGGCGTCGATGTCGAATTCGACTTCGATCTGCGGCAGGCCGCGAGGCGCGGGCGGGAGGCCCTCCAGATTGAACTGGCCGAGCAGGCGGTTGTCGGCCGCCATCTGCCGCTCGCCCTGGAAGACCCTCACGGTCACCGCATTCTGATTGTCCTCGGCCGTGCTGAAGACCTGCTTCTGCTCGGTGGGAATTGTCGAGTTGCGATCGACCAGCTTGGTCATGATGCCGCCGAGGGTCTCGATGCCCAGCGATAGCGGCGTCACGTCCAACAGCAGAATGTCCTTGACTTCGCCGGCCAACACGCCACCCTGGATCGCCGCGCCGATGGCCACAACCTCGTCCGGGTTGACACCCTTGTGGGGCTCCTTGCCGAATATCTTCCGCACGAGATCCTGGACCTTGGGAATCCGTGTCGAGCCGCCCACCAACACCACTTGGTCGATTTCGTTGACGTTGAAATGCGAGTCCTTTATCGCCTGGTTGACCGGCCCGCGGCAGCGCTCGATCAAGTGATCGACCAACTGCTCGAACTTGGACCGCGTCAGCGTCAGTTGCAGGTGCCTCGGACCCGTTGCGTCGGCCGTGATGAACGGCAGGTTGAGGTCGGTCGATTGCAGAGAGCTAAGTTCCTTCTTGGCCTTTTCGCAGGCTTCCTGGAGCCGCTGCAGGGCCATCGGATCCTTGCGCAGATCGATGCCTTGCTCCCGCTTGAACTCCTCGGCGGCGTAGTCGAGCAGCACGCGGTCAAAGTCGTCGCCGCCCAGGTGCGTGTCGCCGTTGGTGCTAATGACCTGGAACACACCTTCGGCCACATCCAGAATCGAGACGTCGAAGGTCCCGCCGCCGAGATCGAAGACCACGATCTTCTCGGCGGTCTTCCGGTCCAGCCCGTAAGCCAACGAGGCCGCGGTCGGCTCGTTGATAATGCGCATGACTTCCAGGCCGGCTATCTGTCCGGCATCCTTGGTAGCCTGACGCTGCGCATCGTTAAAATAGGCCGGGACGGTGATCACCGCCTTGTTGACCTTGTGGCCCAAGTAGGCCTCGGCGGTCTCTTTGAGTTTCCGCAGGATGATCGCGGAGATTTCCGAAGGCGTGTATTGGCGCGTGTCGATCTGCACCTTGACGTACTCTTCCGGTCCCCCGACAACCTCGTACGGCACGATCTTCTCTTCGCTGGCCACTTCGTTGTGTCGGCGGCCCATAAACCGCTTGATCGAATAGACCGTCCGCCGTGGATTCATGATCGCTTGCCGTTTCGCCAACTCGCCCACGAGCGTTTCGCCCTTATCGTTGAACGCCACGGCACTGGGCGTCAGCCGGTTTCCCTCTTGATTCGGGATCACCTTGGCTTCCTGCCCCTCCATCACAGCCACCGCCGAATAGGTCGTCCCCAAGTCGATCCCGATAATCTTCTCTCCCTGAGCCATTTGATCATGCACCTTTGTTTGAAAGGATCGTTCGTCCGGACCACAACGGCCGACAAGAACAAAAAAAGCCGACGTGGCCGAAAACCCGCAGGTATTCGACCACGTCGGCTTACTCGTCAACGAGCCCCCTGGCACGGCCAAGTTGCTCTCTATCTAGTCATCCGACAATCTCGTTGGAAAGGGGCGATCAATTCCGCCGGAACCCTTCCACTGCTATGATTGTACGCCGGTGAGCGGGAAATGCAATAGGACTCCTTCCTTCCACATTTCGCATCATTGGCGATTGTCACCGCTCAAGGACTTTGAAGCTCGTCGTTGCCGGTGCGCGAGCCGACATCCTCCTCGATTCGGCCTTTCACTACTTCTCTCCTTCACGCCAGGACCTTCTCAGCGGTAATCAGCCCTGACGGGCGCTCGCCCCGTTCGAAGAGGGTGATGTTGTGGAGGGTCTCTTGGGCGATGGCATCCAAAGCGTTGCGAGTAAAGAATGCCTGGTGCCCCGTGATGATCACGTTGGGGAACGTGAGCATGCGGGAGAAGACATCGTCCTGGATCACCCGACTCGATAGGTCCCGGTAGAACAGGTCGGCCTCTTCTTCGTAGACATCCAGCCCAAGGAAACCGAGCCGGCCGGATTTGAGCGCCCGGATCACCGCCTTGGTATCGATCAGCGCCCCGCGGCTGGTGTTGATCAGCATGGCACCGCGTTTCATCCTCCCCAGCGCCTCCGCGTCGATCAGGTGACAGGTGTCGGGCGTCAACGGGCAGTGGAGGGTGATGATGTCGGACTCCGCCAGCAGCTCGCTCTTGGATACGTAGCGAACCTCACAAGCTTCGACCTCGGGGTTCTCGGTCACGTCGTAGGCCAGCAAGTTGCAGCCGAAACCGTGGAGGATGCGGGCAACCACCGCGCCGATCTTTCCGGTGCCCACGATCCCCGCCTTGCGGCCGTGCAAGTCGAACCCCATCAGCCCTTCCAGCGAGAAATTTCCCTCCCGGATACGGTTGTACGCCTTGTACAACCTGCGGTCCAAGGCCAGGATCAGGGCGACGGCATGCTCGGCCACGGAGTAGGGCGAGTAGGCCGCCACCCGGGTGACGATCATGTTGAGTTGTTCGGCCGCCCGCAAGTCTACGTTGTTGAAGCCCGTACACCGCATGGCGACCAGTCGCACTCCCTCCCGTGCCAGCACGGGCAGGACCTGAGCGTCGAGTTGGTCGTTGACAAACGCGCAGATCGCAGGAAACCCGGCTGCCAACGCGCAGGTATGAGCTGTCAGCCGCGGCTCATAAAAGGTCAGGTCATGTCCGGCATCCACGTTAGCGGCCGTGAGGAATTCGCGATCGTACGATTCGGTGCTGAAGACAGCTATTTTCATAGGTCCAGTTCTGCCCTTTGTGTGAGCGTGAGTCTCGCGGAGAAGCTAAACGCGGGTTTGCGTGGATAGATACAACGGTACCTTCAGTTGGGCGATTTGATCCAACTGCCCTTCGAGCCAGTCGACGTGTCCGTCTGGTCCACGTGCGGTTACTTGATCTGATCGATCGCTTCGCCAGTTGTTTCCTTCGCCTCGTGCCCGAACTCTTGCACCTTCTCCTTGTCCTTCCGGATTTTGTCTTCGTCTACGGTGAACGTCGCATTGACCTTGTGGTCCGCGTTATTCCTGTCCGACGAAAGCTAGAACCAACCCCGGTAAAACACCACGCCGGCGATACCGACGACGAGCAAAACGACAACAACCAGAAAAGCTCTCATGACAAATCCCTCCTCGATTGGTTGAAACAAACGCCCCGCAACGCGAGGCTTGACACTCGCGCCGTTGCCTTGTCTTGCATTTACTCCGCCGCTGGGATCAGAAGCGTCCGAGCAGCAGCAGGACGAGCAGAATCAGCACCACCAATCCCAGCCCGCCGCTCGGCCCATAACCCCAGTTTCTGCTGTGACCCAACGCGGGAAACGTGCCCAGCGAACCCAGCAGCATCAGAATCACAAGCACCACCAAGATCGCAGTAAGGACCGTCGGAAAAATAAGTGGCGGCGTATCACCGTGGCGTAAGCTTCCAGCTTGCGTTTCCGGCCTCGCAAGCTGGAAGCTTACGCCACTAATACTTCCGACGACGCTAAGCATGTTAGTTCTCCTTCGAGAAGAGACATTAACGCGGCTAGGCCGCAGTCAACATGGGTCGGACAAATCTCCAAAACCAAGTGTCCGGTCAGTCGTGTCAGCAGCCAACTCGCGGGCACGACGCTCAGCTCTTACCTTTGCCTTTGTGTTCGCCGCGCTTCGGACCCGTCGCGGGTGAACCCGTGGGCCTGTCGTCCCGTGGCTGCCGGGTCCGCTGATCAAGTATGGGCTGAGACTTCGCTTGTGGCGTGTCCAGCGGCACTCGTAACGTCGTGTGTAGCCGCGGCTGCTCCGGTATGCCTGTGGCCGTGAAACAGACCGGATCGAGCAAACCGCCCACGTGCTGCGTCTTGAGCTAGTCCATCGCTTTCGCCGCCAGCGGCATACGTTTAGCGGTCCGCTTCGTTCCCCGCCGCACTGGCGTACGGTGGACGGTCTGCCCATTCTCCGTTGAGCGCCTCGACGAGGTCCGACAGGCGAATCATCGGCGGCGTCCACCACGTCGCACGCGGCCCCCGATCCCGTTTGGCCCGTTCTCGCGGCGACCACCTCGTCTGAATCTCTTCACACGCCCGTCGAATGTCCTTGGGCGTGGGTTCGTAGACACGACATCCTAACGCCCGGTTTTTTCGCATCTCGATCATGTCTCTCACCTTCTTTCCTCCCAGAGGCTAGTGCATCGGAAGTTCCTCTTGCTTGCTCCAACTGATGGCTCGTCTCATCAGAGTCTTCCTTCGTCGAGTGGGTTGTCGTTCGCCTCATCGTTTCTGGCGTTCACGCAGACCGCAGTCGTGACGACACGGGTCTCGACATACTCCGACGGGGCCTTTTCGAACGCCTGTAGCGACTCTTTTGTGTAGAATTGATAGGTTCGCCCCTGGTACTTCTTGTTTCCCGCGGCAAACGCTCTCGGAAACCGGATGTTCATCACGGGGTCCATCTCGAAGCTCTCCTTCTGGTATTGCTTCGTAAAATACAACTCGAAGTACGTTCGAGTGAACCCAACGAGCTTGTCATCGATCCACGCGGCGATGGCATCCTCGCGGGGGTTGTCGATCGGGATGACCAGTTGATCGTGGCTGTCGAACTTGATAAAGATGGGAAGGATCTCCAGGCGATAGTCCATGATGGCGTTTTCGATGGAGCCGTCATGCCCCAGGCGAAAGGACAGTTCAACCTTCCCCGAACACGCGTCGGAAGAGGGAACGGAGAGCGTTGTCGTTCTCCCGTGAAATCCCCGGCCCTCGGGGCCTCGCAGTTCCAGGCTCACGTTCTGCTTGATGTCCTTGAAAACGTCCACCTTCGTGAACGCCTCGATGCGTGGCTGCAAGATCGCGTGGATGCGTTCCGTCAGAGAAAGGAAACGCTCAAATCGCTGCTCCTGGCCAAGAAAGACTTCGGCCGCCTCCTCTTGGAGCACGTGGACTCGCTCCGTGGCGGCGGCAACCTCAGCGGCGAGACGCTCGACGAGTTGGTCTACTGACGACATGATTCATTGCCCCTCAATTGTCGGTCGTTCCTCGATTCCTCAGTCGCCGTTGCCGGTGCCCACCAAGGCATCTGGCCTGATTCTGGATCCCTCGGTCGTCTGATTGGCCTCGATCATAGCGTTGCGAATTTGCTCGCTCAGGCTAGCAAGACTGCCGGGCGAATGCGGAATCATGATCGTATTCGACCGCGACGAGCCGCCGATTTCCTTGAGCGTGTCGAAGTATTGGGTCATCAGGACGAGGTTCATCACATCCTTCGCCGTCGTGCCTGGCACGGACCTCTGGAACTCGTCCACGGAATCTCGCAGCCCCGCGACGATGGCCTGCCGCTGATCGGCAATGCCCCGCCCCTGCAAGGCCTTACTTTGTGCGTCGCCTTCGGCCGCCTTGACCTTGAGGATTCGGTCTGCTTCCCCCTTCTCGGTCGCCGCCACCCGCATCCGCTGGGCCGCGTTGATCTCGTTCATCGACTGTTTCACCTTCGGATCCGGATCGATATCGGTGACCAACGCCTTGAGGATCCCGTAACCAAAGCCTTCCATCACCTGGCTGAGTTCGGCTTTGACGATGTCGGCGATATCGTCCTTCTTCTCGAAGACGTCGTCGAGCTTGATCTTGGGCACCTGAGCCCGAACGACGTCGAAGACGTACGACGTAATCTGCCGGCGCGCGTCATCGAGCCTATAAAACGCGTCGTAGACCTTCTCCGGCAGAACGAAAAACTGTACGGCGACGACCATCTGGACAAACACGTTGTCCTCGGTCTTGGTCTCGATCTTGACGTCCAACTGCTGGACCCGCAGATTGATGCGCCCTACCACCCTGTCGAGGAAGGGGACCTTGATGTTGAGGCCTGGCCCGGCTTCCCGCACGAATTTCCCGAGGCGCTGCACGATGGCAGTCGTGCGCTGCTCCACCGTGAAGAAGGTGGATGTTAGCGCTGCGATCACCGCGATCAGTGCGATCGCCCCGATTGCTATGCCAACTCCTTCGTAGATGGATATGTTTTCGAACATGATCAAGTTCTCCTTGAAAAAAGTTTGGGCCAGTTGTCAGAATAACAACAGGTCCCTGATTAGCGCCTCGTGCAGCGTGACGACCAGCGTGTCATGGGTCGTTAACATGTCTCTGCACGTTTCTGTAAAAGGATCGTTCGTCCGGACCACGGCGGCCGACAAGAACAAAAAAAGCCGACGTGGTGGAACACCCGAAGGCATTCGACCACGTCGGCTTACTCATCAACGAGCCCCCCGGCACAGC
>JADHUC010000066.1 GCA_016784735.1 Pirellulaceae bacterium | reverse complement strand
TTGGGCGCGACGTTTGCCGTCGACATTTACGAACGCGGCTCCACAACGGGCAGCGCGGTCGTGGAAGCCGTTTCGACGGCAACCATTCCCGGGCGTCTGGGCGAAGATGGCGCCAAATTGACTTTCACCGAATTGGGCAAGCTGGGGCTGTTCGCCGGAATCGCAGCCAACGCCGACGCGGCGTTGGGGATTACGTTGGGACTTAGCCCCGACTTGATCGGCGACGTTGCTTCCGGATTTCCCTCGATTCACGGAGAGTTCGCGTTCTCGTGGGAGCTGGGCACTCGCGATACAACGGCCGGCGCTGACCTTGCGACCCGCGCGGGCGCTAGCACATTCGTGGGCATCAACACGCCACCGACCGAGCGATTCGGCGCCACGCAGATTTCAGGCGACGCGATTGCCGAGGGTCTGGAGATCGTCAAGATCCAAAACATCAATCTGGACCTCGGCGAGTTCATCTCGGACGTCGTCGGCCCGATCGTGGAAGAGGTCAACAAGTTTACCGCGCCGCTGCAGCCGATCATCGATTTCATGACCTCGCCGGTCCCGATCATCGGTGAATTCCTCGACTTCACCTGGATCGACTTGGCGGGCGCCTACGGCAACGTCGACACACGATTGATCACGCAGGTGGCGGAAGTGATCACACTGATCAACGACATTGCCGCCTTGGACGGCGGCACGGTAATGCTGCCGATCGGCGAAGTGACCTTCTTTGATTCCACCGACACCGTGACGGGCTTCGACCCGGCCATGTTGATCAACGGCGACTCGGCAGGGAAACTCCCGACGAAGAAGATGGATACTATTACGGCGGCGGGCGGCATCGAGAACGCCGTCGACAACGCGATGGAGCCCGCTGACGAGACGGATCCGGAGAAGAAGAAAAAGAACAAGAGCGCCAAGAAGAAGGCCGCGGACCTGATTAAGAACAGCGGCACGTTCAGTTTCCCGTTCCTCAACGATCCCAGCCAGATCTTCGGACTCTTGCAGGGAGATGATGCAACGTTGGTCGCGTTTGACATCAATCCGCTCGTGCTGGAATTCGAATACTCGCAGTTCTTCTCGATCTTTGGCCCGCTGGGGATTTCGATCGGGCTCAGCACGAATGTGAGTTTCGATTCGGCTGTCGGCTTCGACACGTTCGGGATCCGCAAGTTTGTGGAGACGGACTTCCGCAATCCGCTCTACGTCCTCGAGGGTTTCTTCATCGACGACAGTCCCATGCTGAACGGCGTGGACGATCCGGAGCTGGTGTTTGGCGCCTCGCTGTTTGCCACGGCGGAGTTGAACTTGGGCATCGCCCGAGCTGGCGTCGAGGCGGAGTTGGCATTCACCATCGAATTCGATCTGTTTGATCCCGACGGGGATGGCAAGATCCGGATCACCGAGTTGATCGGCAACGTCGAGAATCAACTGCTGGCGCCGGGGGCCGAGAAGCTGCTCGCGCCGCTGGCCATCTTCGACGTTCGGGGCGAGATCACTGCGCTGTTGAAGGCCTTCCTGATAATCGATTTTGGGTTCTTCTCCGTGGACAAGGATTTTCCCATCTTCGGCCCGGTGACCCTGCTGGACTTTGAGATCGACTTCTTCCGCCCACCGATTTTTGCCAGCGAACTGGAAAACGGGGACCTGCTGGTGCACGCTGGTGACTTTGCCAGCCAACGGCTGCTGGGCAACGCGGTTGATGTCGGCGAGAGTCTTGAGATCAAGAGCGGCAGCGTTTCCGGTGGAAAGGTGGAGGTGATGATCCGCTCCACCAACGGTGCGTTGGGTGACGATTCTCAGGAATTCCTCACCTACGAGGTTAAGGAAGGACAGACGATCATCATCGACGGCGGCGTGGGCGATGACGTGTTTGACTTAAGTGGATTTACTGCCGGGAACGTGCTGTTCGACATCCGCTTGGGAGTCGGCAATGACAGAGTGATCTTGCCTGACGCCGCCACTGGAATCAACAACAAGTTTTCGACGATTCGTGGCGGAGTAGGCAACGACACGATCGTCGGCAGCGGCGGTTCGGACCTGATCTACGGCGGCCCTGGCAAAGACACGATCCACGGCGGCGACGGCGATGACTTGGTGTTCGGCGACGACGGCGAGTTGACGGACACCGTAGCTCGCGGTCTCGTCAATCCTAGCGACGCCAGCGACCTGATCGACGGCGGGGCGGGCGAGGACATCCTGTTTGGCGGCGGCGGCAAAGACACGATCCACGGCGGCCATGCGATGGGGTCGGATCTGATCCTCAGCGGCGGCGGTGCTGTATTCTTCAACAATGGCGTTGTGTTCAAGCGATTCTCCAACGTTAAACTGTTGGAGGCGAACGCCCTGGACGATCCGGAGAACGCGGCGGACACGGAGGCTGGCGATTCGGTGGCCGGCGGCTGGGGCGATGACATCATCGTCGGCACCGCCGGCCCCGATGTGCTCGTGGGCGGTGGTGACAACGACATCATCTTCGGCCTCGGCGGCGCCGACAACATCATGGGCCTGGAAGGCAACGACCTGATCTTCGGCGATGGTGGCAAGCTCAGCGACGTCGGGAATTCCGGAACCGCCACGAGCGGCGACGCCACGCAGTTGGTGGACACAGGTGCGACCTTTGTCACCGACGGGATTCTCGCTGGCAACTTTGTGCGGTTCGAAAACCCGACGACCACGAAGAAGACGTTCGTTCGCGTCACGAAGGTCATCAGCGAAACCGAGCTGGAGACCAAGCCGTTGGCCGGCGGCGAAGTGTGGAACAACGCCAACTACCGCTTCTTCCGACCGATAGCAGTTTCCGGCGGCGACGTCGATGACATCGACGGAGGCACAGGCGACGACGTAATCTTGGGCGGCGACGGCGGCGACATCATCCAGGGCGGATTTGGTGCCGACGAGATCTTTGGCGGCCCCGGCGCCGACATCATCTTCGGCGACACGGGAACCGTGCTCCGCTTCCAAGATGCTCCGTCGGTTCCGGACGCGACGAAGCTGAACGACGGCGCCAACGACGGCGACGATGTGATTTTCGGCCAGGGCGAACCGGATCAGATCTTCGGCGGCGGCGGACGGGATCAGATCGACGGCGGTGTGGGCAGCGACATCGTCAAAGCTGGCGAAGGCGACGACACGATCTTCGGCAACAAGGGGGCCGACCTACTGGACGGTCAGGACGGCAGCGACACCTACCTGCTGGCGTTCCAAGGCGGCAATGCTTCGTCCTTGATCACCGTCCAGGACAGCGGAAACCTTGTTGGCAACGATCTGTTTGTCGTCAGCGGCACCGTGTTCGACGACCAATTCCTGCTCCGCGCCAACACCGATGGCTCCCTGGCCTTTGTGGCGTTGATCGCCGAATTGAACAACACAAACACCACCAACGACGCGGAGAACGTCGAGCGGATCAACTACACCGGCGTCGAGCAGATTGTGATCAACGGTGGACTGGGA
Organism: Pirellulaceae bacterium; assembly: GCA_016784735.1. Taxonomy (GTDB): domain Bacteria; phylum Planctomycetota; class Planctomycetia; order Pirellulales; family Pirellulaceae; genus JADHUC01. Next base: position 39,081 of record JADHUC010000066.1, on the reverse strand, counting down.
GATGACGAGTTCGCCATTGACGATACTTCGGCGGCGATCACGATCAACGGCGAGCTGGGTGAGGATCGATTCCAAATCGGCCAGTTGTTCCGCACGCAGCGGACGAACGAAGCTGCGAACGTGTCGGTGGACGACGAGTTCGCGACGATCGAGACCACTCGCGGCTTTCTGTCGGACGGCATCAGCGCGCCGATGACAATCAACGGCGGGTTGGACAACGACGTCTTCGTTGTATTCCACAACAAGGCCGAGCTGACGCTTAACGGCGACGCGGGCGACGATCGATTCGAAGTTCGTGCGTTCGCACTGGTTGGATCTCAGGAGCCGCAGCGGGAGCGCACCGACATCACCGGCGGCGCCGGCGCCGACCTGGTGCAATACGCGGTCAACGCCCCCGTGAATATCAACGGTGGCGACGGCACGGACACCCTGGTCGTGATCGGCACCGAGTTTGGCGACGATTTTGTGATCACCGAGGACGGCGTCTTTGGCGCCGGACTGACGATCCGTTTTGTCAATATCGAGTCGTTGCGCGTGGACGGCGCCGAAGGTGACGATCGGTTCTTCGTGCAGAGCACCAAAGAGACGTTCATCACGGAGATCTTCGGCGGCAAGGGTAACGACACGTTCAACATGTCGGGCGACACGCCGCCCGTGGTCAGCAACGATCTGCTGGGTCACAGCGGCATCGTCGCTCACGGAGTGGAGAGCACGGACGCACGGTTTGACGGCCAAAGTGTGTTTGGCATCTCCGCCAACGTGGCGGACAACGAGGAGCCCGCAGTGGTGATTCGCGAGAGCCTCGGGTCAACGATCATCACCGAGGGCGGTTTCGGGGATTCCTACGAGGTGTTCTTGACTCGCAAGCCGACCACGGACGTGTTTATCAAGGCGCTGGCCCCGATTCCTGCGCCGGTGGAGCGCGAAAAGCGTTCGCTTTCGTTCCGCTTGTCGAGCAACGCGCCGGGGTCCGTCGCCACGGCCAACGGCCAGGCGCTGACATTGAAATTCTCGCCGTTCAACTGGTTCCTGCCGCAGACCGTGTTCGTGCAGGCGGACGACGTCAAAGTCACTGATGGCGCGGCGCTGTTCACACGTCCTGAATTGGGCGACAACGCGGGCATTATCAAGGGCGCGGAGTTCGACTTCAACGACGATGCGTTTGAGGGCGTTCGCAACGCCGTCATCAATCACCTGGTCCAAGCGGGCAGCGTCAGTGTGGAAGGCAGCGCGGACGAGATTATCGCAATGCAGGGCGCGCCCGATATCGCGTTCAATAACGTTGGCAACGCGGACACGATCGTGCGATCCGCGGGCAGTTGGCTGGCGGATGGGTTCAAGGAGGGACAGTTGATCCGTGTGGGCAACGGCGGCGCGAACGACGGCACGTATCGAATCGGCGTTCTGAACCCAGCGGCGCCATTGACATTGACGCTCACAGGCGACGATAACCTAAGCGACGCCCCCAGCAAAAAGGGCGTAGTGGTCTCCACCAACGCTATGTCCATTCCGGATCCGGTGACGCTCAGTCCCAACGAAATCCTCGGTCGACGGATTGAGATCGTTGGCGGTACCGGCGCAGGGCAAAGCCGTCTGATTGTTGACGCCACAAAAAATGGCGGCAGCTTCGATATTCTGCTTGAACGACCGTGGGATCCGACGGATCTGCCGAAGCCGACTCGCCTGGATGGCGACACGCTCGTGATGACCGGTCTGAACGCGGACGACAATACTTCGCTGACCTTTGATTTCCCCGCTCCGGCAAAGGAGATTGCGGGAGACGCGGCACTGCTGTTTGACGCCACGTCGGATCTGGATCAACCGGGCGAATTCCTGACCATCAGCGTTGAAGGTGTGCCGAGTTTTGATCTCTTCAACGACGAGGGGCCAACTCAGCGAAGCCATGAATTCACGTACGAGAAGGCGGCCTATGAGGCGGCAGCGGCCGACGGCACCATCCGGGTCGTCGTAACTCCGTCCGCAGGCCAGAATGACACGACATCCAGAGTTGACAGCTACTTTGCCGATGGCGGCACGCTGTCGCTGCAGTTGAAGGTTCCTGTGCCAGGCAGCACGTATTTGCTGCGAATCGACGATGCCTATGTCGGCACGATGACCTCGTTCAACGAAAACCCATCAGGCTTGGCGCCCGATAAGAACTTCCCCGCCTCACTCGACAAACGATCGACGTTCACCGACTCGGCGGCAGGTTTCCCGACGGCGGACAAGGGTCTGCGAGGGGCGGCGTTAGAGATCGTCGGCGGCCCAGGCGCGGGCCAGCAACGGTTGATTCTTGGCAATCTGCCGAGCGATCCGGCTCGGTCGCTGATCATCAACGGCCCCTGGACCATCGATCCGGTGCCCGGACAGAGCATCTACCGTATTGAACGGTACGACGGACTGGCGGTTCCCAGCGTCGAAGTCGAAATCAAGGATGATGATCTGCCGGGACTGAACATCGACGAGACCAAAGCCATCGCCAGCGACGACGCGACCGTCAACGCGGCGGACGTTGTGGGCGACACTGAGTCCATCACTGCGGTGATCGAGGGTGGCAATGGCGACACGCTGGGCGAGCAGGACGTGATCCGAGTTCGCCTGACCAAGGCGCCCACCTCGACGGTGACTGTCGACCTGAGCGTGCGGCAGGCCTTTGACGCAATTCCCGGCAACACGGAACTCGAACTCTTTGATCTGGCCACGGGAACGCGGCTCACCTCCGGCACGGATGGCCGTTCGGTGACTCCCCTGACCTTCAATGCTGGCAACTGGAGTGTCCCGCAGTTGGTGCATGTCAAGGCGGACAACGATCAGATCCGCGAAGGCTTCCATACCAGCCTGATCGAGTTCACGGTGGCCGATGGGGGCAACTCTTCAGAATCGCAAGTGGATTCGTTCGCAACAATTCCAGATGAAGACCCGGTGCTGTTTGTTGGCCTCAGCCACCAACCGATCCCAGCGACGGTCGTTGTCACACATGACGGAGCCTCGCTCGTCAGCGGCGAGGACTACAAAGTTGCGTCCAACAAGATTGCTTTTGTAGAGCCAAATGGCGATCCCACGACCCCCGGCGCGCCTCGGCCGATCACGGGCAAGGTCTCCGTTAGCTACATGTATGTCAAACAGGGCTTCAACAATGCATTCACGGCGCCGGTCTTGGTTCGGATAAACGACGACGACGCCCCCACCGTGCTGGTTCGCGAGAGCGGCGGATCGACCGATGTGGTGGAGTTCGACCTCAACGATGTGAAGCCGCCTCACACCTATGACGTGACGCTCACCGAGAAGAACCGCGTGTTCACTCCCGAGCAGATCCGCTTCGAATATGACATCACTGGCTTGCGGCCGATCGGCGACGCGTCACTGACCGTTTCCGCTGTCGCGGATCTGGACCAGGCCTTTGAGTACATCACGTTGACGATCCCCGGCACCACCTTCAGCAAGACGGTATTCGATCAAGCCGGCGGCCCGGCAAATCAGGTGAGGGCCAGCGTTCAACAGGTCGTGGATGTGCCGGTCAGTGTGCTGAATGAAGCTCGGGCCGCCAACAGCACAACGTTGACGATCTTGGCGAAGCCGTCGAGCGAAGTGAACAACTTCGGACCGAATTCGCTGACGATTAACAACCAGTTTCAAGTCGATCCGCCGACGATCTTTGATTTCCAGACGCGAGGCGATGTCTTCTCGCCCAACATGCTTGAGTTCAAATTTGACGTTTCCGGCGCGGGCCCGATTGGCGACGGCGTATTGTATGTGTTTGCCGATGCGGATCTGGACGATCCGGCGGAGTTCATCGAGTTCGATTTTGAAGACGTCAAGGTCGATCAGAGGCTGTTCGAAACGGGCGGATTGGAAAATCAGCAGGTGTTTGGAAGCATCGGCCTGAGCTTTGCCGAACTCTCCGGCTTGGCTGCTGACGGAACGATTTCCATCACCGCGACTCCCTCCACCGAAGTCGACAATCTTGGTCCCGCGACGTCCCTCAAGCTGTTCCTCGTCTTCGATCAGGCATTCAATCCCAAGGACTCATACGAGGTGGTGCTCACCGGCGCTCCCACAAGTGACGTGACGGTCACGCTGACCCCGGAAATCACCAAGACGTCACGAACGGGCGGCATCGCGGAGAACACCAACAAGCAGGTTGCGATCGACAGTTCGGATCCGCGCGTTCAACAACTGGCCAACGGCAACTTGGAAGCCACGTTCAGCCCTAGCAACTGGAGTGATCCGATCGTGGTTGCAGTTGAGGCCATCGACGACAGCCTGGTCGACGGTGGAGACACCAAGGTCTTCGCGCCGAGTCCGGACGTGCTGAGCGGCATCTTGGGCCCCGTGTTTATCGAGGGCGGCGGGGGCCAGGGCTCGTTGAACTTGGGCGACCCGGTGTTGCTGGTAGGCGAGACCAACGTCAAGCCCAGCATCGGCGAGGTCGTGGCGGTCGACGGCACGGAGATCGATGTGCTGACCGCGGATCTGGCCAAGATTATCGGCGCGCCGCCGTTCGAAAAACTGAGCACCGTCGCGGATCTCGTCGGCCAATCCGTGGAAGTCACGGACGTCGACCCGCCCGAAAACTTGACGCACTCCGCGATTTCCCAGTTCCGCCAGATTCAAAGCGTCAGGGGATCTGTGGAAACGACTCGCACCCTGACGATCACCGCGGCGACTCAGGCCATTCCAGTCGTGCTGACATTCGATGTGCCTCATCAGTTGCAGAACGATGAAAAAATCTTCGTGTCCGATGTCAGCGGTATGGTGCAGCTCAACGACCGTACTTTCACAGTCAACGTTGTCAGCGCCACACAAGTGCAACTGGTTGGTGAGAATGGCACGGGACATGGGGCGTTCACGAACGTTGCATCGGCGACAATCTCGAAAGTCAATTCGGATTTGAACATCACCGCGGCGACGCAGGCCAATCCGGTCGTCGTGACGTTCGACATGGCGCACAACTACCAAGTCGACTCGCGGATTTTCATCGACAATGTCGAGGGAATGACGGAGCTGAATGGCCGCTCGTTTGACGTGATGCCGGTCGCTGGTCAGCCGAATCAACTCATCCTCGTGGACGAGAACGGAACGGCACACGGCGCTTACACGATGTCCGGCGTCGCCAAGTCCAGCACTCGGCTGACCGTGAATGAACCGTTCAAGCTCGAGACGGGTGAGACCGAGTCGGAAATCAAGGGCTTCGCGGTCACTGCCGAAAGCCCCAACCTGTTCGTTGACGAGCTGACGCAAATCGACGTGTTGTTTGTGCACGACGGGGACAGCCCGGCCGACAATAGTGGTGTGCTGACGCACAACCGGCTGTCTGGCCTTGGCATGGGGCCCGACCTGGTGATTGGCGATCAAGAGCTGCCAGGCGGGATCAACTACAACGACCTGGAAATCGTCGATATTGATCTCGGTGGGGGCAACAACACCCTGACCGTGCTCAGCACGCACACTCGGGCCGACGATCCGGACACGACGGACGACGAGTCGACGTATCAGACATGGACGTTCGTCAACACAGGCGACGAATCCAACGACATTCTGACGGGCAATTTGGTCGGCGTCGGCGCGACCTCGGCGACCTTGCAAGGCACATTCGCTGACGGCGAACTGGCGGGGCGTTGGCTGGAAGTGGACGGGCAGACGCGGAGAATCATCTCCAACTTCGGCGCCAGCGTGAACATCAACCCGAACAATCCGTTTTCCCCAGCTCTCACAGCGGGGACCGAATATCGAGTGGTCAACGGCGACCGCGTCCTGGTGTCGCTGCAAGACGACGACGTCGCCATGCGAACGGGCGCGATCTTGGCGGCCGAGAATGTCAATTCAGAAATCAGTAAAGGTCCGCTGGTCTTCAAGAACACCGTCACCATCGACGGCGCCGCGCCCGCGAACGGCTCGTTGGCTGGACAACAGATCAAGATCTTCGACAATTCCGTGCCTCCGAAAGTGATTGCTACTCGTGACATCGTCACCAACGTTGGAAATGTGCTGACGATCAGCCGGCCCTTGGAGCTGCCACTGCCCGTCGGACAAGATTTTGTGATTACTCACAACCGCGACGGCGCCTTTGCGGTCAACACGCAGAGTGGCAACGACATCATTGACGCGTCCGCGTCGACGCTGCCGATCATCGCCTTCGGCGGCCTGGGCAGCGATCATATCACCACGGGCACGGCCGACGACATCGTGTTCGGTGACCGGGGACGAGTGGACATCTTCAACGAGCAGGGTGCGATTGTCACGCGGCTGGGCGACGCCCCGGCGCCAATCGAGGGCACCGTCACCACGGCGGTCACGTCCTCGTCGCTGAACACCTTGCGGGACAACGCCTCTCGCTTCACGGCGCCCGATAGCTTTGCCGAGGACGGCACGGACGACATCGGTTTGATCGGCCTGTTCGTGGACGTCAACGACGGCGAAGGCTTCTTACAAAAGCCGCTATTGATCACCGACAACACCGATGCCACATTGACTCTGGCCGATGGCTTTGACGAGTCGATCGAGCTGCCCGGGACAAACGCCAGCAACATCAGCAAGTACCGCATTTCGACTGTCCCCGAAGACCAAACGGACGGCGTTGTCCGCGCGGCCAACCTGTTGATCACGGTGGGCACCACGGCCGCCGCCAACGACGGCGACAATCACGATGACCACATCGACACGGGCGACGGCGCCGACCTAGTCTTCGGCGGCGCCGGCGGTGACGTGATCATTGCTGGATCCGCGCGGGTCGAGAACGACATCGTGATCGGCGACGGCGGGCGAGTGGACCATGTCACAGCGGGTGAGGACCCGACCGTGGCGGTTTCTGGCGACTCGAGTCGGTTCTATGGCCCCACGGAGACGCTGTTTGTCGACACTTTCCCGACAGGAGCATTTGATCCTGCGAAGTGGGCAGTCACCGACGCCGATATCGATACCCTGGTCGTACTGAATCCGCCCACCGCGCCGAATGCCGCGCGTCTCAATGGTCAGCCGGATGGCAGCGACCACTTGGAGTCGGCTCCCATCACGCTGGGCGGCAAGTCGAACGCCATTCTCAGCTATGAATTCCAACGCACGGGCGCCGGCAACTCGCCGGAGTTCGGCGACGACCTGGTGCTCACGTACCTGGACAGCACCGGCACGTGGCAGGAACTGCAGCGGCACTTTGGCAGCGGCGTGGACATGACCACGTTCGCCAACGTCAGAGTCAACCTGCCCGGCGACGCGCTGCACGACAATTTCAAGTTCCGCTTTACCAATACGGGCACGGCCTATCCGTTCTTTGCGTTCGATGATTGGTTCATCGATAACGTGCAGTTGGACGCGACCGACTTTGACATCGGGCAGGTCTTCGCACGGACTACCGAGTTCGCTTCGGGCGGCAGCGATCAGATTCGCGCCGGTGGCGGCGACGATGTCGTGTTCGGCGGCGCCAACACGGACTACATCGACATCGATCTGAACATGCAGAAGTTGTTCAACGACACGGGCGACGATGTGATTCTCGGCGACAACGGGTCTGCGGCCTTTGTGCTGGACAGCACCGGAAAACGCGTGCTGAGCCGCATCCAGACCGACACTCTAGGTTTCGGCGCCGGCGACTTCATCTTCGCCGCGGAAGGCAGTGATGTGGTGTTTGGCGGCGATGGTGGGGACGTGATCGACGCGGGATTCGGGGATTTTGCGGACGTCGTGGTGGGCGATAAAGGCAGTGCATTGTTCGACGCGACTGGCGTGCTCATCGACATCCGCACTACGGTTCCGGGCACGGGCGGCGACGACGAGATCTTGGCCGGTGACGGTGACGACGTGATCTTCGGTGGCTTTGGGATGGACTTTGTTAACACCGATCGGGCTGGCAACAAGGTGGGCAGCGACAACGGGGCGGACGTGATCGTCGGCGACAACGGCTTCGCCGAATTCGACAACGCCGGCGGCAACAGCCTGCTGCGTCGGATCGAAACCACCGATCCGGAAGACGGCAGTGACGATCTGATCTTTGCGGCCAACGGCTCCGACGTGGTGTTGGGCGGCAGCGGGTCGGACGATATCGACGGCGGTGACGATGATGGCCGGGACGTGATCCTGGGCGACAACGGCAGTGCATTGTTCGATGCCGCTGGCGTGCTCATCGACGTCCGCACCACGGTTCCAGGCACGGGCGGTGATGACGAGATCCTGGCCGGTGATGGTGACGACGTGATCTTCGCTGGCTTCGGCATGGACTTTATCAACACCGACCGCGCCGGCAACAAGGTGGGCATCGACAACGGGGCGGACGTGATCGTGGGCGACAACGGCTTCGCCGAATTCGACAACGCCGGCGGCAGCAGCCTGCTGCGTCGGATCGAAACCACCGATCCGGAAGACGGCAGTGACGATTTGATCTTTGCGGCCAACGGCTCCGACGTGGTGTTGGGCGGCAGCGGGGCGGATAATATCGACGGCGGTGACGATGATGGCCGGGACGTGATCCTGGGCGATAACGGCCGGGCCTTCTTCACCCCGACCGGTGTCCTGATCTTGATTCACACGACCGTTCCGGGAATTGGCGGCAACGACACGATCGTTTCCGGCAACGGACCCGATATCGTGTTCGGCGGCGCGGCCGATGACTCGATTGATGCCGGCAGCGACGCGAGCGGAGATGCGGCCGACGACGTCGTGATCGGTGACAACGGCCAGGCCGAGTTCACAACCAGCGGCGTGCATCTGGTGATCTTCAGCACCGATCCATTGATTGGCGGTAAAGATCAAATCACGACCGGCGGCGGTCGTGACGTGGTGATCGGTGGCATCGACGAGGACGAGATCGACGGCGGGGCAGACGACGATATCCTGCTCGGGGACAACGGTCGGGTCGATTACCGAGTGAACGATGGCGACCCCCTGACCCTGGACGTGGTGGAGAGCATCGACCGGCTCGCTGGCGGAGCCGATGTTATTCGCGGCGGCGACGGCAAGGACGTGGTGTTTGGCGGCACCGCCGCTGACGACATTCACGGCGGCGGCAATCACGATATTCTGCTCGGGGATCACGGACGTTACGACCTGTCCCTGCCCTACAACCAAAACTTCGTGTCCATCTTCACCCGCGATGCGGATGGCGGCGGATCCGATACCATCCATGGCGACCAGGGCGATGATTTCATCCTCGGCCAACAAGGTGACGACCACTTGTTTGGCGGCGCGGACGAAGACGACATCACGGGTGGCCATAACGTGCTGTTTGGAGACGACGGCAATGACACCATCGACGGCGGTGACGAAGCCGAAGATACAACGGGTGACCAAGCCGACGTGATCCTGGGCGACAACGGTGTCATTCTCCGCACCGTGCTCGATCACCTGGCCTGGACCTGGCTCCGTTATCCTGCGCCTTTCGCGGACGTGATTCGCAAAGTGGAACGGTTTGACGATATCGATTTCATCAGCGGCAACGACACGATCTTCGGCGACCTGGGCGCGGACCTCCTGTTCGGCCAGCGCGGGGACGACATTTTGGAAGGCAATGGCGGCGATGACGAACTGATCGGCTTCCTCGGTAACGATACCATCCGCGGTGGCAAAGGGTACGACTTTATGCTCGGCGACGTCGGATCCATTCATCGCGATTTCGCCCCGGACGGAAAACCGCGCCTTAACCCCAACGGATCGTGGCACCGCGACGTCGTATTGGAGGAGACGGCCAACATCGTCGGTTCCATCGACATCGACACCACGCCGCTTCGCAATCCGGATCCGGATTTAGCCAAGAAGCTGATGACGACGGATCTGCTGGTCCTGGCCGGCGGGTACAAGGCCGACGGGTCGAAGCTTTTGAACCAGGACAATGGCGCCTGGGATTCGCAGCTTTTGCTGATTGATGTCACGCCGTCCAACAACGATATCCTGGAGGGCGGCGACCAGGAAGATGTGATGTTCGGTCAGCGCGGCAATGACACGCTTCGCGGCGGCGGGGCGAACGACCTGATCTTCGGCGACGGAGCGACGAATACGACCGCATTCCCGACCGAAAAGCCGCATATCTTCAGCGGCATTCGATTGATCGGAGTGCAAAACAACGTGCCCATCACCCTGCCTCAGGGCGGAATCGTCGTCATTCCGCAATTGACGCGCGGGCCGGAAGAGATGGACCTCAACTCGCCATTCCTTTTCCACAAGTTGGAGCGCGAGATCATTCCCAGCCCTGTTCGCGACTTCCTCGAATTTCCGCTGAATGACAGGCTCGAACGGAACGATGGATCTTTCCTGCGTGTATTCGCCTCGATCGTACCGGACCTGGTGCATCATGTCGACGTGCTACCGGGTGCCGACACGATTGACGGTGGCGACGGCGCAGATCGAATCGCAGGCGACAACGCCACGATCTACACGCCCATCATCAGTGGTTTGGAGGTGATCGACAAGGTGTTCGAGCAGACGCGGACCACCCTCGATGTGTTGTCGAACGGCATGCGACGGCTCGCGCTGGACTACGATCATTACGAACGCCAGACGACGACGGTCAATCGGGCGCACGACATCCACATCGGCGAGGACACGATCGAAGGCGGCGCCGGTCAAGACTCGATCTTCGGCGACGAAATGCTCTTGATCGAAGATTTTGTGCTGGGGCTCCCCGTGCAAGAAGCTGAATTCGTGGACTCGGCCAGAGACGTGCATGGATTGCTGCGCGATATCCAACACCTGGCGAACGACTTCGAGTTCGTCGTTTTCGAGGCGCATTACCAAGTCCTGGCCGGCCAGCTCGCAGCCGCCCAGGGCCAGTCGCCCGTGCGACGCGATCCGGACTACCACGACGTTTACATCGGCAACGATACGATCACCGATCAGAGTGGCGACAACGTGATCGCTGGCGACCAGGGAATCACCGTCAAGGCGACTCTAAACGGGAAGCAGTTTGAAGACATCGAGCAGAACTCGGCATTCGCCGGAGCGACTTGGGACGCGGCAAAACAGTCACTGACCGCGGATAATACGCAACGTACCGACGCGCTCGCGCAGCATCAAACGGCCCACCACAACCTTAGTCAGCGACAACTGACTGCAGCCCAGAAAGACGTGTTGCCGTGGGATGTCGATTACGAACTGTTCATGGGCAACGACAGCATAACCGGCGGCACGGGCGATGATCTGGTCATGGGCGACTTCGCTCTCTTTGTGATACCGATGCTGGAGAAGACCCCCGATGCAGCCGGCGCCGTCGCTGCCAACAACTGGCTGAGTGACCTGACCGGCGATTTGGACAAGTTCATCACTATCGGCCAACACGAACTCGATTTTGACGAAGTCCTCAAGGAATATCCCCATGTAGTATTCGGCCATCGGGGCGGCCAGGCCAAAGAAGTGGCAATCCACTTCGGAAACGATCAACTCCGCGGCGAGGGCGGCGATGACATGATCCTGGGTGACGGAATCACGTTGTTCACGACCATGCTGGGCGACAGCCCCAACACACGTCTTGTTGCCGTGAATCCCAAGATGAAAATCAAGGGATTGCTGCGGCAAAACTACGAGTTGGACGGGCTCTACACGATCGATAACAACATCTCGGACATCAGCGACGACGTGATTTCCGGAGGCCCGAACAACGACGCACTTTATGGCCAGGACGGCGACGACAGGATGAACGGCGACGACGGAAACGATCTGGTTCATGGCGGCGGAGGCAGTGTCGATACGGTGGACGGCGGTACCGGCAACGATGATGTGCGCCAAGTTGGCCGCACGGAACCAAAACTCGAGAACCTCAAGAGGTTGAAAGATTTGTTCTTCCGCGCATGGGTCGCGGCCAATGTCCCGACCGGGCTCCGGGTGAACGCGCCAAATTATGTTGTTGGCGCCGAAGCCGAGGCAGTGGACGACTACAAGCCGTCGCCGTGGCAGAACGCGGCCAACCCTCACGACGTAAATGCAGACCAGTTGGTCACGCCAATCGACGCCTTGATCGTAATCAATGATCTTAACCAGAACGGCACACGCGAGGTGCCGGACGACAACAACCTGACGGGCATCTACACCGACGTCAGCGGTGACAACACAGTGACGCCGCTGGACGTCTTGGCGGTGATAAACTCCCTGAACCGTGGCGTTCTGACGGGTGAGGGCGAGGGCATCCGTGGTAACTTGGCACGTGCGACTCAAACGGATCCATCAGCCGATGTGATAGTGCCTCAAGACATCACGATGTCCTCGTCAATTGGCTTCCGCTACCAAGCGGATCTGACTACCGATCCGACCGTCCCCGCTTCCCCGATTGATACACAACGTCAAGCCTCCCAGCAGGCAGCAGCACGAGTCGAAGCCGACGGACCCGATGATCAGTACGATGACACGGATCGTTTTGGCGACGGTAGCCTATGGGATTCGCTGGATCTCGATGGCATTCTCGCGGACATGGCCGTTGACGTCGCAGCGACGCCGCACGATGAGACCGCCGAGGACGTCATCTTCCGCCGGCTGATGGGCTAGCCGGCGGGTCATTCTGGTGGCGCCCGAACACCTGTCGCCACAGAAGACGAACTGAAGGACACCGTGTTGCCGTTCCTGCTCGCCGCGGGGGCAATGCTCCCGTTGGTTTCTCGATCAGTGAACGTAGGTCACTCTGAAGAACAAGCCGTCCAACAGGATGTCGTAGGAGGTGGGATCGTAGGCTCCTTCATGGATGTCGTCGAAGGTTACCCGGCTGCCCAGATTGAACCAATTGGTGAGCTCATAACCGCAAGCGATATCCCAAGCATCGCACGTCCAGGAGGCGCCAAAAGCTGCCTCGATATTTGAGATCGGTTCACTGAAGCTGTCCGTCACGTTGACGATGAGGTTCGCCCCCGAGTTGTTTGTTTCGAACAACCGCAGGTCTGAATCAGAATAGCAGAGAGTACCGGCTCCCTGGGCGAACAGGCTCCACCCGCCCAGCAGCGACCATCGCCCTTCTCCACCGACGCGGACTCCAAAGCCTGTATCTTTCTTGTTTTGGCGCACGATGCCATTGCTGAAATCGTCACCGTCATAGTTGATCAGAAGCTGCTGGTTGGTATTGAGCCACCTCAGCCCGCCAAACAGTCGGAATGTCGTGAAATCGTTCATCTCGATCCACCGTCCGAACTCCAGATCGAAAACTTGATACTCGAAATCCGCGGAGGCAATGGCGCTGGTTGCTTCTTCGTTGAACGCAGGATGGCTCCGTGTGGCCCACAGGTTGCCGCCGCCGGGCGCCGTTGCAGTCGCTCGCTCGACTGTCTCGAAGTGGGTGTAGCGAAAACCGGCCTCCCAACCGGAGGGCATGATGTACGCTAACCCCGCACGGAACCCGGTATCGTAGTCAAATTCGACATTCTGCACTGCGCCCGCACCAACGGCCTGCGCGGCGCCGTCCGTCGGTATTGCGAAGTCCAGCCCACGACTCCGTGGCCGCAAATAGAGATAGTCGAACGATCCGGACCAGCCCGGGCAGACGAATTCGCAGTCGAGCGATGGCACCGACGACATCTCATGCGACGCGTATTGGACGTCGTTGAGATGTGAAGCCACTGCAACGTCAGATGACGCGCCCAAGTCCTCTTCTTGGCCGCCAGCAATCGACCAAGGAACGAACGCCAAGCCAGTCAACAAAGTGATAAAAAGTGAGCGTATCATCGCAGGGCTCCAAGAACGGGGACTCTGATTCAGCTAGCAACAGACGCTCCTCGGCGAGCGTATGCCGGAACATTCACCATTACCTATTCGGCCGCGACTTTCGGTAGCACCATCCAAATCGTCACAACTGAGTTAACCGTATCAACAGGCGTCGTTGCAATCGGAATGGCCGCCCTAGACTTCCTGTTTCCGGCAGTTTCGCAGCATGAAGTCACCACTAGCGGTGCCAGCAGCGGAAGACACTGCGCATACCAGAGTTCTTGGAGAGAGTCGCAAAGGAAAGCGATCAGGATGAGGTGCCGGTCGACCTGGGCTGGCTGACGGACGATGGCAACAAGGATGACCTGAAAGGCGGCAAGGGCGTCGATCTCCTTATCGGCGGCATCGGCGATAAGTTAAAGCCATAGTTCGCAATGTCAGCAACCCTTCGATTCTCGACGTATCTCTCTGCAATATGAACACGCTTCAGACACGGAGGAATATCTTCTGTCGAAAAAGGAAGTACACGAATAATCACTTGACTGCGAAGACGCAGATCGCCAGGACGATCGGCTTCTGATCGCCGAAGTAGTCGATGAGGCCGTGCACGAAGACATCGGCAATCAGTCATTCGCAGGTCCGTGTATCAGCCGATGCGGTGTGTCATTGTGGCACGAAAGCGTCGGGATCGAACGTCAGTTTCGTCCTGCCGTAGTACGGATAGGCGTCCCACGGAGCCTTCCGTCCCAAGGCGCGGGGGTCGCCGCCGAGTTTCAAGTGCTCTTCCAGTCGACTTGCGAGTTGGCTCTTGATGACGTGATAGGACGCATCGCTCGCGACGTTCTTCATCTGGTGAGGGTCGCGACTGAGATCGTACAGTTCTTCGGCAGGGCGCTTCGCGAAGGCGAGCCGGTACAGTGGCCGGACATCCGGATCGCTGTGGTGGGCCATCATGTAGTCCTTGGTCGTTGATCTGTCGCAGTCGCTATAGAGGCCCTCGGACTCGTTCGACAAGACGGGCGAGCCGGCAGGCCACCTGTCCGGTTCGTAGTTACGGATGTAGAGATAGTCGTAGGTGCGAATCGCTCGGGACGGATAGCCAACGCCGTTCTCGCGGCACCAATCGTGACGCTCGCGGGCTGTGATCACGTGGTCGCGATTTGGGTCCACTCGTCCGGACTTATCGGACAACAGGATTGGCAACAGGCTTCGGCCGGTCATCGGAGCCGGCACGTCGACACCGGCCGCCTCGAGAAATGTCGGTCCAAGGTCGATGAGGTTGACGAAATCATCTACCGTGCGACCGGGTTTGACTTTATTGGCCCAGTGGATCGCCAAGTACTCGTGCGTACCGGTGTCGTAGAGATTCGGATAGCAGCGAGGGAAATCCATCCCGTTGTCGCAGGTGTAGACGATCAGCGTGTTGTCGAGTTCACCCGTTTCATCGAGCGTGTCGAGTATCGACTGTACCATCTGATCGTAGACTTCGATCTTGGCAAAGTACTCGACGAAATGACGCCGGACGACATCATTGTCCGGCAAGAACGGCGGGACTTCCACGCGCTTGAGGCGGTCCTTTTCGCCCGAGTCGACGTCTGCCGGTGGTCTGCGGAGTATTCCCATCCAGAAGTAGAACGGCTTGCCCGGTGACCTTGCATCGAGATAGCTTTTGAAGTCTACATACTTTGGTCCGGCCGGATTTCGGGTTCGGCCGCCCGGCTCGAATCGACCGGGTCCCCAGCCTTTTCCGGCATAACCGATGTGGTAGCCTGCCTCTTTGAGTAAGTCGGGGTATACCGTGAATTTGGCCGGCAGTGTTCCGAACAAATTCGCGCCTTGCTCCAATCGCCAGATGTCCTGCCCGGTCAGGATACCGCTGCGTGAAGGTGTGCACGACGCGGCACAGGCAAACGCGTGTGTGAACAGGGCACCTTCTCTCGCCACGCGATCGAACGCGGGTGTCTTGATCGCGCGGTTCCCCATCGCACCGACGTGCAGCCAGGAATGATTGTCTGCCAGACAGAAGAGGATATTGGGTTGGCTTGTTTCCGCGGCGGCGACGTCACCAGACGCGGTTGTCGTGAGTACTGCAACCGCGAGCCCCATGATTGTAGAAGTGCTGATGCAGAACACGTGACTCATTTGGCTTTTCCTTCCTCGCTCTGGCGGGTAACGGTTACCTGCGGCGGTCGCGCGTAGCTGGCCCAGACATCGGCCAGTCGATCCTCCAGTTCAGAATACTCTAGGTGCTGTTACGATTCGGGAATGAATCGCGATTCATTCTTTGACTTGCGTCCAATCGGTGGCAGTGTTTTCAATCTTTCTGCCGACGGCCAGCCGATGCGGCGATCTCCTCGAATTGCTTGAGGCCTTCCCAGGCGATTCGTTGGAGGTCGGCGCAGTCTTTTGCGGAAAAGGTCCGCTTGATGGGGCCGCCGTCACGGTCCTGGTCTTTGTGATCGTTGTCCAGATAGCGGATGTCGGTGACTGTGTCGATCGGTAGGCCCTCGGGGCTGCGGTCGAACAAGGCGGCGTAGAACGTGCATGCCGTTAGGTAGGCCAAGGTCTGGTTCAGATGGGCGTCGTTCACAAAACGCAGCGTCAGGTCGGGCCGGTCGGTCTGACAACGCAGGGCGACAATCGACATGGGCACGACCGTTGCGTCAATACTCTTTGCCAATGCTGCGATGGTCCTGGCTTTCTGGATCACCGGTTCGCGATCGGGTGGTGCGGTCAACGGCTCGGCGTTCTGCGTGGTCGGCGTGGTCTCGTACAGGACCACGCGGCCGCCTTGGGCCTTGATCACTTCGGCAAATTTCGGCGCGTATTGGACGTACAGCGATTGATCGCCCTGCAAGTCGTCACGGTAAGACTGAAGCACGACGATGTCCCATTTCTTTCGCGGTGAATCCAGAGATTTCAACAGTTCCTGGTGGCGGCGAAGGGCAGCCTTGGCGTGGTTGTCCTTTGGGTCTTTTGCGATCGTCTCCTCCAGCGATTTGATGGTTGCCTGTTCCTCTTCGGGCGTGAGCGTTGCGATTTTCACGCAGTTCTGTGTGCCCAATCGCCAATGGTCCACCAGTCTGCGACCGCCGTAAATGACCGTGGCGACATCGAAACGAAGATTCGAGTCGCCTGCCTCGGCCATCGCCTTGACCACTTGCGGCAGTTTGTGTCGAGCCGTGTAGCTGTTGCCTATGAACAAGACATTCAGCGTCTTATGCCCGGCGGCGCCCGGTGACCGCTCGCCCGCCAAGGACAAGCAGGCCGCGAGGATGACGATCGTGAACGTTGGCGGCACAATGAAAAAGGACTTTCGCATGATCTATCTCCTTCTGAACCTCCATATGACTCGCAACGACCTCGCGGCGTCCGAAGCAAATCATATCGGATATCGCCACGTCCAGCCAGCAAACCCGGAGCCGTGCCAACGCGGGCCGAAACAACTTCCCGGTTTAGCTTGGGTGTGGTATCCTTCCTGTTCTTCCTGGGCGGCGTGCGATTTGGATGGGCAGCCGTTACCGGAGAATCCACGACGATGTCTGATGAAGACACTTCGCTGAGCCTGCTCGGCAAGGTGATTCGGGATGGGGATTCCGAGTCGTGGAGTCGGCTCGCGCGCATCTACTCGCCATTGCTGCGACGCTGGCTGGAGCGATACTCCATTCAGTCTTCCGATGCGGATGATCTTGTCCAAGAAGTGCTTGCCGCCGTGTCTCGCGAATTGCCTCGATTCGAGCACAGCGGGCGGTTGGGCGCCTTTCGTTCGTGGCTGAGGACGATCTTGGTCCATCGTCTGCGCGATTTCTGGCGATCCGGTCGGTATCGCCCCATCGCGACGGGTGATAGCGATTTCATGCAGCAACTCGACCAACTGGCCGACCAGACGAGTTCGCTGAGCCGGATTTGGAACCAAGAGCACGACGAGCACGTTGTCGAGCGGGTCTTGGAACTGGTTCAACCGAAGGTAGCTCCGAAGACATGGGAAGCCTTTCGACGCCAGTCGATCGAGGGCACGGCCGCCAGTGATGTGGCCCGCGATTTGAAAATGTCCGTCGACGCTGTCTATGCCGCTAAGTCACGAGTATTGAAGATGTTACGACAAGAGGCGGAAGGGCTGATCGATTGAACGCCGTCCTCTTTTCATCTTTTCGCGTCAGCATTCCGTCTTTCACGCACTTATACAGTAGCTGAAGGGCTTTTCCATCTTTCATCTCTACCAACACAGGGGAGCGGGACTGTGAACGAACCGTTGGTTCATCCCGCACCAGTTCGACTCGCCGCATTCGCTCGAGGCGAATTGGATTTGGGCGAGATCGACGAAATCCGTGAACACTTGGCCGGCTGCGATTCGTGCTGCCGCGCGGTGGACGAAGTACCCGACGACCGATTACTGGCGCTGGTGCGGCAAACGGGGCGTCTGGAAGAACACGTCGCCGATCGACCTGCACCGCATGTCGATAGAAATCCCGCGGAAACAGCCTTCGGGTCCCAAGATCACACGAACGACGAAGTGTCGTTTCCCGGCAGTCAACCGAAGGAAACCGACCCGGCAAGGGATGAACGAGCGGCAGACGATTTGCCCCCGGAATTGGCTGACCACCCCCGATATCGCGTCTTGGGACAAATCGGCAGAGGCGGAATGGGAGACGTGTACCAAGCGGAGCACCGCTTGATGCAACGCACCGTCGCGCTGAAAGTGATCAGTCAATCGCTGATCGGAAACCCGCAAGCCGTCGAACGATTTCGTCGCGAAGTCCAAACAGCCGCCTCGTTATCCCATCCCAACATTGTGTCGGCGTTCGATGCGGAACAGGCTGGCAGCGTTCACTATCTGGTGATGGAGTTCGTGGAAGGCACCAATCTGGCCGAAATGGTGAAGGAGCAAGGACCGCTCGCGGTCGACGACGCCTGGGAGTTCATTCGACAAGCCGTCGCGGGATTACAGCATGCCCACGAGCGCGGCATGATTCACCGTGACATCAAGCCGCACAACCTGATGCTGGCCACGGATGGAACGGTCAAGATCCTCGACTTTGGTTTGGCCTCATTGACAACCGAAGCAACCGGTCACGAAGAGACAAGGCCGCGACGCGGCGAACTGACGTCCGTAAGCACGGTCATCGGCACGCCCGACTACATTTCTCCGGAACATGCCTCCAACGCACATCAGGCTGATGCTCGATCCGACCTCTATAGCCTGGGAGCGACGTTCTATTTCCTACTCGCCGGGCAGCCGCCATTTACAGGTGGAACGGTCACTGGCAAGTTGGCCGACCATGCTGCGTTGGCTCCTGAGCCAATTCAAGTCGTCCGACCCGACGTCCCGGACGAATTGGCCGAGATCATCCACAGACTGTTGGCCAAGGCCCCGGGCGATCGGTTCCAGTCGGCCACCGACCTTGCCGATGTACTCGACCGGCGGCTGAGTGCGCCCTCGGTGCCATCTGATTCATCGGGGCAACATGGAGACGATTCTCCATCACCATCGCGCCGACCGGAACGACCGAGGGCGACGAGCCGTCACCTGACGCGGTCCACTCGGCGCTGGCTCGTGGCGACAGCAACCGTGTCGATCGTGGCTGTGATCGTGGCCGGCCTGTTCATCGGCGGCGGATTTTCGCGCAGGCCGCATTCCGAACGGCAGCCTCGGACTCCAGTCGCGAAACCGAAACCGGCAGCATCGGCTGGCCAGACTCGACAGCCCCGTCGCGACGATTGGCCGGACGCCGACGAATTGCACACAGCTCCGCTGCACGATGAATTTGTGTTCGATTTCCGAGGCGGCAAGTACGACGCCGGTCTTCTGTTGCGGCTTGGGATCGAAAGCCGATACGGAGCCAACCTGTTCATGCAAGAAGAAAGGGGCCTCCGCATTTTGATCCCGAAGGGCCAAGCGGAAAGTAAACCCAGGCTGGGCTTTGCGCCTGAACTCGATATCGGTGGCGACTTCGAGATCACGGCGACCTACGAGATACTATCAGCGGGCCCCGTCCGGAACGACGGTCCAGGTGTTGGGCCGAGCCTTTACCTCATGGCAGAAAAGACAACGAACAGCGCCACCTTCAGAAGAACCATGCAGTTGGACGGTGACGCCTTCTGGGTCAGTTGGCGAGTCGCCGACCCGACAAGCGAACGCTCCACGGGACAAGAACTTTTCCCAGCCAACGCGGCGGCTGGAAAGCTGCAGCTTGTCCGGACCGGCAGCGTGTTGAGTTTTCTCGCGCAGGAAGAAGGTGACGATCAATTTCGCGTACTGTGGCAGACGGAATTCGGGACGACGCCAATCGGGCTGCTCCGCGTCGAGTCATGGGCCGAAGGCGCACAAGACACGGTGGACATCCTCTGGAAAGACCTGACCATTCGCGCCGAGAAACTGAATGCAAGCCCACCGTCAATACTTCAAGATGACACGTCGCAAGAACAAAAGAAAAGCAAGTAGCAACCACCAAACAGGAAGAGCCCACCGGCCCCGTGCCGGTGGTGAACCGCTTTGGCAACTACATGCGGAACCATAAGACACCGAAATTGCCGCCAGTTTCCAAACCCCTTTCCACCGGCACAGGGCCGATGGGGAATCGGTGCTAGCTGCGACGGCTGTTTAGTCCTCAAACCTGTTTCCACCGGCACGGGACCGGTGGGGACCGCCAAAGTGGCGCTGTCCATTTAGGTCCTTTATCTTCAGGAGACGCAAGAATGAGAATCGCAAGCAGAATCGTTTTGGTAGGCTCCATCCTCTTGAGCGGGATGTTACCCAGAATCGCAAGCAGCGACGAATACGAGGCCGATTTCCGCGATGGCCGGTTCGACCGTGACACGCTCGTGCCGATTGGGTTCCAATCGTTGTACGGACTGCAGTTGTTAAAGCCCGAGCCGCGCGGGCTCCGCATCGTCATCCCCCATCATCAAAGCAAAAATAAGCCCGCGGTGGGTTTCCTTCCGATGCT
The DNA here is from genome assembly GCA_016784735.1 of Pirellulaceae bacterium. Taxonomy (GTDB): domain Bacteria; phylum Planctomycetota; class Planctomycetia; order Pirellulales; family Pirellulaceae; genus JADHUC01. The sequence goes on along the minus strand of JADHUC010000066.1, from coordinate 18,532 downwards.
CAAGGTCCATGGCGACTTTGAACTGTCCGCCTCGTATGAACTTCTATCCGTCGATCCACCCCAGGCGGGTGCAGGCGCCGGGGCAGATCTCTACATTTTGGCCGAAAAGAGCCTGCATTCGGCATCATTCCGACGATGTGTGACCTGCGAGGGCGAAGATGCCTTCTTTGTGCATGTTACCGCTCGCGATAAGAACGGAAAGCGGCGGCCGCAGTACCGCTACTTCCCAGCCGAAACAAAGAACGGACTGATGCGTCTGCGGAGAATCGGCACGACGCTTCAATTCCTCGTCGCCGAAGGCGATGGCAAGGAATGTCGCAAGGTCCACGAGGCCGATTTTGGAGCCGATACCATTGGACTTGTCCGCATCCAGACAACCACGGACGGATCGCCCACCACCACGGAGACTCGCTGGGGCCATCTCGCGATTCGCGGCGACCAACTCGAGCGAGTGCAGATTCCTCTGTACCAGAATCGTCCGGCCCCGGATTCTGCATTGGGCACGGATCCTCGACGGCCCCTCTGTTTGATCGACGCCGATGGCGGAAACCTGCGCCAGTTGCCTTTCACGAAGGAGTACACAACATGCGGTTCGCCCGATTGGTCCCGCGACGGCACGAAGATCGCCTTCGACGCGTGGAGAACGACCAAAGGGGAATCGTACGTATCCGCCCAAATCTTCGTGGCCAACGCCGACGGCAGCGATCCACAGCACCTGGGGCCGGGGGCGATGCCCAGTTTCTCGCCGAACGGGAAGCAAATCGCCTTTTCCTGCTACGATCCGCGAGGCGTGTGGACCATGAATATCGATGGCTCCGATCGGAAACTGATTGATGCCGTGGGCTGGTCGGCTCGCTGGTGTCCCAATTCGAACAAGATCGCCTATACGGTGCACGACGAAGGCAAAGCGAACATCTGCGTTTTGGACTTGGCGAAAGAAGAGCAGACTCTGCTTCTGACCGGCGAGCATCGCCGCTACGCAGGAATCCAAATCAACTTCGACTGGTCGCGTGACGGCAAGCAAATCGCTTTCCTCGGTCATGCCGCGGAAAACGAACACGAACTGGTCATCGTCAGCGTCAGGGGATCCAAACATGGATTCAAGATCAGGCTGCGAGAGAATACCCGACTGGATCTCTCCTGGAGCCCCGACGGCAAAACGCTGCTCTACCCCTTCCCGGACCGCAGCGCCGGCGGCCTGCAGATCTATCAATTGCAGATCGATTCCGACGAACCCCCGACGCGTTTGGAGGGTCAGCCCCAAGTGCGCAACAACCTTTCGTCCGCATGGTCCCCCGACGGCAAGACAATCCTGTTCGTTAGCGGACCCGCACCCAAGTAGCAGCGTCACGAATTTCTTGCCGGGATCCAAGTACTGTTGCAACCGAGCCGCGATCGGCCGCAGCGGGATGGTTGCCTTTCCTGTCGCGGCCGGTTGAATATGGTCGTTCGACGAAAGGAGGTCTGATATGGAAAAGACACATGATCGCCGGTTTCTTGGTGCGCTTGGATTTTCTGGATTCCTTGGTTTCCTGGGGTTCTTAGGGACCGACAGTTATCAACATCTAGCAGGATTCGCATGGCTTGCTTGTTTGTCGCTGGCTTCACTCTTTGTCTTGATCCCTCGGGACAAGTCGAAAGTGAGTGTCAGGTATCGACTGGACAATCTTGCAGATATCTTCGCCGCGCTGGCGGGCAAATCGCTCCAATCTCAACAAGACCACAAGAAGACAACATAGAACCACCAATTGCAGGTCGATTCCAACGAACCACCGACACCTTTAGAAGGTCAGCCGTGCGCACTCGGCCCGACATGTTGATGCGTTTCGCTGGCTCGTGCCCTCTTGGGAAGACTTGGCGTTGTCTGCGGAAGCCTGCCAGGCGGAGGCAGCGGTTCACGGTGGCAAGCCGAGATGGGCACGTAGGCACACTGCCGGCGAGGGAAAGGTCGACACGGAGAGTGGTCGAATTGGCAGCGGCCGATCTCGGACTCAGAGACCATTCCGTTACACAGCTCGACGATGCAAGCGCGCCGATCGTCTTATGGCGCCCGAGGGAAGCCAAGAAGTTCCGAGTCACCTAGCGGAGGTTGATAAGGAGCGGAGGCGAGTGGAAGGGAATTCCTGTTTTCACAACCCTAGACTTTCAAGAGGCAAATCATGCATAGTCAAATCGCGAGAGTGAGAATGTTGTGGTTATCGAGGCCCTAGCGGAATCGCCCAGCGCGCGTACGTGGAGGGCGATCTGCGATACGGCTACGAGCACGTGACAGTCACTGAATTGCCCGATGGCAACTTCCAGTACGTCGTCGAGTCTCGGATGCTGGTCGACTTCCTCGGCACGTAGCAGGAGAGCAGGCAACGAGGGGAGTACGTGGTCACCCCGACCTACGCGCCCATGTCGCTGACGAGCGAGGCAACGGAGTCATCGGGCAAGTCGTTCGCCACCGCACACACTAGCGCTGCCGGCGGCGAAACTCGAGAAAGATGAGAAGAATGGGGTTGACTTAAAGGCAATCTGCCTTAGAATCTTAGGCAGACTGCCTTAGATTACTAGGAACTGACGCAGATGCCACGAAACACCACCAGAGTGACGGCGACAGAATTGGCCATCATGGACGTGCTGTGGACACGTGGACCGATCTCCGTTCGGGACATAGTCAAGTCGTTGTACCCGGAGCACACTCCGTCATTGCACGCAACCGTGAAGAGTCTGCTCGATCGTCTGGCAGACAAGGGCTTGGTCAAATGCGACGCGAGCCGATTCGCTCATCTTTTTTCGGCAAGTGTCGATCGCGAGACGCTTGTAGGTGAGCAAATCCAGCAGATGGCCGACAACCATTTTGGTGGATCGTTGACGCCGATGCTCCTCTCCCTTGTCAGTCGCGCGAAACTCAGCCGTGAAGACTGCGAAGCGATCCGAGAACTGATCGATGGAATTGACCCGCCGCCATCGGAGTCATCGTCATGACGGGATTCTGCGTCCTCGTTGTGTGGAACGCTGTGCTGGCCACGGTGCTGGCAGGAGCGGTCGCTCTGTCAGGCTGCCTTAAGGCGGTACGACATCGGCCGGGGCTTCAGCGTACGCTTTGGATGTTAGTGTTGTTGAAGTTGATCACGCCGCCGCTGATTCCTGTTCCGATTCTGCCGAGCCATCCCGTCCAATCGAGCGTGACTCTGAGCGATGACTTGCGGGATTCGCCCTTGAGCAGACCTCGTCAGCCGTTGGTGGACGGCCGACAAGGACAGAGCGCCTCGCTCTACGACGATGCCGAGACGGTTACGCCGCGCGCTTGGTCGGCCCACTTGATTGACGCCACACGCAAGGTCGATCGTGTATCGTGGTTGGTTCTCCTTCTGTGCGTATCGGTTTCGGGGACGTTAACGTTGCTGGGATGGAACGTCGTCCAGACGTTTCGAGTGTCAGGTTTGCTGCGACGTGCAAATCCGGGCGACAGACGATTGGAGGGGATCGTCCGGCAAGCCGCCTCAAGGATTGGCACACGAATCGCTCCGGAGATTCGGGTGGTAGACGCAAGGATGACACCGCTGCTTTGGGCTCGGTGGCATCGACCGGCTGTTGTTGTTCCGAGAGGACTCGTCGATCGGCTTGACGACGAGCAGATGTCGTGCATTGTCCGTCACGAACTGGCGCATTACGTTCGTTGCGACCACTGGGCAAACGCATGTGGTCTTGCGGTCGCGGCTCTGTTCTGGTGGCACCCGGTTGCGTGGTGGGCGCGGCGAGAGATGCAGGTTGCCCAGGAGTTGTGTTGCGACGCGCTGGCTCTCGACGGTTCCGCCGCCACGCGCCGCCGTTATGCAGAGACACTGTTTCAGACGCTCGAATTCATCCAAACCGAGAGATCTGTCGTGACGGTTTTGGGTGTCGGTTTCGGTCCGCGTTACTCGATTAGAAGGAGATTTGAAATGATCGCCAATGCGTCGTTCAACGATCGCAGGTCGTGGTGGACCCATGCCACGATTCTGACCGTAGCCGTGATGCTCCCCTGCCTGCCGGTCCGAGGGGCGTCCCCGCCGGACGCCGCCGAACCGCCCGGAACGGGGCTGGTATCCCCAAGCAGTGCTTCGGGCTCGGCAATTCAGCATCAAACCTCAGGGCAGGAATCAACGGAAACCACTCGCCCGAGAGGCGTACGTTGGGCAATCGCGATGAGTCTGGACACTCCGAATCTCGAACCGCCCGCAGTGCAATTCGCAGTATTCGACAAAGACCCTGTTTCCGGCTATGAGTCTTGGATCAAAATGATGCGGACGCACGTTCGAACCGAGCTTGAGGCGTCCGTAGCGAAGGAGTCACGCCGTTCAGAGCTGATGAGCTTCGGTTGGGACTACGGCTTTAAGGAGGTCACCGGCAATGAGGTCGCTCTACTTACGTCGACGGGTCCGCATCGTTCTGCCACTGTCGGGGCGGCCGCCCTCAATGGCAGCAAGAAATGGATCGTGACCAAGATCACGTATATCGACAAGAAGCCTGTGTGCTGGTGCATACCGTTCACAGTCAAAAAAGGAGGCAAAATGATCCCGGTCACACTGACCGAGGACAATCTGTTCGAGTTGGGACCGACTTTTGATGAGGCGCTGCGCCAAGCCGAACGGGATTAGATCCTCGGGGAAGCAAAAGGGTCGGGAGTCGTTTATCGACAAACGACGGAAATTGAGAAGAGTGGTCCTATGCCACGACGTCTGCGACAATGTAGCGGAGGGATCGTCTGTCACGCGGCAGATCCCAAAGCAACTGCGACTGGAGTCGACGCTCCGCCCCCCGGGGACGCCCTCGGAAATACCCGGAAAGAACGCAAGAGTGAGGGAACGGGGCGAGTCATGTTCAAAAACGACTCCCGACCGCTTTTCTTCCTGCCGCCTATGGCGAGCCCGGTTTCTTATTCATGAGACATCCATACATGGAAAACGGTAGAGTCAGGAGCTTTCAAAGGATGGTAACATGACGCCAGAACGGCACTGGATGGCGACGATGCTGATGGTTGGCGGTCTGCTGACGGAGTGCTCCGCGGACCCGAAGGCTGGACCGGTTGCTCACTGGGCGATGACGGAGCCCGCGGGTGCGACGCTGCTGGCGGATAGTTCTGGCCATGGCCGAACCGCAACGCTACAGGGCGGGGTGCGCACCGGCGATGGTGCGTGCAAGAACGCGGCAAGCTTCCCGGGCCGGGTCGGGAAAAGGGGAAAAGGACAGGCATTATTCGGTATTCCTCTATCAAGACCGACGCGAGCGGCACTGAACTTGAATAGTGCCTGTCCTTTTCTCTCCTTTTCTCTTCCTCGTCGGAGCACTCCACGAATGAAAAAGAGCAACCGGGTTTGGCGACAATGACATCAATCAGAAGAAGAAAAGAGGGGGGAGAAGAAGAGTTGCCCGCCTTTTTCTGCTGCAAATAGGTCTTTTCGCATCTGGGGATGCAAAGTCGCCCCCGAGATTGTGTTTCTGGCGTGTGCTTTCACATGCTCAATCGAGCGGTGGCTCCCCATGGGATCGCTGGGGTGAGGGTTTTCATCTGCGTTTCGCCCTCATCCTAACCTTCTCCCAGAAAGAGAAGGGGCTTTCGCGTCGCGCTGTAGGACAACTATCTTGGAAAATGCAGAAAAACGGCGAAGGATTCTTGTGGTTTGCGCGAATGGCTCTTTGGTGTTCCACCACGTTTAGGTCGATCGAGCGGAACGGTTCGCAGGCCACTTAGGATCTGACATGCTAGAAGAAACAATCGATTTGCAGTCAATCCAGCGTCGAGACCGGCAGGCATGGGCTCTGCTGTACGATTCGCTGGTGCATGGCACTTTCGGTTTGATCTGGAAACTGACTGGCGGCGACCGACTTGTCTGTGAAGACCTGAATCAAGAGACTTGGCTGGCCGCGATCGATTCGATCGAGGACTTCGATCCTCAGCGGGGAAATCTTAAGAGCTGGGTCTTCGGTATCGCGAGGAACAAGGCGATACAGCATCTTCGCCGAGCCTACCGTGACCGGGCGACCGAGCATGTTTCTCTGCTTGCGGACGAACCGCTAGATAACTCTGCTTCGGCGGATTTGCCATCGACCGTGCTGGAAACCAACGAACGCGCCGCACTCATTCAAGCGGCGCTGGCGACGCTTCCCGAGGAACGACGCGACGTCCTGCACTGCAAGTACGTCGAAGGCCATTCTGTGAAGCAAATCGCAAAGAAGTCCGGAAAGACTCCAAAGGCCGTGGAGTCGATGTTGTCGAGAGCACGCGGCGAACTGCGTGATCTCCTTCAATGGACACTCAGTTGATACGAGGACCCGAACATGACTAGCGATCGACAAATCGAAGACTACGAAATCGAACAGGCCATGCGAGAGGCCGACGACATGGAGAAACCAAGCCCCGAACATGTGAGCGATCTGCGGGCAGCGTTGCTTGCACGGACTGCACCTGCCGTTGACCAGACGCCGGTGCCTGCCAGTTCATTGCCGCCGCGACACCGCTGGCTCGCTTATAGTGTGGCTGCGGTGATTGCCGCGTCGCTATTGGCGATAATCCTGCCCAGGGCGCTTGCTCCGCCCGCGGCGTTTGCAGCCGTGTTGGCCAAGGCACGCGAACAAGTCTGGGTACACGCGATCACCGAGATGCAACATGGCGAGCAAAAGGCTGAATCTGAATCTTGGTATTCGCCGGTGCATCGAATTGCTGCCGTTCGGCATCCTATGGTGACACAACTGACCGACTTCGAATCCGGCATTGCTGTGCGATACAAGCCGGATGTGAATCGTATCTACAAAACAAGAGCCGACGCGACGGGCGACATCTTTTCGCGCGGTTCCGCCTTCATCGAAGCGCTGATGAACGAAGCGAACCATGATACATTGTTCCCAGGACACAAAGTATCAAAACCGGCGATGTCGAAGGTCACAGTCAACAACAAGGAGTGGGCCCAATACTCGTTCCGTGTCGAATACCAAACCGACGCGAATCGAAGTCGACGAATTGACGTCCGCGTCGATCCGGAGACCGATCTCGTGAGCACTTGGGAGGAACGGTATTCGAACGGGATGTGTTCCACAACACGATTCGAGTATCCACAGCAAGGGCCCGAGGATATCTATGCACTTGGAGTTCCAAAAGCGGCTGAGGTCGTCGATCGCATCGCCTGTTCCGACGTCACGACGATCGCAGAAGCGTTTCAGAAGGGGCGAACCGAATTCGACGACTACGACGCGGTTTTTGTCCAACATGTTGAAGGTCGTGACGCATCGCCGCTGAAAGATGGTTTGATGATTCGTCGTGTGCGTCGGCTCGGGAACAAGCATCGGGTGGATTATCTGTTGCGGGCCATGCCGGGAGTCGAGGCTCCGACCGAAGGCGCAGACATGGCGACGTGGTGGAACGAAAACCGCGAGAAGTTCTGGTCGGTACCGACATTGATTTGCAACGGAAAAACACGCACGACCTATCTGATGGTTGACGACCTTATGCCGAAGGAGGGTAAGCCCAATCTGGAGGTTGCATTGAGGATGAGCAATCCGGTCAGCGGTTTTCCGCATGACCCAACCGTAGCTTGGCCACATTTGATGCCCGAATTCAGCAGTCGGCCGCACCTGTGGACGACATTGGAGGCACGAAGCTTCAGCTTCGATCCAGTCCCGGACGACGGCCCTGAGGGATCGGTACGTGTTGTCATTACCCGTGAAGAAGACGAAGTGGCACCAGAACGGGCTCGCTATTGGTTTGATCCCGAGCACGGCTTCTGCGTTGTCAAAGCGGTTGAGCCCGTGATCCGAAAAGATCGTGGGAAACCCGAAATCGCTTACACCAACACCGAACGATTCGAGAACTTCAACCAAACGCCAAAAGGCCACTGGTATCCACGGCGAAGCCGACGAACGACCACGCAAAGTGAGATCGTTCAAGTACGCGAGTACTACCTCGACTTTGACGTCAGCTTGGACGATGCGTTGTTCACGCCGTTAACATTGAGCGAATGAAAGTGAGTCATCTAGGTTCGCTTAAGCGAGACGAATCTTCGGCCGACTTGTCCCAAGTCGGCCGATTTCTCCCGCAGCAGAGACCATCCGTTGAGCGATGATCCCGCGGGGCAAAACCATGAAAACGACAACGAAAATAGCTCTGGCTGCGTCCGTTCTGATTGCCTTCTTCGGGCTGATGTCATGGCTCGTGCCCGGCAGCGGGGCCGCCGTTGCGTTTGCCGGTGTCGCGGAAGCATTGAACAACGTGCATAGCGCGACATGGAAAACCACTTCGGTGACCAAGCTCAAATTACCTGGAGAAAAGAAAGAAAGGACCGTCACAGCGGACGCCAATTGCATGTTCCTGGCGCCATCCCTTGAACGGACGGAGGGTACCATCGAAGGCCAGACAGTATCGATACAAATCGTTGACGGCCAGGGCCCCAGGTCCGGCGAGATCATTTTCCCGCCCTGACATGGCTATCCCTTGTTGAGTTGCTTCCCGGCAGAGTCCAACTCCATTTCACCAAGCGAGCAAAAGGCCGTATTGCACGTCATTTCGCTTGCCCAATTCGCGGCGTACACCCGCGGCTGGGCGGCCAACAGCATCAATGCGTTCACAGCTCGTGGAGATCGAATGGAAAACGCAGCGTGGGGGTTGCGGTCACGATTTGCGTCGGACGTCGCTGATGTTTCATTTGGGCTCCTCCTTTTCCGTTGGCAGATGAGCCTCCGCCGTGATTCGGTTTCTGCAATTGACTCTGCCGGGATCATCGGCATCACTCGTCCGCCAGCCGGATCCACCATTGACGGTTGGAGATGTCACCGTCAAGGTCGAGGATCACGTACCGCTTTTCCGCCCGGTATTGAAATGAGAAAAAGGGGGGCAAGTCTTTTCCCGCATCAATTCGCTGGCCGATGATGCCCGACCAGACAGCGCCATTCGGCATCTCGCTCCGACGGATTGCCCTTGATGTAGGACTCGTGTGTGGGGTGAGTTGCGTCGGTGTAGTCGACCGCGTGTCGAGGGCGGCCATGGATGTTCGTGTCCGGCGTGGACAGTTGCTGGGGCAAGCTGTGGACGCGAAACCGGATTCGGTCGGAATACACATCGTAGCTCGCGAAGTCACAGGGATAACTGGCTGTCCCGGAAATGGAGACGTGATGTACACCGTTGCGAGTGACGACGCCCGTCAAATGAAGATGGCCGGACAGGACCGCGACAATGGACTTCGCGTGTTGGTCGACCAGACGGAGCAGTTGATCGTCTTGTGCGGCATAGCTGATGAAACCGAAACTCTTCTTCAGCACCGCTTCGTCCCGCAGCGGCACCAGCGGGATATGGCAACACACGATCTTTGGCAGATCGTCGGAGCCGTCCAGGACGCTGCGGAACCACTCGTTTCGACGCCTGCCCACGTCGCGGGAATTCGAGCTGGGGGCTCCGGAATTGTTGAGCAAAACAAACAAAAGGCCCTTGTGCTTCAGCGTGTAGTTCGTCCGATCCTCGCCAAAGGCTTCACGGAATGGTGCTTCGTAGCTCGCGTTCCCTTCCTGCTGCACGTTCTCGTGATTGCCAATCACGGGGTGGAACGGAATCTCCAGGTCGGCAAGGAGGGATTTCTGTAACCGGATGTCCGGTCCCAGGCTCGCCGGAGCGCCGCCGTGGATCATGTCGCCGACGCCGATAACAAAGTCGGGACGAGATTGGCGTTCTGTCTTGTTGATCCAGTTGACAAGGTATTTCATCTTCTCGTTTGCCAATCGGTAGCTTGATGGCTGCGTTTCGTCAATGTGGACATCGTTCCATTGCACGAAGCGAAACAGCGGGTCCTCGATTGGTTCATTGTCGCGCTCCGCGGCCAAGCAGTTCTGTCCAATCGCAGCTAGTGCCGCTCCACTTCCGGCGACGCGAACAAAATCACGGCGTGTAAGAAGACTGTCGGACATCGTGCTTGGCTTTCGTTGTAGGATCGTTTTGGATGGGGCGTTCGCAAGTGATGGTATTCTAAGCATCACGATTCCCCGACGCTACGTGGCAGGACGTTCTGCTGTGCCCAATGGATGGTGACCGGATTGCCAGTGCTGTATCATCTTAAGTGAGTCGTCGGCAATTCGGACCGGATGAATAGCCGACGAGCGTGGGCAGCAACGGATCGGGCAACGTTTACTTGCATTTCTGAAGGAGAATCTCTCGTGAGACGAGCATTGATGGCGGTCGTGATAACGCCGTTCCTGTGCGGCTTGGCGTGGTCGCAGGACGAGGTTCAACTGGCCGAACCCTGGAACACTCCTTACGCCGGCGAGGATGCTACGGGCGACCATGTCGTCGGATTGTGGAACTTCGATGAAGGGGCGGAGCTGGAGGACAGCTCGGGCAACGGGCATGACTTGACGCTTAATGGCGCGAAGGTTGTGGCCGAGGGCCGTTTCGGCGGCTGCTTGGAGTCCTGGCGAGGATGGCCGGATGAGGACACGGCGCATCAAGCTCGGACCAAAGCCGTGCCGGAGCTGACGCCCAAGGGTGCCTTCACCGTAGAAATGTGGATCAAGCCCAAGCCGCAGATCGAAGGCTACCCGGACAGCTTCCTGCTCGACAACCGCTATGTGGATGAATCGGGGATGCAGCTCATCCTTAGCGGCGACAGCGGGGCGGGGCGGCGGTTGCGCATGCTGCTGGGCATGGCTGGCGAGCACCCGACCTGGACCTCCAACCAGTACGTCTTCGAACCGGACGTCTGGTACCACATCGCCTTTACGTACGACGGCAAGGGTTCCGGCCGCTTCTACATCAACGGCACCGTCCAGGGTGGTGATGACCGGCCTGAATACGGAGCGGTTGCATCCGGCGTCAAGAACCTGACTCTCGGCGACCGCGTGGGCAGCCTCTATCACGGTTTCCCCGGCTACATCGACCAGGTACGCATCTCGAAAGGCGTGCTCGAGTTCAGTTCCGCGGCCTTCGAGCCCGCCTCGCTGCGCCGCGTCTTTGTGCGCATGGAAGAGGATGCCACCGTCAGCTTCGCCGTCATCAACAAACGGCGTGAAGTGATCAGCGGGGCAAAGGCCGCTTTCCTGTTCGGAGGCGTGCCACAACCTGCGCAGCCGATACCCGATCTGGGACCGGGCCAGCGGCATATCATCGACTTGGACATAGACACCAGACTGCGCCCGGACGTCTACCGTCTGGCAGCAACCATCGAGATTGCCGGCGAGAATCCCTTCCGCAGCACCCAGGAATTCGAAATCACCATCGTCCCTCGCCCGCTGCCGCATACCATGCCCGTGGTCATGTGGGGCGGATCGCTGGGCCAGATGGACTGGCTGACCGAATTGGGCTTTACGCACTCGCTGGGCATCGGCGCGGACTTTGGCAAGATCTGGGAGGCGGGCGAACCGACCGAGCCGGCAACGGAAGAGGGCATGGAAAAGGCCATCGCTTCGTTGGACAAAGCTCTGGCGAATGGCATTGGCGTAGTCTCGGGCCTTTCGCCGGGCCGCTGGGCAAACAGCAAAGAGGAACTGCGTCGCGTCGCAGCCGATGGCAAGCACCTGGACGACGATGTGTGCGGCCTGTTCCCGGAGATGTCGAAGTTTTGCTACAACGTGGGGGCTTCCGTCTCCAAGGCATACGGCAGCCATCCCGCCATGCAGGCCGCAATGGTGCACACCGAGGTGCGCGGCCACACTCGCCCCTGCTACCACGCCCACGATCGTGAAGCGTTCAAGGTTGCGACGGGACTGGATGACATCCCAGACGGAGTCCAGACGCAGCGAGGTACGCGATACCAGGCCATACCCGACTTCCCGGCCGACCGCGTCATCCCGGACGACTACCCGCTGTACGTGTACTACAAGTGGTTCTGGAAAGAGGGCGATGGCTGGAACGCCATGCACTCGGCCTTGCACGAAGGGCTCAAGTCGGGCGGCAACGATGACTTCTGGACCTTCCACGATCCGGCCGTGCGCGTGGCCAGCGTCTACGGCAACGGCGGCGACGTGGATTACCTGTCCCACTGGACCTACTCGTACCCGGACCCGATCCGCATCGGCCTGTGTAGCGACGAGCTGTTTTGCATGGCAGGCGGGGCCACGCGCGGCGACCAGCAGGTCATGAAAATGACCCAGATCATCTGGTACCGAAGCCAGACCGCGCCCGAACCCGGCGAGGAAGCGAGCGCCCAGACCGGCGACTTTGCCGACCAGGACGTGCGCCCGTCGGGCACCGGCTCGGTGGATGCCTCGGGGCGTTACCGGGCCGCTTGGGAACGCGAGATCCCCGACGCGCGCTTTGTTACCATCGCCCCCATGCATCTGCGCGAGGCGCTGTGGAGCAAGATATCACGTCCGATCCAGGGCATTATGTATCACGGCTGGGGCTCGCTGGTGCCGCTGGAAGACAAGCACGGAGCCTACCGATACACCAACCCGGAAACCAAGTGGGAACTCAAGCGATTGGTCAACACGGTGGTCCGGCCGCTCGGTCCCACACTGATGCAGATACCCGACCGAAAGTCCGACGTGGCTTTCCTGGAGAGCTTCGCCTCGCAGATGTTCGCGCGGCGGGGCACGTATGGCTGGAACGGCGGTTGGGAGGGTGACGCTTACCTGATCCTGCGCTACGCAGGACTCCAGCCGCGTGTGATCTACGAGGAGACCATCCAGCAAGAGGGCCTGGCCGACTTTAAGATTCTGGTCATGCCCGCCTGCGACGTGTTGCCCCAGTCCGTGGTGACGGCTGCGCAGGCCTTCCAGAAGGCAGGCGGCATCATCGTGGGCGACGAGAATCTGTGTCCAGTCGTCAAGCCCGACATCTTGCTGCCCACTCAGGTTCGACCGCGCGAGGCGGACCAGGCGCGCAGCAATAACATTGCAGCCGCAGCCAAACTGCGATCGGAACTTGACGCAACGTATCAACGCTACGCCGAAAGCTCGACGCCAGACGTCATTACCCGCGTGCGTAGCTACGGATCGACCGACTACCTGTTCGCGGTCAACGATCTGCGCGAGTTCGGTGACTATGTAGGCCATCACGGGCTGGTCATGGAAAACGGGTTGCCCACCGAAGCGGAACTGAGCATCCGCCATCCCGGCGCGCATGTGTACAACCTGCTGTCCAACCGCGAGGTGACCGCCCGCTCCGGCGAGGGCTCCACCACGATCGCCGAGCGTTTCGGGCCTTGCGAGGGCCGAGTGTTCATGGTCACCGACCAGGCCATTGACCGGGTACAGATCAGCGTGCCCGAAGCCGCCGCCGCCGGCGATCGGGTCGACATCAAGATCGCCATTGTTGGCGACGACGGCCAGCCCATGGACGCCATCGTGCCAGTGAAGATCGATCTGATTGACCCCTCCGGCAAGGCCGCCGAGTTCAGCGGTTACTACGGCGCCAAAGATGGCGTGGTCCAGCTCGCTGCGACCATCGCACCCAACGACGTGCCCGGGCTGTGGCGCATTCATGTCCGGGAGCTTGCCTCGGGCTTGACCGCGGACGCTTACATGCGAGTCACTGCCACCAAATGACGGCCGACCAATCGGCTCCACCCACTCCTAACAACGGCGCGCACAGCGTCGGCACACCCCTGAGGTCCAAACTATGAGATTAACGCCGACAAGTATCCCCCATCGTTTCGCAACCCTGCTGGTGCTCGGCGGGTTCTTCTTTGCTGGTGTCCTGCGGGCGGGCGAACCGAATCCTCCCGGAGGTTTTCGAGCGTTGTTTGATGGCAAGAGCCTGGATGGGTGGCATGGCGACAATCCACACCAGACCGCGAAGGCGCCGCCGGAAGAACGCGAACAAGCGATCGCCACGCAACAAGAGGATTTTCTGGCGCATTGGCGGGTGGAAGACGGCGAACTGGTGAATGACGGCCACGGTCCATACGCCACTACTCAAGACGAATTCGGGGACATCGAATTTCACCTCGAGTACAAGACGGTGGCCAAAGCCGACAGCGGTATCTATCTGCGCGGCACGCCGCAAGTCCAGATCTGGGACTACACCGAAGCCGGCGGCAAATGGGATCGCGGCGCGGACAAAGGCTCAGGGGGACTGCACAACAATGGCGCCGACGCGCCCGGCCAACTGCCGTCGGTCCTGGCCGACAAACCGTTCGGGGAATGGAATCAGTTTCGCATCACCCAAATCGGTAGCCGTACGACCGTGCTGTTGAACGACAAGCTGGTTGTTGACAACGCGATCATGGAAAACTACTGGGACCGTGAACGTCTCACTCCGTTACGGCCGAAGGGTCCGATTCACTTGCAGACGCACGGCGGTGAGATCCGTTGGCGCAATATCAACCTGCGGGAAATACCAGCCGACCAGGCGAATCGACGACTGCGTGGCGATGACACGGCACAGGGATTCCAGCCGATTTTCAACGGCAGTGATCTGACCGGCTGGACCGGGGCCGTGGAGAACTACGAAGTCCGTGATGGCTCGATTGTCTGCCAACCTGGAAAGGGCGGCGTCTTGTTCACCGAAGAGCAGTACGAGGACTTCGTGGTGCGGTTGGAATTCAAGTTGCCCCCAGGCGGCAATAATGGACTTGCGATTCGCTACCCCGGAGAAGGACGGGCCTCGTACGACGGCATGACCGAGTTGCAGGTGATTGATGATACGGCCGAGAAGTACGCCAAACTCGATCCGCGACAGTTTCACGGTTCGATATACGGCATGGTTCCCGCCCATCGCGGATACCTGCGGCCGGTAGGGCAGTGGAACTATCAAGAGGTGACCGTGCGGGGCTCGACCATTACCGTCGAACTGAACGGCACAGTCATCGTGGATGCGGATGTGAGCCAAATCACCGAATACATGGGCGATCGCCCCCATCCGGGAAAAGATCGCACGAGCGGACATTTCGGCTTCGCCGGGCATCGAGACCCAGTGATGTTCCGCAATATCGCCATCAAACGGCTGTTAACGCGATAGTCGGTGATAACGAAGCAGTGCCGATCCAGGTTGCTTCTCGATCTGGATGGTAGGTCGCAGCAGTTCACTGCCACGTACCTCTTTGGGCTTGGCCATGTCGTACGTCTCGCCGGTGACGCTGATCAAGTAGGTCGCCTCGATGTCGATATGGCGAAGCTGAACCTCACGGGCGGATTGCGTGCAATCGGGGCGGCGAAAGAAGAAGACGCAGCCTCTGCCAAGATCCGGGCGGTCGAGTTGATAGGCGTACCAGTCGGCCTGACTGGTAGTCAGCGGCAGCAACGGATAGATGTCGCCTTGGAACAGCGGTCGCAACTCCTGCAGTTCGGCGATCGCCTGCCGGGCCAGTTCGTCGGACCATTCGTCTCGATCCAGGTCGTTGTACAGAACGATCCCGGAGGTCATGGCGCTGCGGAAGCAGTACGGACGTGTGTCCCAGATGGGTCCTGTGTGAAAGGGGAGGTACAGCGACAGACCGGTCACCATCACTTGGTCTCCCAGCGCCATCCGCGGCCAGTTTTCCGGACCCTTGAGACCCTGGCCGACGTCGTTGTAGTCACTCCGCCAAAGCGTGAAGGCCAGCTTGCTGGTCTCCAAGTCGATCCGCCGGCCGCCGCCACAGCAATTGTCGATCAGCAGGCCGGGATGGCGCCGCAGCAGTTCGGACCAGATCTCATAGAAACCCTCGACATGCCGCATCTCGGCAATGCCTACCCGATCCGGACCTTCCTCCGGCGGCGCGCCGATGCCGAAGTCCTCGCGGTAGATGTCGATGTCCCAGTCGTCGATTCGCTGCGAGAGAAAGTCGATCAGGTATTGGCGGGCCTCCGGGTCGGCCACCTTCCAGACCCCGCCCCGGCCTTGCCCACCGCCGTGGACGTACTGCGGCAGGTCCAATGCCCACTTCGTGCCGTCGCGCACGAAGAACGGGGCGAACCAGAGCACGAACTTCATGCCCGCCGCGTGAGCGGCGTCGCTCAAGGGACGCAGCCCGCGTGGGAAATCATCGGGACGAGGAAACCAGTTACCGCCGTTCGTGCCCCACGGCTGCGGGAACCAATAAGCATCCATCCAGTAGGCTTCGCAGCCGAGTTTGGCGATTCGCGGAATTGCCGCCAGTTCGGTTTGCTCGGTGAGTGTTCCCAACGGCCGCTTGTCACGTTGGGCTCGAACCCACAGGCCGGCAGTGCTGTTCGAGGCCACGGGCGGCTCGGCGGGTTTGCCGTCACGACGCTGGACGTAGTGGTCGAGCATCAACCGTCGAAAGCGGTTATGACCGTCGATCATCTCGTCGCCGTGATAGCGCATCAGTAGGATTCGCGGCGTACGTACACGTTCGCCGAGTCGAAGGCGGAAATGCGTGCTCTGCATTCCCGCACGAACCGCCACACGGCCGTCGGCATCATGCAGGAAATCAGCCATCCAGCCGCCCGTCCAACCCACAGCCAGAATCCAACCGGCGCGCGGTCCCATGAGGTTGAAGAAGGGAAAACACGAAGTGTCCGACGAACGGGCCTGAAACGATCGCGGCAGGGCGTTTGGGAGCACCTCGTCGTGCGGCAGAAATGATGCGGCGGTGCAACCATCGCCATTGGACCAGCGCAATGTCGCCGATCGCTCGGGAAGCTCGGTTTCAAACAACGTAACAGTATCCAGCGGCATGAACTGCTCGATGATCGGCGTGTCCTGCGTGCCCGTATTGCTGAGGTGGCACACCCAGTCGACGCCTGCAGCATCGGAGTAGCACGTCAAATGACATTCCAGCACGAGGCCAGTCTTCGGGTCTCTGAAAGCGACGAGCCGCTGCAGGACGTCATCGCCGTTCTTTGCTTCCGTCGTGTAATCCCAGCCGGGCAGAAGTTCCCACGAAGGCTTGCCGCCGTAGGTGAAGGAAAAGGGTGCCGTCGAGAGGTTCCTGCGCCACGGGCAGACGATGCACTCGTCCAGCCATCGGACGGACCCATCGTCGAACTTGACTGCGGCATCGCCCCACGTGCACTGATCCCAGCCACGACCGTTGCCGCCGTCGTCGACTTCGATGACGAACGGGCGCGCGCCATCGAGAGGTACACGTATGCGCATGGGCTCGTTTTGCAACTTCAACACGGGCGTAGTAAAGACTCGCTTGTCGCCCACGACGACGTGAAAGCGCGCAGAGCCGGCATCGGGCATTCGCTGCGTGTCCGCGTTGTTGTCGATGCCTACCGTGGCGGTGAATTCGACGGCCGGACGTACCAAGTTCACTCGCACCGCCGCCGGGGCATCCATGTAGATCCCCTGTTCGTAGACCGTCTGACCAAGTTTCAGTGGTGTGTTCCAGACCGTGCGGTTCTTGAGCACCTTGTGACTCTTGAACAAGACGACCAATTCATCCCCGGGTTCGGATGTTCCCGATGAACCAGGCAACGGACTGGGTTTAGCGAAAGCAGCTTCGGCCCATTGGTGGGCCTGGCGAATCTCATCTGACTCTTCGTTTTGCGGCTCGGCCGCCACAGCCACGCAGACGCTCAAACAAAGGAGAGCCGTTAGTGGTATTGGAGGCAAAGCACGTTTTGGCTGGTGGTGGGCTCTCATCCATTGTCTCCTTTGCCATGGTTCGGCGAGATCTCCTGGAGAAAGTAGACGATTGGAACGGCGCCATGTCGTGGATGCATTTCATGACAAGTGTCGGTGCCAAGGATATTCTCCACGATCACCTGCGCGTGTACAACGTATTGGTGAGTCCCATTCATGCCTCGATTATGACGAGGATTGATAACATGCGACGAATCGTCTTTCTGCTGCTGATTGTCTGCTCTTCCGCAACGAGCTATGCCGATCAACCGGAAGCCGTGCGTGCGACGGAACGGGATCTGTGGAACTCGCTTGACGTGGATTGCCCGGTTACGAGGGAAATCGCCGTCAGCCGTTGATCGATCCGGGCAGATGCAGAAAAACTGTGCATCCTCTGGGCCATCCAACAGCTATGGGATCAGATTGGCCGCAGCCGTCTTTGTGAGTACAATATGATTGCATGCAGCGGCAGTCCGCACGGTATGCATCTATTGGGCATCCACATTCGACCACCAATCAAGAGGAACGGCAAGATGAAGAGTATCGAACAACGAGTTCTGCAACTGGAGTCTTCCTATCGCCGTTGGCGTCTGGCTGCGATGGGGCTGGGAGCCGCACTTCTTTGCGTCGTAACGATGGGTGCCGTGCACAACGGCGCGAAAGACGTATTGCGAGTTCGTGGCATCGAAATCGTCAACCAGACCGGTGAATGTCTGGTGAAGATTGGCGCCGGTTCGTCCGGTGAGGGGTGGATCGAGACGTTCAACAATCGCGGGAAGCGTGCGAGTGTGCTCACGAGCAATCACCGCGGTGACGGGCTGCTGGAGATCTCCAACAACGACGGCAGGCGTGTATTCGCCGCCGCGGCCAGCAACCGTGGCGATGGGCTGGTCGAGGCGTACAACAGCAACGGCAAATTGGTGACCATTGTCGGCGTGAATCACCGCGGCGACGGCCTGCTGGAAATCCACAACAAGGGCGGCAAACGCGTGCTCGCCGCCGCCGCCAACAACCGCGGCGATGGTCTGCTCGAAGGGTACAACAGCCACGGCAAGTTGGTCACCGTCGTCGCCTCGA
>JADHUC010000065.1 GCA_016784735.1 Pirellulaceae bacterium | reverse complement strand
ATCGCGGGCGAAGCAAGCCATGCGTTCAGCGTATCGGTGGGTTCATTCACAGCGAGCCATCGCACAGCGGGACGCGGTGCAAGCAGGTAGTTCGGGTGATTGAAATTTCGGAAGATCCGTGGATCTTGCTCGCAGTGCATCACGGTGAACGCCGGCGTGATAACCTGCGGAGACATGCCGTCCACGTGTAGCGTTACCGCTCCACCACTGGCAACCACAAGTCGGTAGCGGGCGTTCAACAGCGAGTCTGCCGCGGCGGAATTGCCGCGAAGAACGCAGAGAATCGTAACCAGGAGGATGGCGGGCTGTTTCATTTTCTCAAGCGCGAGCGGAAGCTTCCGTATCCGAGCGAACAGGACCCTCCGTCGGCTAATCCCGGCCTTCTGCTCGACCAGACATTCGCCCTGATTCAAACCGCGCGTGGCGATGCGGCATGGCAAGAACAACGGAGGATGTCTTCTTGCATCTGATGGATCGTGCGTTTAAGAGAGCGGAGCGTCAGTTCGCGTACATGGGCGTCGTCCGTTGGCTCTCGGCGGAGTGCCTCGTAGCGAGCCTCCAGAAGGCGGATTTTTTCACGCGTCGCTTCGACTTCGTGATCGCTCGTCAGATTCATAATACCACCTCAACGCCCATATACTATATTACCCTAGTCCACAGACCGCGGGCAAGCCGCACTCAGCCGCCACGCACGGCTGCGGCCAATTCGATCTTTGCCCTCGCAAGTCCGATTTGCGGCACACCGCACCGCGTACCGGAGTCAGACCGTAGCACGTTTCGCGCAGTCAAAAACTGCGGAGAAGACCACCCCACTTCCGCACGCTGCGGCTGACGGCGAGGCCTCCGTAACTTTGCCTTCCGGAACAACTGAGCTCGGTGTGCCCCACCGAGCGCGCATCCCGGATTGCCGTTTTCTGCATCGGGCGGGAAGACCGATGCAAGCAACGAATAGTGAGTTTCCTGCGTTTGTCGGCTACCGTGGCGGACTACGTTGGTGACTCAGGACGTTTTGCCTGAGCGCGCAAGCGGCATACAGCATTTGCCCGCGGGCTGTTAGAGCGGTGCGCGCAACGGCGTCGGCGCCTCTAGATCTGCTGGTGTCGTCGACCGGTGCGCTTTCACTGCGACTAAGCGGGCGGCCCAGAACCGTGATTTCGTACCGTCACTCGGACATGGATCTCGTTCTGCAAGCACTGCCGTTCGTGAGACGTTCTGTCCGGCGTGTCTGCAAGTCGTGGCATGCCGTTGGCGTCTTCCGCGAATGGCAAAAGCCAAAACAGAGATTGGGGAAACGCATGCCTATTCGCACAACGAGTGCTACACCACCGAACACGCCGGGGACGAAGCTGCTGACGGTTGCTGTGTGAGCGGACGTGGTGATGACTAATGGCGTCTGCGCCGGAGGTTTCTTGGCGACCCCCCAGCCTTGACGACAGAGTGCGGCCACCTCCGCCTGGTGCTGCGACGCGACGCAAGTCCAATGCAGACGGCCGCGGGAATTGTAGATACGGGAAGTTTGTGCGAAAATGAGTTCAAGAGCCTGTCGCGAACGAGTTCATGAGGGTGTACGACGATTGGAGCTGAGTGTTGTGTTCCCTTCATATACATTCCCCAAAAAACAAACATGAAGCAGGTCCGTAAATGACTGTTAATCAACCGAGCCCACCCTTAGACGGCCAATCGGATCGGGTGTCGCCGGAGGCTCAAGATTCCGGTGAAGTTGCCACCGGCAGTACCACAGATGCTGGTGATCGATCAAATACTAACGGGAACAACGGGGCCGACGAGATTAACGCCTGGCAAGATCGGCTGCTGGGGCTAATGATGTATGTCTTGTTGGGTATCACCAGCTTCTTTTTCCTGGTGACGCTCGTCGTACTGATCTATGTTCAGATCTCCGTTCAGAACGTGACCGGCGCTGATCCCCAGCTACTGCTCCAATCAGATTTAGACCCCACGACCGGCCAACTGTATCTTAATGCTTGTTCGATTAATCAACGTTATCACCAAGGGCGGGCCCTGGTAATGTCCCGCATCTGGGTTCAGTACATGAGCTTCATCACAGGAATGGCATTGTGCATGGTCGGCGCGACGTTTGTGCTTGGCAAACTTCGGAGCTCGACGGAGGCGCAGCTCTCCCGTCTTGACCTGAAAGTCATGTTCAAGGCAAATTCACCCGGAATCGTTCTCGCATGCCTCGGCAGCTTGGTGATTTGCGTTTCTCTGCTTGCCGATCGTCCTATCACCATCGGCGAAGCGATATCTCCGATCACCGTCCCTGCTGCAGATTCAACGAATGGTGACATGTCAAGATCCGAGTTTGAGCAACTCTTGAAGGGATTGTTAGGCGGCGCAGAAATCGACAGTTCCGAGAAGTCTCGACTCGAGCAGAAATTCGGAAAAGACAAGAGTAAGTAAGTCGCAGGATGGTCTGCCAAGTAAGATTTCCGGGGGATTTACCATGACACAAAGAAAATTTCCTCTTGCGATTCTATTCACTCTGTTGTTCCTACGCGATGCAGCGGCTGCCCCGGATTTCAGCAGTGATTTCAAAGACATAATATCGGCACTACTGATTGTCGAGGACCTTGACGGCGAGAAGTTGCGGCGGGAGATCAACCGTCTCGATAATCGAGAAGAACGGGTCCGTGCCTATCTGGGATACGTAGCGAGATTGGTATTTGAAGGCAAGAGACAGGAGGCGGACAACGTCTTGAGATCGGTCACGCAGATTGCGGCCAGGCTTAGTCCCGAACTTGAGACGATCAGAGCAACGCTTGCGAAGCACGAATTGGCCGGATCCAAGCGGGAACTGGGGGGGCGCTTAAGAGAAATTCCGATTCTGTTTGGAATTGTCTCCGGGAAAGGATCCGGCAATCTCGGCTGGATCAGCCGGGAACCGAGCTTACCTACGGATCGGCCACGTGCCCGGAGCGGCAGCGTCGTTGTTCTCGGTCGCAATGCTGGCGAAATCGCGAGGTTGGCGGACAAAGCGCTGTCGCACCTCACGCGGAAGCTGGGCCTTGCGGACGCCCGTTCGAGGGACGTGACCATTGTTGTTGCCAACGACAAGGCGGATATGCGTTTCCTATTGGAAGAAGTGTACGGTGTAGAGCATGCCGCAGACCAGGATGAGAACTGGGGGTTCTCGGTCGGCATTCATAACACGGTATTCTATCGAGCGGACCTCGGAGGGGGAACAGTTGGTCACGAGCTCGTCCATTTGCTGATCTATAACCACCTGCCGACCGCTCCGCCTTGGTTCGAAGAAGGCTTAGCCTCCTTGTTCGAGGAGTTCGCCTTCAAGCGGGGGACGATCGTCGGCACCCTCCGGTTAGGTCACTGGCGGATGGAAGACTTCCCGATCACCAATGGCAAGTTCGACATCGATGCACTTCCCGAGATCAGTCAGCTTTCCAAGATGACGTGGGACCAACTTCGGAAAAGCGAGAGCAACACGCTGGCAGCAAAAATGTTCTGCCTGTTCGTCCAAGAGGAACACGGAGGGAGGCTGGGCCAACTTGCAGAACGACTAGGACAAATTGGAGTCGAGAGAGATTTCGTCGCAATGCAGGAGAAGATACTAAGCGACGTTCTCGGCAGCAGCTACGAAGCCGACTGGCGAGAGTGGCTCGCCGACCAATTGGGGACGGACAAGGTAAAATTCACACCGCGATCCTAGAATGAGTTGTATCCCACTGCTGTACGTCTCGCGCCAAACTGAGCTGACCCGCCGTGCTCATGGCGACGGGTCGGGGTTGTCGATTGCCCTCCGAATACCCGCGGCAACATCGGCCGAGGCTACATCTTCATCAGGCCATTCGTTTACCGGCTCCCATCCTCACGCTTGAAGCTGTGAGAACGGTGCGCCTTTCCAGTCCACGGTGCGGAGCATGATCGGTATGACGCGCGCGTCGCCGGCATCGTGCGTCTCCAAGGCAGGTTGGCGGGCACCCGGGGCCGGCATCTCGATACGGCCAACGATGGGGTTGTGCCGCATGGTTCCCCGAGGTCCTGTTCGTGACACAGGACGACAACTCCTGTGTCGGATAGGCTGGGGCGACGGCAACCCAACGACGACTACCATCGACGAGCGTTCTCTGCCTCGGTGAAACAGACCGAACGCAGTTGGCGAATTACCGTTTGTGCGTTCGGTCGCACCCACCGAACGCAAGTTGCCAAAGCGCAGCGGCCAGATCGACCGACGCGCCCCAGCAAACACATGGGTGAGATGAGACGTCCCATCAAACCACCCTTTACGAAACATTCCTAAGAGTAGTTTGGCCTTCCTGCGGATGACGCCGGATTCCGCCCTGCACGCCCCTTCTTAGCATCACCACCGACTGCCCGGATTCTTGCACAAGACCTTGTGCAAGTACTCCGGAGACCGGGGCTCACCCGCAGGACGCCGCCGGTGCCAGTCGCGATCGGTGGGTACCAGGCAATCGTCCCGTGGCCACGAATCGAACGGATCGTAACCCAACGCCCGCGCAAGCTTGCTGGAATCCATGGTGACGTTGCCGGCACGAGGCGGAATCGGGCCGGCCTCGCGGCGAGGGATGCCGCACAGGCAGTCGGGATCGTAGCCGCCCGTGCGATTGATGATCTGCGCAATCTGATAGAGACTCAACCGTCGAGGCCCCCCCGCGTGGAACAAGACGCTAAGGTCGTTCGTCAACATCTTCTCGCACAACGCGTTGAGGCAGTCGGTGTAGGTGGGTGTGCGAATCTCATCGAAATACAGAGTTGCCGGCCGCGACTTCTTGAACCGCGAAGCGATCCAGTCGATAGCTCCCGCATGGCCGTTGAGACTCACTCCCATCGGCAACGAGATCCGCAAGATGCAAGCCCCCGGGTCGGCCTTGAGGACCACCTGTTCGCCCGCCACCATCGTCTTACCGTAAGCCGAGACGGGATCGGGCCGATCTGCCTCCGTGTAGCCACCGTCGCCGTTGCCCGAGAATACCAGGTCGACCGAAAGGTGGACCAGCCGGATGCCTCGCGGCACGCTCTGGCGGACCAGGTTGCGAATCCCCTCCACGTTGATGGTATGGGCGAGTTGCGGATTCATCTCGCACGCTCTTAAGTCGCAGTTGCCGGCGCAATCGAGCACCGCACCAAATTCGTGCCGCTCGAACAGCCGAGCCAAGCCATCGCGATCCTCAGCATTGCAGGCCACCACTCCCGGGCCGGTCAGCCGGAGGTTGTCTTCCTGACGGATGCCGTACACCTGGCCGGGGTGTCTTTCCTGGAAATAGCGCAGTGCGTTGTAGCCCGCCACACCGGCAACTCCGGTGATCAGCAACGGCAGGGGGATCGCGGTCGGGGGATTTGCCGGATGGAACATGTTGCTGGGATGGAAGGACTTTGCCGGCGTTAGCAGTACGGAGCCGGCGTTAGCAGTACCGAACCGACTAGTGTACCAAGGCAATGCCGCCGAGGCTACCTTCCCGTACGGCCTAGGGTTGATGCCCGCCACGTTCCTGATCTGGACGCTCGGCCTGCTGGGGCTGGGATGGTACGGATGGCGGAAGCGGCGGGCCGCGTAAGCGACAACTCGATCGACCAAGAGTCGCCGGAACGAAGATGGGCCTGCCGGGCTTCCGGCGGCTCTCTCCGTGCGCGACGTCCGAAATAGCTACCGTGCGTGATACACTCCCGTGAGGTGTGTACCCTTGCCGTTGTTCCCGGCCAGTCTGTCACGCCGAATGAAGGCCGAGCCACTCCGGTTTGAGCGGTTTGGCACTCGTTTGTGGCACAGGCCGCAGTGGTGTAAACTCGTCAGCCGCCGAATCGCTGTGCCTTTACGAAGAGCACGCGTCGAGGTGGCGTTGACCCTGGGAAGCACGCATGGGCACCCCTTTCAGCTATCCGAGAGGCGATTCCAGCTTCGCCGAGCGTTGGCGTGCATTGGGAGGATTAGGGATGACGAAGCCGATACGACGAGACCGAATTTTGCTTGTCGCTGTGGCCCTGTTGTCGGCATCGACGGCCATCGGTGTCGCCGCGGAATCCGAGAAGCAAAACGAAGTAGCCACCGTTCCGATTGGGCTCAATGGTGTTCCGAGCCAAGATCATGTGACGGATCGGGCCATCGCCGAGGAATTTCAACTCAATTTCTTCACCACGATTTTCCAGTGGAAGGAACCCGAGCCGGGAGCGTATTTCTGGAAGGAAGTCACCGGGGAAGATCCGTTTAAGAAACACTTGCAGGGTCTGAAGGAACAGGGCTATGTCGTCTCGCTCACCAATACGACGGTCCACATGGACCAGAAGCATCTCCCCAAATACTTGGAGGGAAAGCCTTTTGACGATCCGGACTTGCTTGCGCGTTGGGAAGCCTTTCTGCGAGCCTTCCTGGCCGAATACGGAGACTCCATCGATTTTCTGAATTTGAGCAACGAGGTAGGCAGCTATTTTGGAGGCCATCGGAAAGAGTGGCCGGCATACCTGACCTTTGTGCGAAAGGGCGCCGAGGTCGTTCACGAGGCGCGGCCGGAAATTCGCGTCGGCGTGGCGCTCAGTTGCAACGGCGCCGCGACCTATTGGCCGGACCTCGAACCGTATTGTGATTACCTTGCGTTCAACTACTACACGCCCAATAGCTCGCTGGGCAAATCTCCAACGGCCAAAGCACTCGATCCAGACCATCCCAACTACTTTGCCGTAGCCCTGGAAGGCATGTTGCGTCTTGCGGGAACCAAGCCGGTGCTTATTCAGGAGATCGGCTGCGCGACCCACGAATCCATCGATTCCTCGCCCGAGCTACAGGCGCAATTCATCGAACAGTTGGTCGCCTGGCTGCCCGGCAAGGAAGACCGGATCCTCGGGATTTCGTGGCTGTCGCATATCGATTGGCCTTATGCCCATACCAAGCACGCCTTACAGGGCTTTCTCGACGAAGAGCTCTTGGAACACGAACCTTTCATGCGCTACCTGACGTCTCTGGGGCTGATGTATGAAGGCGGCGCCAAGAAGCCGGGCTACGACACACTGAAGAACTCGCTTGCGAGTTACCGCCGGGGCGAACTCCGGCCCATGCCCTTGGTTCAACCTCGGCAGCGAACCGCCGGACTCTCCAACGGAGGATTCGAGGCCGGAGACCTTTCGGAAGCAGCCAACAACGTGATGGGCCCCAAGTCTTGGATGACGTCCAACAGTGGCGGAAATGCCATCGCCGTGACGCAGCAGCGTGCCCGGACGGGTTCCCACTGTCTCCGATGGCATCCTATCGGCTGGAACGTGAAGGATGATAAGACGGTAGAGGATGCCAGCACGTTTATCATCACCCGGGTCAGCCCGCAGCCTGAATCGAGAGCAATCGGCATGCGATTGTCCGGCGGCGTGAATACCTGCACGCTGGACCCCAAATTCCAGGTATCGGTAATCTTGGCGAACAGTACGTTTACCAAAGTGAAGTTCGACACGGTGCTCCGTGGCGGCGTAGCGGGGTGGCAGACCTTCGACACGTCCTTGGAACTCGGCGCGGAGGGTGATATTCTGTTCGTAGCGTTCATGGTGGTCGGTTCGAAAGGCGTCGGCGCCGGCGAGGGATCCGTTTATCTCGATGATCTTGAACTTACGTGTTCCCCGCTTCCATAATCCCAGGACAATGGGACCACCGTGTTCGTGCATCTCAGTCCACGGCCGGACCGACTCCGCCTACGAGGTGGTCTTTCCAGTCCCAGAAAACGACCCTTTTTGGTGCACTACTAAACGCCTCACTGAACGCTGCCGCTGAGCAATCTGGCGCAGCCGGCCGTCCAGGCTCATCTCAGTTTGGCAGGCCTTGCCTGGCAAGCCGAAGGCAGCACTTCTTGTATTTCTTTCCGCTGCCGCAGGGGCAACGGCTATTCCGCCCAATGCGCCGAGCGCCAAATCTCGTCACGCCGGAAAGAAAGGCTGCCGTATCCTGCCGGATCATCTTTTCGAGCATATCGTAAACCTGAGGGTTCTTCCGTTGCAGAACGCCCGGCGCCTCGAAGAAGTACTCCAAGAGCACCGCGAAATACTCGGCCTCGTTGGTGTAAGCGTACGGACGGATGTGCGAGCGTTTTACAGGGGGATGGGCCAATTCCTGGGCCACCCACCGAATCCATGT
Organism: Pirellulaceae bacterium; assembly: GCA_016784735.1. Classification (GTDB taxonomy): domain Bacteria; phylum Planctomycetota; class Planctomycetia; order Pirellulales; family Pirellulaceae; genus JADHUC01. The sequence goes on along the minus strand of JADHUC010000065.1, from coordinate 34,496 downwards.
CCGGGCGATCTCGGCGGGGACTCCTGGCGGAATACCGTCGATGGCACCGTCGGCCTGGTCGACGAGATGGGCGAATTCGTGAATCCCCACGTTCCGTTTGTCACCCGCAATCTCGAATCCCGCCAGCAGCGATGGCTTGGAGAGAATCATGACGCCGCTGAGATGCCCCACCCCGACCATACCCAACGTGTCGCCTTGGCCCTCCTGCCCAGTCTGATAATTCTCGTCAAAGCTGCCCGGATAGATCAGCACTTCGCTCAACCGGGAGTACTCCCAGTGGTCGAAGTGGAAGACGGGAATGACCGCGCTGGCGGCGACCAGCACCCGAGTCGTCTCATCGACTTCGGTGCGGATACCGGTGATCCGTGTTTCGTCCAGGAAGATCTTGACGAGTTGACAAAACCGTTTCTGTTGCTCCTCGTCCAAGGCGTTGAAATAGGCCACCCGAACCCGCAGCACCGCTTCCCAAACGCGCGGGAAGGGCTGCGCCATCACCTGCATGCGCCGTTTACACCGCCGCCGTATCCACCAGTGCACCAACGGTCCCAGAGTGACACCCAACCAGCACCAAGGAAGAAACCACCCCATCACCGCAAACGCGAGCACGGTCGTGACCGCGACAGCGACGGCCAAGCGTTGATTCCTTCGATTCGTTTGAGGAGTAACGAGCATGGCTCCCTTCCATCACCCTTTGGAGTATCCAATCAACGGAAACGGAGACAGTGACGATCGCATTCCACGGATATCGGAATTATCCAACTTTCGCCAAGTTCGAGCCAGGGCCTCCAGGAAGGTTGTCCTCCACGTGTTCCATCAAAGGACGGAATAATGAAACGCGCGCGGTCAGTTCAAAAACCGTTCAAGATGCCCGCAGCGCACACAAAGCGACGGGTATGCAGCTTTACGTACCTCTCTTTGCGATTTTACCTTATTTCGTGGATCATCCGAGAGTAACACGCTGAGGATTGAATCGTCGACGCTCACGCAGTCCTGGGCGCGTGATACGGCGACGTAGCAGGAGGATGGTGAGAAGTCCGCGCTAACGCGACAGCAAGAGGCGCCCCTCGATCGGGACGAATCGGGTTGCGGTCTGAATCAGGGTTGCCGCCGTGAGCTTCCTCGCACCGTACACCTCGACCTCTACGCCGTGGGCGTCCCGGAGCTTCCTGACGAGGAGGTCGAAGTCGCCATCGCCGGACGCCAGCACGGCCACGTCGACCTCCTTTGCGAGCTCGATCATGTCGAGGGTGATGCCCACGTCCCAGTCACCCTTCGCGGAGCCATCGCTTCTCTGAATGTAGGGCTTGAGCTTCACCTCGAAGCCGATGGACTCGAGGATCTGCTGGAACCGGATCTGCTTCCGGTCCCTGCGATCGATCGCGTAGGCGAAGGCCCGGACGACTTCTCTTCCCGCGGTGACTTGATCCCAGAACGCCTTGTAGTCGAAATGACATCCGTGGCTCTGCTTCACCGTGTAGTAGACGTTCTGCACGTCCACGAAGACCGCGACTCTATCCATGGGGTGACCTGCCTATCGCCTCGCCAGGAAGAGGTCGTCGCGTTGATCCTGGTCGATCAGCTCGTTTCGCCAGTGAATCGTCTCAAACTTCAACTCGGCCAGCGTACGCTCGAAGGCCTCACTCGACGCGCTCAACCAGATCGTCAGGACGCTACCCTCTGCCAGATGCTCGCGCGCGTGTCAGTTCAGCAGCCGTCTTCGCCACACAGAGCACGCTGAGTTTCGTCTCGCAGTACTCAAGGATTTCCAGTCGCGGCGCCGTGCTCTTCGATGTCCGGTTCGGCCATCGTTCAGTCTAGCGGACGATGTAAGCGGTGTGAAACCCCTCCACGCCGAGAGGGGTGGACCAAAGTCCGGGTCCTACAAGTCGTCAGGCGGATCGTCAACCAGCTGAGTTGTTTCGTCGTCAGGAGAACGTTACTTCAGACCCCCAACGACTGGCTTGGCAGCGGGTTTCGCCGCCGTGGGTGTCGATCTCGTCCATACAGCGAACCCAGCGAGGTACGGTCACGATTGCCGCCTGCAATAATTTGTACAACAGGGCCTCGAACCAATCTACTGACAACGCTGGCCGAGGCGGCGAATCACGGTGAGTCAAGTATTTGTCTCGTTTAACGACCCTCCTGGGACGCCGGTGCGGGCGGCCCGCAAATGCCCCTCGGCGACTGATCGCCGTCGTGCAGACCGTCCGTGACGCTGGGAGAATTCTTGGTCGTTCAAGGCGGGAGATGATTGAGAAGGCACTACAAGGTCAGTTGAATCCTTGTGCAGCCCTCACCGAGCGGCGATAATGCCAACGGTACCAACGCTGACAATTCATCAGATCCTGAGAGCGAAGCAGAGATGAGCTAATGCACCGTTCGAGCCTGTTGCTGACTATTCTGGTACTGCTTGCCTCATCGATGAATTACGCCGATGAAGGGGAATGGAGCCGTTTTCGAGGTCCGAACGGTACGGGCATCAGCGAAGCAACTACCGTGCCGGTCCGGTGGACAGAGAAGGACTACAACTGGAAAATTGACCTCCCCGGCCCCGGCCACTCCTCGCCAGTGGTCTGGGACAAACGGATCTTCGTCACCTGTGGTGACCCGACCACAGCCCTTCGTACAACGCTCTGCGTGGACGCACAGACGGGCCGTACGCTTTGGAAGCACGAGGAGCCATCGCAAACCTACGGCCAGCACCGAGACAACTCCTACGCGTCGGCGACGCCGACGGTGGATGCCGACGGTGTGGTGATCACGTGGACTACGCCCAAAGCTGTCATGTTGCTGGCGCTGGATCTTCAGGGCCGCGAGCTTTGGCGCCGCAACTTGGGCCCCCTGATTTCACTTCAAGGCAGCGGTTCCTCTCCGATCCTGTATCAGGACCTGGTTGTGCTGGCCAATGACCAGGAGGATATGGAACGGAGCCCAGGCCGCAGGAAGGATGGGCCGAATCCGGCTGGCCGGAGCTTCGTAGTCGGCGTCGATCGAAAGAGCGGCGAGATCCGTTGGCAGACGGAAACCAAGACGTTCCTAGCCGGCTACTCGACGCCGTGCGTCTACCAGGCCGAAGGTGGCCGCCCGGAGTTGATTTTCTCCAACACCGCCCACGGCATAATGGCAGTCGATCCGACCACGGGGGAGGTCACCTGGGAATTCGGGCAGCCTTTCTTGGATCGGGCCGTGATTTCACCGGTCTTGGCGCCAGGTTTGGTGATCGCGGGCCACGGGGCAGGGATCCGCGGAACTCGCTGCATCGCGGTCCGACCGGGTTCGTCCGGTCAGGGAACCGTACCCACTCTGGCATACGCGATAACCAAGAGCCTCCCCATGGTGCCCACGCCGTTGGTCAAGGACGGGCGGCTGTTTCTCTGGGGCGACGACGGCGTGGTGTCGTGTCTACGTGTGGCTACCGGTGAAACAGTTTGGCGAGAGCGGGTCGAGGGAGGATTTTATGCGTCGCCCGTCTGGGTCGGTGGCTATCTGTACAACGTGTCGAAGAATGGCGAGGTCGTCGTTCTGGCGGCAGGAGACGCGTTCGAGGTCCTCCACCGGATCCCGCTTGGTGAATCGAGCTATGCCACACCCGCGGTGGCCGGCGGGGTGATGACCCTGCGGACGAATTCTCACCTCTTCTCACTGGGCGGCCGGCGCTAGCAGTTTCTGGCCGAACGCGAGGCCGCCCGAACGGGGACGGACCGTCCCAAAACCCGTGGCGCGTGAGACATGCCCACAAACGACCCTCGTGGGACACGCTCCGCCAAGCCAACTCTGCCGAGTCCCAGCCGGCTCTGGGACACCTTTTCCGGCACCGCCCAGGAGTGCCATCTACCCGTAAGCTGAGACGGCCGGGCCCAGTTCGGCCAGATTCGGGTCGAAAATGCGTCATCAACTGAACGATTTCTGCGAAACTTCACGGGGCCAACGGCCGATGCTTGACACGCCCTGGCAACCGCTTCTAATGCTTGAGGCTGCCTGCAAGGCGATGTTTGAGTCTGCGGCACGTGGGGCGGCCGCTCTTTCCACCAAATGAACTGGAGGTTTCAAATGAAGCTAGGTCGAACCAGAATGCCTGTAAGAACCGTCGTTAGCGTAGGGAAGTTACTTCAACTAAACCTGCTGTTGGTCGCTGGACTGTTCTTATCTACAACCCAGGCGACGGCACAGGACGTTGATGACAACGGTCCTACAGGGGTCTACACCCTGGTTACAGTCAATGGGTCGAAGCTCCCCGCGAAAGTCTCCCACGGTGATGTGGCGATACAAGTGCGGTCGGGCACCTTCACGATTAACGCCGACGGAACGTGCAGCAGTAGAGTGGTCTTCGGTTCGCCTTCGGGGGCCGACGTCACCCGCAAGGTCAACGCGACTTACACTCGGGAGGGGGCAAAACTGAACATGCAGTGGGAGGGTGCTGGCAAGACCGCGGGAGCTTTCGAGGGCGACAGCTTTACGATGAACAACGAAGGGATGGTTTTTGCGTACAAGAAGCAGCCTGCAACACCGACGCTACAGGAGGCGACGACAACCGAGCAATCCCCGGAGTTGAAGATTCTTGACATTTCCGGGACTTGGCGGCAGACGTACAACTTTTTCAAGGCCGAATGGACGCCGAAACAGACACAACTGACTGGCACCGCTTCATGCACGCGCATTCTAAAGGGGCAATTCTTTGAAACGAAGCTCAAGGGGCCGGAGGGCACCCTCGATCACCTCATACTGACGACATACGACGCGCACCGAAAGTCTTATCGGCGGTGGGACTTCAATGCGGAGTCGGCTTCCGAGAGTATTGGTAAATGGGACGCGGACGCGAAGTCCATGACTTGGTCTCACACTAGGGACGATGGTTTAACAAGTACTACAACAGATCGCCATCTGGATGCGGACACCCTCGAGTGGAGCTTAGTCATCAAGGACCCAAATGGCAAAGCGTACCTTCACATGGAAGGAAAAAGTACACGGGTAAAGTAGTCACTAAGGCAAACGGCTGCCGACCGGCCACCAGCGTACCCCGTAGATCCGACCTTTGATGGGGCTCAGCATTTGGTCGGACAATCACTGGCGAACGAACGACGCCTCCGGCTCCTCTCTGCTTCGAGAGTGGGCCGTCGCGAGGATCAAATGTGAAACTAGAGAACGACTGGATCAACCCTCTGTTGGATTGGTCCCGTGACCCGGAAGAAGTCGCCAACACGATTACCCATGGCTTGGGTTTCTTACTGAGTGTCCTGGGCGCGATCGTGATGGCGATTTGGGTTCTTCGGGAGGGAGACGCCTGGCGCTTGCTGGGGTGCGCGGTCTATGCAGCTAGTTTGGTGACCACGTACGCGATGTCCACGTTGTCGCACAGTTGCTCGTCCCCGAACCCGAAACGCTTGTTTCGGATGCTCGACCAGGGCTTTATCTACGTGCTAATCACAGCATCCTATACACCGTTTTCTCTGGTGTTCTTACGCACCGGCCTCGGGTGGCTGTATCTGGCTGTCATGTGGGCCATTGCGATGTTCGGCTTCCTCTCGAAGATCCTGCTGGCACACCGCGTCGATGCGTCCTCGATCTGGATCTATGTTGTGCTGGGTTGGATGGGCGTCGTGGCCGCGCCTTCCTTGGTCGGCCTGGTTCCCGAGGCCGGGCTGTGGTGGATGCTCATCGGCGGCTTGTGCTACACCGTGGGAACCGTCTTCTTGGTCTTTGATAACCACGTTCGCTACTTTCACGCCCTCTGGCACCTATTCGTGATTGCCGGCAGTGCCTGCCACTTCTTTGTCATCTTGCTCTTTGTCGCACCGCTGAGGTAATCGGCTTGCCTGGCGGCGACCACTCCCACGGGACTTGGCATTCATCGGAATCATTGTCTGGTGCGGTGCCATTCTAAGACGGACCACAGTTCCGCCGCCGATGACCGGTCGATTGTCTCAGAAAGTCGTGGGCCGTGAGATGCGTCATCAAAGGACCCATTTCTCGGAGCAAGTGGCCCGGCCTAGAGCCCGGCGATTGCGGATGTCGGTCACATCGACCGCTGCACGTCCTCCCGAACGCGTGGTTGAACTGAAACGTCTCGAAAAACCGCGCGGCAAGGACTCGACCCCCTTCAGAACATGGTCCCAACCAGTCATGGCTGTTTGGCCCCGACACAGTACAGGTTTCCTTTGCCGCGGATGAACATGGTGTCGCCGGCGAAGGCCGGTGTCGCCATCGATTCTTCGCCCAGTTTTGAATCAGCGACTGAGACGAACGACTTCGATGCCCGGAAGACATGCATCGTGCCGCCGTTGTCCATGGCGTAGATGCGGCCGGCCGCGAGTATGGGTGAAGGATAGAACGACTCGTCAAACTCATGGGTCCATAGGTTTCGCCCCGTGCCGATGGCATAGCAGTTCACCACGCCGGACGAGTCTGCGGTGAAAACGAAGTCGTCCGTCGCCAGCGGGCTGGCGACATTCGGAAGATAGTCCTCGCCGCTCCAAGCAACCGTGCCCGAGACCAGCGATATCGCCGAAAGTCTTGCATGTTCATTGGCTACGATTATGGTCCCCCTCGCGTAGGCTGGCGACGGCGCCACTTCGCCGCCAAGGCATTTCGTGGAGAGAACCACCTCGCCGGTGTTCACGTCGTAGGCCGTCGCCGTCGGATTCTCGGCAAGCACGACCATCTCGCGATCGCCGGAGACGGCGATGATGGGCGACGCCCAAGATTCCCTGACCGTTCGCTGCTTCTGCCAGACCGTCTTGCCGGTGGCGGGGTCGAGCGCGTAGAGAACCGCGCTGTTGCTGTCGTCGATCTGCACGAACAGGTGCTTATAGGCGATCAGCGACGAGGCGTAGCCATAGCTGCTCTTGGGAGTGCCGAACGCGCGCGTCCACGCAATCGCACCCTTCATGTCGACCGCCATCAGATCGCCGGTCGAGAAGATCGCAAAGAAGAGCTTCCCATCGGTCGCTCCCGTCGAAGCCGCATGGCCGTGTTCTTCGGAGACCTTTGGTACATCGGCTGGCTGCCTGGCCGCCTGCCGCCAGAGCATTTTCCCGTTGGCCGCGTCGAAGCAGTAGATCTCGCGAGCGCTCTCATCGGCGCCGGTCAAGAACACTCGTCCTTCCCATACGACCGGTGAGCTTGCGCCCGGTCTCGGGATGGTCGTCTTCCACCGCACATTCTTCCCGGCCGCGGCATCGAAGTCGATCGGCGGCGTGACATTGTAGGCAATGCCCTGGCCGAACGGCCCGCGCAAATTCGGCCAGTTTCTCATTAGGCGAGCGGCTGTCGGTTTCATGCCGTGGCGTAAGCTCCCAGCTTGCGAATCCGTCGGGAAAGGCAAGCTGGAAGCTTGCCCCACGGGTGAACTCCTTTCTGCCGCAGCGGAAACGTCCGCGCAGCCCGGTTGCCGATCGCCCTTGTCGCAGATGGCCCAGAGGCGCTTGCCGATCACAGCAAACACCGCCCCGTTGGCAACACAATGGCTGCTGTACGTCGTGTTCTGACCATTCTCAATGCCACCGCGCAACTGGAATCTCTTGCTCGCCGACAGGATGGCTTTCCCAAGATACACCTTCCCGTCCGTCACCAGCGGCGAACTGAAGCACGTCGCACCTTTTCGAGTGGAATCCGTCCAGTAACAAGCGCCGCTGTCCGCATCCAGGCAATGGACCGTGTGCGCAGCGTCCGCAACGAATACCAAACCGTCCGCCACCGCCACGGTGGAAACGCTTTGATTCAGGGCATTGTATGTCCAGATCTTGCCCTTCTCCGTGAGGTCGCCGGCCTTGGTTGCGTCGATACAGACAATGCTTCCCTTGTTGTCTCTTCCACCGTGATTCGGATCGCCGCCGATCGCCACGTACACGCGATTGTTCCAGCAGACGGGAGTGCCGATGATGTCGCAGGGATGTCCGCGTCCATCTCCGTGCCCTTCCCGCGGGTAGAACGGGAGCTTCTTGTAGTCCGGCGGAATGCAATCGCACCACCAGATCTTCTTCAGCAGCGGCACGTCGGGGACGATCGCGGTCGGAATGGTATCGACGGGCGTCATGGCCGGCAGTTTTCGCGAGAAGCGAAACTCCAGGGGAAGAGCGGGCTTGGGCAAGTTCGAAAGAAGATTGGTGGAACGAGCATATTGCGATGCCGAAAGCCCGCCGGTGTCCTTTCCTTCGACATCAATGAAATGCACGATTGGACCGCGCAGGTTCGTGGTCATCCAACGGTCTGGGACGACGTGGACTGCCGGATCAACCGGCTCGAAGGCATAACAGACGCCTCCTGGGGCAAACAGGATTTGAGCCCGTCCGTTCACCATGCCAAGGGACGGAGAGGTGTATTGTCCGCGGTAGATCCGCTCGCCGATCTGCTCGTCATCGCGAGCAACCAGTTGTCCCGTCATCTTGTTGAACACGACCAAGCTGGGGGTCACTGGACTGTACGGTATTCTGCCCGGAACCCAAGAGCGTCCGTTGCCGGTGCAGACGTAGACATAGTCTCCGTGTACCAGGACCGAGGAACTTGTCGTGTGGTGGTAGTAGGCCTTGAGCTTTTCCCACATGTCGTATCGCCAGACGATGCTCCTCAAAGATATCTGTTCGACAAAGGTCTTGTCGGCTCGTTCCCGTGCGGGGTCGGGAGACCCGCGCACAACTGGCGTTTTGGGAGATTGCGGTTTTTCCTCCCCTTCGCGATGACCGCCGTCGCCCAGAAGTACTCTCAGGTCGATGCACATGACTTCCTGATAGGGGCTCACAAAGTACAGCCGATCGCCTTCAACCGTGGGAGTTGAACTGATGGCCCAGTTCTCCAGATCGTCTCTGGGAGGCCTGGGGCAAATGAAGGTGCCAAGTCGCCTTCCGGTCTGTTCGTCAAGACACAGGAAGCAGGCCTCCTTTCCATCGTCCCAGTTTGTCCCAATAAACACTTTGCCGCCGCTCACCACCGGGCTGCCGGTCGTGCGACGTCCGAGCCTGGCGACCCACTTGACATTCTTCGTCGATTGCAGATCCACCTCACCTGAATCGTTGTCGATGCCGCAATCCGCCCAATCCGGCAGCCGCTGATCGCTGTTGGCAGCCATATTACGCGAGGGTTGCCCACACCACTCCGGCCAATCCTTGCCGCTGACCGCACCTGCCCCGGCCGCAAGAAGTACGCCGGTGCATAGGATACTCAGTCTTCCGTACGTCATCGTCTCACTCCTGGCCCTGAAAAGAGGGGGGGGTCTAAAAAGCACCGTCTCACATCCTTGGCAGTCGGCTGGTATCCCGATGATCTTCTCACGAGCGACCGCGCGATTGAGGACATAAAACACTAGTCCGCCCGTGGCGATTCGTTTCCGTCTTAGCATTCCCGGATGCTCTCAGCACGGCCAACCAGTGTCAAGACGCCCGACCCCTCCAGTTCAGAGATGTCGATGGAGCGGAGTGTCGTGTTCTTTGCCACGGCCAGCGCCGCTGCCGTACCGGCCGCTTGGCCCATCTGCGAAACAATGGGTTGGACGCGGACGGCGCTTTGCGCCAGGTGAGTGGCGCTGACTGCCTTGCCCACCACCAAGACCTCGGTCCGGATTGCGGCCTCGCTGGTCTCGCCCGGGCCCACCAGCCTCGGACCGGCCTGAGCCTCAGCCGGCAAGTTCGCCGCGCCCAGGGCGGAAGACCCGATGATTCCACTCAAGAAACTTCGCCTGTCGCAACGCAACTGATCGTGCTCCTCTTGTCGCCATAGCTGCCAACGTTCGCTTTCCTGAACGATCGGAAGGACTGTTTGAATGTTGGCCCTGCGGCGACGTTGGCAGACCATTCTAGCATCAGCTCCGGCCACTTCGCTGGCGAGAAACCGTTCTTCACTCGCTTCAACGTTGTCTGATAGAAGGAGATCCCAAGCCGGGGATTCTCCGGAAGGTGTGAGAAGATCGCCCTGCCAACCGTTTGCTCATGCTGACGCAAGCCTGCCTCACCTCCGCTGCAACCTGAATAGGGCAGAAGTCCGCTGTGTCGCAGGACGCGCCTCGTCCCAGCCGACAGGTGTTGTTGGCCGATGTGCTCTGAAGGCAGGTACCACTGCGGGCTGCCTATGCCGTCGACAACTCGCGCAAAAAAGTCCAGAATGTCGTGGCAGAAAGTTATGTGTTTGCTCACACTTACGTTTCCGCGTTCCTGAAGCGCACCAAGACTGAAGCGGCACACCGTGGTCGTTTCTTCGTTCGAGATTTCCAGGCAACAAGGAGAAAACAACGTGCAACGTTACATCGTGTGGCGTGCCGAGGACGGCCACCACTCCAGCAACCCCGGCCATCTGTTGAACACTGCCTGGAAGCTCGATCGAAGTACTGGTTTCAGCAATCGGGGCCCGCGCGAGTTGTCAGGATTCTTCTTGGGAGGCACAAGAAAATGAGAACGATGATTTATGTAGCCCTCGTTGGCATGGCATTCCCCATAATGTGCGACAGGGTTCCTGCCGACGAACCAGCCTTCCGTTGGAACGTCGACACTGACCACCAATACTACACGCTCATGGAAGGCGACTTGCCAGTCCTCCGCTACAACTTCGGCAATGTCTCCATGCCGGCCGGTGTCAAGTTGAAACACTTTCCAGACGGTCGTCCTTACGGTGGCGAGCGGAGCAACTACCTCCATCCCGTCTACGGTCTCAACGGCGAGGTGATGACCGACGACTACCCGGAACATCCCCATCACCGCGGCCTCTGGCTGAGTTGGCCCGTCGTGCGTTGGAAGGACCGCGTGGCCGACCTGTGGGCCGTCTGCGACGTTTGGGCGCGACCGGAGAAGATCGAAGCCCTCGAGGCCGGTCCCAAGATGGCCCTGCTGAAAGCTGCGAATGTCTGGAAGTTCGGCGTGGAAGAGCAGCATCCAATTGTCCGCGAAGCGATGACGCTACGCGTCTATCCAACTACCGGTTCGGACGAGCGTGGCCGCATTTTCGATATTGACGTGACCTTGACGGCCCTGGGAGACGGCGTTGCCATCGGCGGGCGACCCAAGGGTGGCTATGGCGGCATGACGTATCGTGCCTTGCCTGCGGAGAATCAGGAGATTGCCCCGTTCGTTGCCGACGAATCGGCCGATCCACGCGGGGCGTGGTGTCGTTACTCGGCCGACTTCCCCGGTAGCAAGACACGAACGTCCCTCGTTTTGCTCCAGCATTCGAGCAACCCGGGCTACCCGACCGCCCACAACGTCTACGCCAACATCAACTGCTTTATGCCCGCCTTTCCCGGCGATGCGGAGTATCCGCTGCCGAAAGGAAAACCGGTCACACTCAAGCATCGGGTATGGATTGTGGAGGGCGTGCCGAGCCAGGAAGAGTTGCGCGAGGCGTGGGCAGCCTATCACGTGGAGTAGGTAAGACTAGGCAACTTACGCTATACCGCCCGCGGCTGAGCACCGCGTAGGCCGGACCGAGGCCGACCTCTGACATAGCTCCTCTGCCGCCCATCGATGTCAGCGGATTTGTTCGCCAAAAATGATCGGCTTCGCGTTGCCAATGCCTGGAGGGAACGCCGAAGTAACCGGCGCGCGGACGGTCTTGACTGGGGTGTTCGGTTCGCTGAAGTCCAGAATCAGGGTTTCGTTACCTTTTCTAACATATTTTCCGGGAAGAGACGCGGGCTTGGTGCCACCAATGCGGACCTCTCCCGGCGCTGGCGCGTCGCCTTTGAAGGCGGCAATCGCCACGAGGGATTTCGCTTCAGGCTGAGCGACGCGTCTATCAGCGCGAAGGAGTTCCCCATCGGAGGGCGGCTGTCCGTATGGGAGTTTGGCGCAGGCGATACTGTGACCCTGAAGACTGGCGTGTCCATCAGGCGCGCTCGCGCGCCGGGCGAGTGGGAGGCATACGCCAACTCGCCCTTCACGGTCGACCTGTCTGGCGCGGAGCTGGAATGGTCGACGGACCGGAAGCCCTGGCAGGCCGTCAGCGGCGCGATCGGCCCCGGCCAAGGCCAGCCCCGGCGGTTCTACCTGCGCAAGAAGCCTTAGCGGACGTGGCCAGCTCGCTGCACAGTCGTCGCCGTTCAATGGACCGCTCGGTTCACTTCTGTACTTGCACGTCAACGGGCGCGAGGGGTCCGCGTGGCTGTCCGTGCCGGTTGTGCCGCCCGCGTCGAAACCGGCGTAGCGGAACAGTTCCTTTCCCTTCGACGTTACGCTCACTCGATTCGGCAGGTCCCGGAAACACAGTTCTCCCTGCTTGATCGAGACCGGCTCGTCGACCTTCTGCCCCTGCCACTTTTGAACTTTCGGTGCGACTTGATGTGTGGGATACACCCGCAATGTCAGTCGCTCTTTGGCGTACGGCGGCGTTTGGTGGCGAAGCACATACAAGGCCGCACACACGGACTGGCCCGCGAGTTTGGCCGCCTCGTCCTGGGCTTCGAGTTTCGCTCCCAGTTCGGGCACATTCTCCTTGGCCCACTGGAGCTTGCGGCCTCGCGCCGCAAGCACCCCGGGCGCGCAGCCCGGAGCGTGGTTCACCAGCGCGTAGCGGCGTCCCCAATCGGCCCTTCCCTCGCGCGCCACCTCCCACGTGGTCGAATCCCAAACGAAGTACGGTACCTCCGCCCCTTTTTCGTCAAAGAAACGAACGGCCCAGGGATCCAAGACCTCACCCGGCTCGAACTTGGCCCGCACGAACGAATAGGGACTGTCGTTGTTGGCCTGCGCGAGATGGACCTGCAACTCGCGGATCGCCTCTGCATGGGCCCAATCGACGCTCACAAAAGCAGTCAGTAGGCAGAGGATACGACACTTGCAAAGGATGCTCATCGTGCCATCTCCTTGAAGATGTGGGGCGTAACAATCTAATCGTGCTGCCTGATATACACGCCTGGAGCGCCGACTGCGGAAGTCCCGAAGACGGCGACCGTGGCCTGGCCCGTGCCGGTGAAGTCGGCCAGGCCGAGCTTCGTATCATGGTGCAGGCTGAAATCCAACGGCACGACAACTTTGCGTTTCAAGTCGAGCCCGTTGTCCCCGCCAATGAGCACAATCGCCTGGGTGCCTTGCCCAGCCGCAATCACTACGTCGGCCACGCCGTCGCCGTTGAAGTCGCCGACGGTCGGACCGTCGCGCAACAGGCCGCGTTCCAGCGGCAGATCAAATTCGGTGCTCGGCTTGTCGGCAAACGGGCGTTGCAGGTCGCCCGTGCTGCAATATACGGCCAGCCGTGCCGATGTCTCTCCCTCGGGCGGCTGAGCCAACAGCAGCACGTCCGGCCGTTTGTCGCCGTTGAAATCGCCCACGGCAAGATAGGGCCAGCCAGCGCCCGGCGGCGACAGAGTGAAGCTGGGCTCTTCGGGCAGGCCGCCATCGGCCCGCCGCAAGAAAACGTCGCCGTTGGATAGCAACAGGTCGGGCCCGCCGTCTTCGTTCACGTCAACCAGCTCCAGATCGAAGTACATTCGCTCGGTCTTGTACTGGCGGCCCGCTCGGAATCGGCCGTCCTCCGATTGAAGCAAGGTCTGGAATCCGCTGACGAACCGGCTACCCACCACACAGTCAGTGCGCCCATCGCCACTGAAATCGCCGCTGGCAATTGTGGCGGCGCGCGGGATGGAAAAGGTCTGGGCCTGGTAAGCGAACTTCTCGTCCTGGGAGAGCAACAGCAGGGCCGTGGACTCGCTGGTGGCCAGGAAGTCGGCCGTGCGGTCTCCGTTCAGCCGGCAAATGCGGAGCTTGAAACCTGTCTCGAGCTGCGGCAACTCGATGACCGAGTCGGGCTGCTCGGCGAAACGACCACCTTTGTTGAGGTAGATCTTCAGGGCCATGCCCCGCGGCGCGGTCACCAGCAACGCGACGTCGGGTCGGCTATCGCCATCCACGTCCCCGAAGGCCGCCGACTGGATCGGTTCGAGCCAGCCTACCACCAGATAATCGCGCGACTGGAAACCGTACATCGGGTCGGGCTTCTCGGGCTTCATTTTGCCCCAGCCCGTCGCCTCGCCCACCTCGACACCTTTCAAGTACGGCTCGGGGTCGCCACTGGGACCATGGCCCGGAAGGATGCCGTCGGGTATCAGGGCTGCGAGCTTGCGGAGGCTCGCCAGCACGTCGGCAGCGCTGAAATTGATGCTGCCAAAGTATCCAAGGGTCCCGCGAGGCATGATCAGGTCGCCGATAGCCACCCAGCGTTTGCCGTCTTTTTCAAACATCCAGCCCATCGAACCGTAGGTGTGCCCAGGCGTACGGATCGCTCGGACCTTCAGCCCCGCCAAGTCCAACTCACAGTCTTCGCTCACTGCAATATCGACCGGCTGCGGCGGATGGAATCCGTACCCTGAACCGTAGGGAATGTGGTGCTGCAGGCTGTAAGCAGCCTCGGCCCCCGCCACCACCTGGGCGCCCGTGATGACGCGCCACAGGTAAGCACCCGGAGCGTGGTCGCCGTGCTCGTGGGTCAACAGCACATAGCGCACGCGGCGCGGATCCAGACCGGCGCCTTTGATGCGAGCCCAGTTCTGCGCGAACGAGAGACCGGCGTTGGGATCGATGAGCAGCAAGCCGTCGGGAGCCTCGATAACGTACTGTCCGCCCATGTCGCTATGGGTACTACCGCCGCCGGAAGTCCAGATGCCTGCGGCAATCTCCGTGGCCTTCAAGTTCTTGGCTGGCGACGGACGGATCGTGGCGTCAGTCGCGGCGACTTGTTTGATGTCGCACTTCCAGAGTTGCGAGCCCACGGGATCGAGCATACGCACGAGCGTCCCGTCGCAAACCAGGGTCTTGCCATCGCGGGCCTGCCGCACGAGTACCGGCGGCCCGGCCTCGGCTGTCTGTACCTGCCCCGTCACCACGTCGAGCACGTACCGCCGGTGCGCTTGCTCGTCAGTCGGCAACACGCCCCGGCCGGCCAGTCCGCGGCAAGGCCACGTGCGAGGCCGGACCTCCAGCTTGCCGCTCTGCTGAAAGGCCAGCTCGCACCAAAACGGCTCCTGGAACGTTTCCGGCCCGAAACGTCGCAGGGGCTTGCCTTCGCGATCATAGACCGTGATGGTCGGGCGGGCCGGCATGAACCGCACGCCGTAGTCCTCCGCGCGGCGGATGCCTTTGGCAGCGAAGTGCCGCTGCCAGCCTTGGTAATCAGCCACCGCGATGCGCCGGCCGTCGGCATCGATCGCCACCGCCAGCGGCGCGTAGAGTTTCGCATCGCGATACTCCGGAGCAGGCGGACCGTAGATGCCTTCTTCCGGCGGCGGGGCCGAATCAACGTCGGTCACCACCGGCCGACTCCATAACGGCCCACTCTCGCCCGGTTGCAGCAGGAACAGATTGCCGCCCCCACGCTTTGCGTCAGTCGGCTCCGAGACGTCCGATTTCGCGCAGCCGACCACGACCAGACCACTGCGGCTGGCGGCGGCCGTGGTCGTCAAGTGGCCCAACGATCCGCCCAGCCGTGCGGGCTTGGGCGTCGCCTCGCCGACGACTGCCAGGCTGAACACCTCACCGCCACCCGCGATCACCACCCGATCCCCGCAGTTAAACAGAAACACGCCAAGGTGGTTCGAGTGGTCGCCGTAGTGGAAGATCGTCTCTCCCTGGCGGTCGATGAGGTTCTCGATCGGCTTAGGCGTTGAGCCATCGGCGAAAAAGCACCATGCCTGAGGCTTGTCGCCCGATCTTCCCTTGGGGGTGCCGTAAAGGGCCACGACCGCGCGCCCCTGGTCGGCCAGCGCTACTTGCTCCGGCCCGCGCATGCCGGCTGTGAATTGAGCCAGGAGCT
The DNA here is from genome assembly GCA_016784735.1 of Pirellulaceae bacterium. GTDB lineage: Bacteria > Planctomycetota > Planctomycetia > Pirellulales > Pirellulaceae > JADHUC01. The sequence continues at coordinate 18,776 of JADHUC010000065.1, read as the reverse complement.
TGCCGTTGCCATCCAGCAGGAACACGTTCGGGTCGCCTGGCAGCGCGAGCGTGCCGAGTGCGATCCGACTGCCGTCATCGGCCATATCGACGCAGGCGATGGCCTGCCAAGGCGATAGCCCTGGGCCACGGGCGTCCCACTTGGGCGCCGCGACTGTCGGTGCCGCTGGGGCCGCGGGCTCGCCGGCCGGCGCCGTGACGGGGGCCAGCCGGACTTGTTGGCCATGCATCCAACCGGGACCTGCGACGACGCAGATCGGAATCACGATCCACCATGCGATTGAAAATCTCACGTCATCATCTCCTTGGCTTAGGGCCTACTTTCCTTTCTTGGGATTGTCCTTGGCGGCTTTTTCGGCGGCGGCCTGGGCTGCTACGGCCTTTTCAAAGGCTGCTTGCTGGGCGGGGCCGAACATGTCGGCTGCGCGCGAGCGGAAGCTGTCCTGCACCTTCTGACGCATCTGCCGCTGCAACTGCTTGATCTGCTCGTCGTTCCCTTTGGCAGCGGTGAAGTCGGACTGCATCGACTCTAAGACCTGCTTCTGCACATCTTTCACGGCGGCGTTGATCTTCTCCACAAGCGTCTTCTGCTCGTCGGTGAGGGCTTCAGCCACCAGCTTTTCGAGCTTGGCCTGCGCCTCGGCGAGAAGCCGCTTTGCCTCGTCCTTCTGCGTCTGCGTGGCGTTAGGGTCCAGCTTGGCGGTAACCATGGCGGTGCGCACCGCCTCGCAGTGTAAAAACCGCGTCAAAAGATCGGATTGCGAATCCATGCTGCTCGCTCCGTCATCTTCTTGACACTGCCCGGGCGAATTCTGACAAGAATCGTGTATTTTCGGTCGGCGTCCTTCTTGGCGACTGGTGCGGCCTTGCCACCCCTGCTGCCAACAAGTTTGCCATTAACCAAACCCTATTCTACGGTCCCGCCGCGGGTAAAGGTCCGATACGCTTTGTGCCCACCGCCAGTTCGTCGATCCACAGTTTCTGGGCATGCGGCAGCAACCCCGGTCCGAAGTAGGGCGCCATCAGAAACTGGTTAAACTTCATCTTCGGGAAGTCGGGCGACCGCAGAATCGCGTCGGTCCGTTCTATGACCATATGGCAAATCCCACGAATCCTATGCAGATCGTTAATACAGCAGTCCTAGACATCTTCGTTCTCCTTCAGTGAGTCTCTTGTTCCCTCGATCTTTCCGATCACGGAACCTGGGGGTATCCCGTGGCCATGGAGCAACGACCTGTTGCATGTTGCATGTACGACGCACGATCGCTCAGCCGCCATCATATTGTAGCTACCGGTCACTCGGTAGAATGGATCGGAAGAGAACCGCGAACTGACCGAGGAGCTGGATTGTAGCCGTTTAGGAAAATCCGAATGCGCCATCAAACAGAACTCGGAGACCTTTCCATGCGATATTGAGTTCTCCTGGCGACGGTTGACCTTGGCGGTTGTATGCTACAATTCAAACCAGCTTGGTCCCGCGAGTCGACGACGCCTATTCAAGAAACGATGCCATGTCCGGCGGCTTCCTTGCTCAGACCGGCTGTCCCTTATCGCGGAGCGTTTGTTTTAGCCACTCAACACTGCGCACCGTCAGTATGTCGCCGCCGGCTTCGGGCGAAACGGGGATCTCGCGGCCGGTGGCGATCATGATGTCCAGGCACTTGGAGATATTTTCGGCATTGACACCTTCGCCCACGGCCACTTCACTGGAGGCGATGCCCGTCTCTTCGCCGCGCATCGCTGCCGCCAGCGCCTCGCTGACATCCTTCAAGTGCATGTGCACCACGTGGTCCTTGACCAGTTCCAGGAAGGCGACCGGGGCCTGCCCGGCGATGTAGCTGTTACCCGTGTCGAAGTTGACTCCGATCAGCGGGGTGTTGTTCTGTGTGACCAACCGCAACATGACTTCCGGCTGCGTCGTCAAGCGGCCGTGCGGTTCCAAAGCGATGCTGACGTTGTGCCGTTCCGCGACGGGCAGGACACAGGAGAAGTGGTATTTGATGATATCGCACCACTCCTCGTCCGTGCGGCCCTCGGGGTATTGGTCGCTGTCGGTGGTGATGATCGTGCGGCAACCGAGCATATCGGCCCACACGATGGTCTTGTTCAGGACGTCGATGCAGTTGTGGCTCCAGATGGGCCAATCGGCATCGATCGACACCAGTTCCAAGTCATACTTCGCCAGCAGGTCGCGAATGATGTACGGATCGTGATCGATCGATACGTAGGGCGAAAACCCGAGGCCCTCCAGCAGGTTGTAGCCCGTGGCCGTGGTCAGTTCGACATACTTGCCGCCCAGTTCGCGCGTACGTGCGAAACACTGCTCGGCACTCCACCATTCCGGTCGCCAGTTATCCGTGCTGTAGACGAGTTGCAGTGGCATGCGGTTGCTCCTGTGCTAATGGTTTGGTCGAGTAGGTTGCGGCGTTCGGCATCACGGCGGAATGTCGCTGGTATGCGAGGGCTCTCGCAGGTCGAAGCCGACCAGCGGCACGGGGTTCGCGCTGTCTGCGTTTGGAACGTAAACCTGCAGTATCGCGTCGGTCAACGGCAGTCGCAACATCTTGCTCACTGTATCCGCCCTTTGCGTTCTGTTCGGTTACCGTTGGCAGTTGATCTCGATGACCCGTCTCAGTCGAGTTCTTTCACGCGGATCTTGCGATAGCGTACGAATTGTCTGGTGAAATCGCCGCCGCCGTGGACCTGCAATGCGATACCGCCTTTGTCCGGATGACGCTTCTCTTTGTCGGTCCATTCCATGAACTTCTTGCCGTTGATCCAGGTGGTAATCGTGGGCGGGTTGCCGACAATTTTCGCGCGAAACTCGTTCCACTGGCCATGTTTCCAGAAGTCGGGCCAATCCTCCGGCGACACGGGCAGCGGGAAGTCGCAGTCGTGCGGCCGGATTTCGCTCGGTTTGCTGCCGAGGTCGAAGTTACGCACGTGGATGCCGCCCGAGAGGCCTTCGCCGTAAATACCCATCAGGCTCCCGCCGCCGTGGTAGTCAATCAGCGCTTGGTAGGCCTGGCCGCGTTCGGTACTACGCAGGAACAAGCCGCTGTCGGGACCGTAGTCGTTCTTCATCTCCACGATCACCTCGAAGTCGCCGAAGTTCTTGTCGGTGATGATGATGCCACCGTTACCCGGCTTGTCCTGGCTACCGACGATAGCACCGTCCTCGACCACCCACCGGCCACCGCTTCCGTGGCCCGTTTGGCTACTGACGTGCCAGCCATCGAGTGTCTTACCGTCAAAGATAGTCACAAATCCGTCGTCGGGCTCGTCGGCCCGAACCGAGTTCGCCGCCAACAGAAGAGCAACGGAGAAACCACTGAGAAACAAAGGGAAAGATCGCATGCCTGGCTCCTTCACAAGGTGATAAGGTCGTACGCCCGAATTGCCGCAGGGATGCCGACCACAGTAGCGAACAGAACGTCACGCGGATCATTGTCTTCCACTCCCGGGGCCGGGGCAAGCGGCATCGGGTAATGGTACAGTTTGGGAAAGCCAAATATCTGCGGCGAACACATCGTAACCCGAAGCGTTAGGGAGGCAAAGCGTTCGGTCCTCGCTCACGCCTCGGGCTACGATGCAAAACGCCAGACTATACGACCACCCGGCTTCGCGGCTTCCTCCTGCCGCTGGCCAGCGAAACCAAACGAAGAGGCAACAGCCATCGGCACCAGACGAACAACCTCCCACCACAAGATACTTCAGCACATCGAGGCGTCTGCATTTGGTTATGGAATATATAAGCCAAGGTAGCAAACGCGTGTGTTGGCCGCATGCATACAACAGTCCATCTTGAATGTTCATGGTCCGTTCCACGACGCCAACGCGATTGATCTCACGTGAAACAAGAACAAATCGCGAGCAGAGTCAAATAACTCATCGACGTCTACGACGAGTCTGGAATCAGGCTGACTCGGTTCGGGTCGGACAGCAAGGCGGTCGCTCATCATTTGCTGGATGGCTCCACAAGGATGGAAGCTGTAATATGATGAGTCTTACGGGCAACAGTATGTCAGGGAGAGCACCAATGTATGACTCGCTACTGGCCAACTTCGATCTTCTGCGCAAGAGAACCGCCCGGTTTCGGCGAGTGGCTCTTCACATTCATTCACCGGATAGCCATGACTGGGCCAGGGGTGCTCCAGACGCAGCACGCAATCAGCGGTCCCGGTTCGATGGGGATTCTGGACTGATAGAGTTCTGCTCCGAATTGAAACCTCATCTCGACATGGCTGGCATCACGGATCACATGCGATGTTCGTTTGCCACGCGGTTGAGCAGCAGCGTCTCTATTCCTGATGAATTCTGCGTTCTTCCAGGCATGGAGGTCAATCTCGTCTCGACCTCAACGGCCCCAGCACCAGCCGACGTGGCAGCCAGCACCAGTAGGAACACGGACTGGAACCTGAGCTTTAGCGCCATGGATTGTTCCTCCAGAGTATGCCGGAGTATCCTGCGAAGCGATCGTTTTTGTCAAGCGACTGACATTTTGAGCGAAGCCAAGTCCTATGTATCCGATGGTCGATTGGTGCATGAGATTACCTTCGACGTGGACATCGAGACGAACGTCCTTTCGGACGGACGACTGGAAAGGGCGTGTACAAGTTGACCGGACGTCACATGCCCGGATAGAGAGTCTCGTTGTACAAGGTCGGGATTGCCGCGGGGCGGGCGTTCGCGTAGATGCACAACCCGCGGCCGTTGAACAGGATCGCCTCGTCGCGCGAGTCGCCCCACACGTCCGCCGCAAACGCGTAGAAGGCGTCAGGGCGATCGGCCGGGGCCACATCGGGCGAGTAAGCCATCGGGAAAGTCTCGACGATCCCGCCGTCGCCGTCGTAGATGACGGCCGGGCGGCCGGCACCGTGGCCATAGACGAACACGCCGTGGGCCTTGTCCTGCCCGAACCAGTTGATCCTGAGCGTGGCGATGCACCATGCGCCCTTCTCTTGCCGCCGGCGCCAGATCTCCCGGCCGTCGAGATCGTAAAGGTAAAGGATCGCCCAGGCGTTGCTGTCCCTGCGGTGGGTCGGAATCGGAGTGCGGTCCACGACGGCGAACTGCATCTCCGAATCCGTTCGGAACCGGCCGGCCACCACGTGCTGCGCTTCGCCGAGGGGATGGTGCCATAGTCGGCTGCCGTCGGAAGTCAGGCAATGGATGCCGCCATTTCCGAATAAGAGTCGCCACTTGCCGTCGGCCGGCCGCACGATGTAGCAGGCGTCCTGATGCGTCCCTTGGGCGTCCTTTTCAAAGATCACGCGGCCGTCGTCGTCGATCAGGGCGAAACCAACAAAAACCTCTTCTTTGCCGTCGGCGTCGACGTCGGCCACTGCGGGGAAATGCCCTGGGGAGCCCGACCAGTGCCAAAGCACGCTCCCGCCGTGATCCACACCCCACATGTTCCAGTAGCGATCTTTGACCACCAAGTCCTCTCGCCGGCCACGGCCCGTCAGATCAGCGAACAGGAAACAGTCGTCGGCAGCAGCCGGCAAGGCCAGCGTGCCCTCCTCCTTGCCCGTGCTCCCATCCAGAATGACCATGGTGGCGCTGCCTTCATAACGGCTGGCCCTTTCCCGCACTCCGCCGCGATAGGGCGGCTCGGCATAGCGGGCTTGGCGGACGTAGAGCACCTCGTTTCGGCCGTCGGCGTCCCAGTCGTAGACCTGGACAGGCAGGTCGCTGTAGATTCGGCCGTTCTCGGCCGACGGCTTCCCTGTTTGCCAGAAGACCTCGCCAAAGATGTTCATGGCCGTCAGGCAAGTAATTTCGCGGGTCCCGTACACACTCTGCACCAACAGCAAATCCGGTGCACCGTCGCCGTTCAGGTCGCCGATCCTCAACGTCTCCGCGCCGAAGTCCTTCACGTCGATGCTGCTGACGAGGTGACAGGTGGGCGGCCCACCGCTGCCGGTCGTCTGAGCAAAGGTCAATTGGGCGGTCAGCGAAATCGACGCTATCAATGCCAAGCGAATCCACATCGTCTGCGATCCTTTCCTTCAAGTTGCCCGTGCAAGCTCCGTCTGTCGGGATCCTCCCGGCAAACCTCGCGGTGACGCGCCGCCTCATCGGCCAATTGGGGCCGTCATTCGTGCCGCAGCGGGGAACCGCGGCGATCCGATGTCCTTGCGTTGTCAACAGTATTATAGTGGAGACTCAGCTCAACGAGTGAGATGACCGGCCGGTCTAAACACAAACACCTGGAGATGGACCCGATGAAAACCGGAATTTGGTGGATGTTACTTATCGCGACGCTGGGGGGCGTATTGCCCGGGCTTGGACCCGCAGAGATATCGAGGTGCAAAGCGCAGGAGGTCAGTACACCATCGCTCGTTCACGTCAGTGCGACTGGCAAACAAGGCGGGGACGGCTCCTTGGAACGACCATTCGGTTCTCTCGAAGCGGCATTTGCCAAAGGCGTTGAACCGGGGACCACCATCTCGATTGATGGTGCTGCCGGTCCCATCGCTGGGGACATCAACCTGAAAGGCATTCATGGCACTACCGAGCGACCCATCGTTGTCCAGGCACGGACGGCGCGGGCAGGTGCCGCAACGATTCGAGGACGGATTGCATTCGAGGACGCGCGCCATCTAGTGCTGGAGGGTTTGGCAATCAAACCCAAAGCGGGCGAGGGCCACTCGGACGAAGCCTGCCTTGCCGTCGAAGGCGAAAACGTGCGGATTCGCAACTGTCGGGTGACAGGCGGGGCGGGCACAGGCGTCCGTATTCGCGGTCGCGAGATCGAAATTCGCGGCGGCGAGGTCGCGGCCTGTGAAGGGTGTGGAATCCTTCTGGACGGGCAGATTCGTCTGGACGGTATCCGAGTGCTTGCCTGTGGTGAAGGTGGAATACGGGTCAAGGGAGAAGCCCGCGTCGCCAACTCGCTGTTGTTGCACAATCGCGGTCCGGCTCTGACCGCGAATCCCAGCACAACGCTTCGCTTTTATCACAACCTGGTGTACGACAACGGCGGCGGTTTGATCCTCGATGGCTGCACGTCCGCGAAGGTCGTCAATAACATCCTGGTCAACAACTACTCCCCATCGCTGCTGGACGACAACGACGTGGAAATCAGTGTGGATGGTGGTGAGGTGACGATCGACCACAACGTCTACTTCCGCCATCCGGGCAAGGACAAGCTATTGCGAGGTTTGCCCTTTGCCCAGGGTGTCGATCTGAGCGAGCTGACGGCGAGCAATCCATTTGGCCTTCGGCTTCGCTTTGCCGGGCAGGTCATTCTGTCACTCGACGACGACCGGTGGTCTTCTCGCTTCGACGAGCATTCGCAATCGCTGGACATCCTTCAGCGGTTCTCCGGGATCAACACCTACGCGCGATCGTACGAAGACTTGTTCCGCGACTTTCAGCAAGAGGACTTCCGGCCGCGGTTCACGAGTCCGGCGGTGGGACGCGGTTGCGACCTGTCGGCCGAAGTGTCGACGGACATCGACGGCCAACCTCGCAACGTCCGCCATCCCGACATTGGCCCGTACGCCGCGCCGGCCGAATGGTGGGAGGATATCGACACGGGCCGGGCTACGATCGTGGACGGCAACGTCCCGCTGGACGAACGCGGACGCGACCGAGGGCTGGGCACATCGGAGAGCCCGTTCGCGACGCTGGCCAAAGCGATAGCGTTCGCGCGGTGGGGAAGTCGGATCTACGTCAAAGACTCGATCTATCGCCACACCGCCATGCAAACCAGCTATTCGCTGGGCCCCGAGTCCGTGATTAGCGGCTTTCCCGGCCATCGCCCCGCCTTCAGTCCCTCGGAGTTCATCGAACCGAACCGCTGGGAGCGAGTGGACGAAGCCGGGCTGCATCGGATCCGCGATTGGCACACGTTCCTCGGCTACAACTGCCGTGCAAACGCGTGGATGCAGGACTTCTACGGAAATTCACGTATCGGCGGATCTGAGGCCGACAACACCGCGTTGGCCAGGAATCGCAATCAGTTGACGGAACCGTTTCGCCCCATTCGGTTCTTGATGCTGGACCGCGACACGCCGCAGGTCTTAGCCGACGGAGTGTCGCTGCAGTTGGCGGGCGGTGTGCTCGGGTTGGAAGAGTTCCCGATTGGCACGTTCAGTGCGTGGGGACGTGAGTTGTCGCACCTGCGCCCCGGTTCGTTCATGGTGGGACGCCGTGACTTCGTAGTCAGTGGGTCCGTGGGAATGGATTCGCTGAAGGACAGCCCATGCATTCCGGATGGCCAAAATTCACGGCCGGAGATGATGCATCGTATCAACGGACGCGATGTCGGTTTCGTTTCGAAATTTGTCCGTCGTCCCGAAACCCTGTGGCACGTTGAGCATTCCTATCCGAACGGCGATCGGCTTTGGCGGCTCGATTCGGCCGTCGTATCGCGATTCGGAAAACAGGAAACACGCGTATTGAAAGACGGTTGGCGACAAGTGCAAGCCGACGAGCATTCCGTTTGGTGGGTACGTCCCTTCGCACTTCCCGCCTGGGAAGTGACACAGCCGGACGGCCAGGAGCCTCTCCAGCGACACGAAGCCCGCATCGCGCGCCCGTCGCTCGCCATCGGCGGTTGGCTGCAACGGCAGTATCAAACCGGCGACGCCGCACTTGCCGCCGCGCTGGACAACCCGTACCAAGACTACATCGAGGTGCGGCTTGCACTTGGTGAGAATCCGAATCGTTCGGGATTGCGGGTTACGTTTTTCAATGCCCGCGTGGAAGCGATCTGGCGTAAAGCGGTTGACGCGAAGCATTCGCCTGGAGTCAATGCGCCGGGCGTGGCCATGTTGAGCCGTTATCGAACCATGGACGCAGCACGCACGCCCGAAGCGACCGCCGCGACGGCACGGTCGGCCTGGGACTTCGGGTTTCTTATCCCTCTTGGCGAAAACGTTCCGCAACTGCTAATGCGAATGCCCGCCGACGTAGATCCCGATCAGGAAGATCCCTGGAAGTTTACGGTCGTGGACGACTGTTTGTACGCCTGGTTGCCTCATGGAGCGGATCCGCGGAAGCATTCGATCGAAGCCGCCTGCAATTCGATGAACTATGTGGCCGGACCCACGGGGAACAACGCCACCTTTCTCGATTGGGAGGAAGCCGGATTGCTACGGGACGACTGGCCGGCGGTCAAAGTCTATCAGACGGAAATGGATTTCGGCCGCGACCGATCGAAGCCGCTGTGGTATCACGACGGCCCGGTGGTTTGGAGCCAGGGGTTCGAGACCGATCTTGCGGATGCCCAAGGTCGTACACTTCGTCTGCTGGACGACGTCCGCCTGGATGTTGGTGACCCGACCGGTCAGATCACTGAAAAGATACTGACATTCAATTACTTCGAAGGATCGCCCGAGTCGCCGCAGCCACGCAAACACCAAGTCCGCTCGAAAGACATCGGGCCGGATCGGCGATTCGTCCTGCCGAGCACACCCGTCGGATTCCCATCGCGGTACGCGTTTCTGATCGCTTCGGCCGACAAGCCTGACCGCACGACGGAACAGCGATCTGCCGTGACCTTGCGACAGGTCGCCGATCGCAATGATCTGCTGCCGGGCACGTACTGCTACGATGCCGCCGATCACAGCCTTCATGTCTGCGGCCCGCACGGCGAGCGGCCTGAAGTCCTCGCGTTCAGTGGCGGCCGCTCGGACCCGATTCATCTGCTGCGAGGCGTATATGTCGTGGGTGGCAACAGCTACGGGCACCAGAAGCAATATGGCTGGGGTACGGGGCTGGGAGTGACGGCCGAGGTGATCGAGGACGTCTATGCCGGGTTCAACACGGGCAGACCCTTTGCCGCCGCGCCCGGCAGCATCGTCCGCGACTGTCTGTTTCGTTGGTGCAACAGTGAGATGGGGTTGGGAGGCGAGATTTCCGGCAATGTGCGTCACACAGCGGACCGCATCCAGCGCCCCGAACTGCATGTGGATCATTGTACTTTCGACGTGAGTAACTCCTTTCTGTTCGACTACAACGACAGCCCCACCAAGAACATCCCCTTCGCCAATCACCACATCTGGGAGAACAGCTATTTCCTATCGGCCATGGGTGGCGTCATGGGGCCCTGGTGGGATCAATATTGTTTCAACAACGTGGTGCAGAACTGCGTGTTTGCCGGCCGGGGAGGCGTGGACGTCGAAGTCTCGGAGAATCTGATCGTCCGCAACAACCTTTTCGCCACCGACAAGGGGAGCTTCGTCACGTTCCGCGGTTCGGACCGCGGCCACGTCTTCAACAACACCACGTTCCGCGGCGGAGGCATCTGGTTTGACAGCGAGCCGCAGCGGACCAACATCCCCGGCCAGGGCCAACCCACTTACGGCCCGAGTTTTCCCGTTCAGGCCCAAGGGCCGATCCCTTGGCTGTGGTTTGGACAACTCGACGAAGGTCAATTGCGGATCACACAAACGAAACAAGTCCGCCGCGACATGGTGTACACGTTGACCGTCCTCCGCCCGGGGCGCCTGTCCCTTCCGCATCGTTTCTTGTCGAAAACCGAATTAGAGATCCTGGAACCGGTACATGCCGGGGACGCTTTCGAAGTCCGCTACCGCGACGCAAGCGGTCGTCGGCAGATCGCTCTGACCGTGACGGCGCAGATGTTGTCCGCTGGCCGCCCTCGATTTCGTCTGCCCACCGCGCCGACGGACCCCCGCGTATTCGTCGGCCGGGCAGGCGACCAGCCGCCACTGGTACGCGTGACGGCATCGCAAGGCGATATCCAACCGTACGAAACGGAATTGGTGCCGGGCGCCGCGATCCCTGCCTCCCGCGCCATGGGCTTGGGATTCCGCGTTCGCACGGGCCATTTTCCCGATCTTCGCAAAGGCGACCAGTTCGAAACGGTGTTGCACTCGCGCTCGGTCTACCATCTGGCAAGCGTTAACAACGTGTTTCTTGATTTGCGTTCCCACCAAGCTTCCGACATAGTCGGCAATCCGCATCATGGCAACGACTATCTACTCCAAAGCGAGCACGAAGACGCATCGCATTCAACGATCGACTACAACTGCTACTGGAAAGACCTGCACGCCGTTCCCGGTCCTCTGTCTGCACTGATCCACTGGGGAAAACAGATCGTTTGGAGTACGACTAGCAGTCCAGAAGGGATTTCGTTGCGAGAATTCTCGAACAAAACGGGATATGAAAAGCACGGCATGACACCAGCTTCGTACTTTCATCTGGTCGCCAATCCGCTGCGATTTGATTTTCGTCCCCTGCCTGATTCTCCTTTGCTGGGGGCGGGCCGAGTCGTCGACACGCAGGTCGGCGACTTTTTGTTCGACCCGGACCAGCGCAACGGCAATCAGCGTTTTACGTACAAAGGCAACGCACTGGACATCACCGGCCAGGCGCGTGGAGATCGGCCCACGCTGGGCGCCCATCAGAATCCGCTGCCGGGAGCGCAAACGTACTACGTGGCTCCCGATGGACAAGATGCCCCCGGCCGCGGTGACCGGTCGAAACCGTTTGCGACGTTTGCCCATGGGTTGGCACAAATGCGGCCCGGCGATCTGCTGGTGCTCTTGCCCGGCACCTATACCGAGCGACTGATTGTCCATCGGTCCGGCACGCCGCGCGATTTCCTGCACATCGTGGCGCAGAACCCACCGTACGAAACGCCTGAGAAGTTTCCTCACGGCGGATCAAGCATCATCGAGGCATCGGGGCTGGGCGATCAGCCCGCTGTCCTTCTGGACGACTGCGCGCACGTTCGCGTCGCGGGTCTCCGAGTGCACAACTGGCAAGCGCAGGCCGCCGTCGAATTGCGCAACACACGCGACTGTGTTGTGGAGTACTTATTCGTCGACGGAAGCTCCGCGGTGGGCCTCCGCGCCACGGGCAGAGAGAACACGATTTACGAGTGCCAGGTGACCGGCGGCAAGTGCGGTTTCGAATTGGCCGGGTCGCTCACCGACGTGCGTTGGTCGGCCAGCTATGACAACCCCATCGGTTTCCGCACCGTCGGCCCCGTGGCGGGGCTTCACTTGTTGCAGAATCGGCATCACGGCTGCACTCGCTGCGGTTTCGACATCTCTGGCCCCGCCTCGGACATCGTTCTGGATGGCAACTGGGTCGATACGGCAGAAGGAAATGACGCATGCGCCTTCCGCGTTGCAGGCGAGCGCGTAATGCTCGTCAATAATATGGCGGATCGCCCGGCCCAGGGTATGGAAGTAACTGGTGGGTCCGATGTGCGTGTCTTCCACAACAGCGTCTTTCGGGCGTCCACTGACGGCCTGTCACTGGGTGAACATGTTCAAAGTGCGTTGGTGCTGAACAATATGTTACAGGCAGAGAAGGAACACGTTGTTGTGCGAAGTCCCGCCGCGCCGGGGCCGCTTTGGATTGACTACGGTGTCTACTCGCGTTCTTCCTTGCCCTTCGACTTTCGCGCCCGGCGTGGTGAGGCGACCGCCGGCAACCTGACCGACTGGCAACGGTCCGTCGGCTTCGACGGCAACTCGCGTATCGCACCCCTGATCTATCAGAAAGGCCGCGATCCGAACGGACGTTGGCGAGTGCGCGAGTGGGCGATCTCGGTCAGCAACATCACACCCCATTACAATGTTGGCCCGCTCGGAGCCAATGCGGATCCGCATCGCGAAGGCGGCACGTACATCCTCGATGTACCCCAAAACTGGAAGCCATACGGAGAAGCGGTTCGCGGTGTCTATTTCTTCGGCGTCGAGCCCACCGCGCATGCCCTTGCCGCACGAGCCTATTGGTACACGGCGCGCGTCGACTATCGCCGCCGTGATGGAAGTCGCGCACAAGTCGACCTTCACCGCGTCAACCTGCCGCCACAGCGGATGCCGCTGGGATCCTTCTACCAGAATCCACGCGGTTTGGGCGTCTACGTTCGCCTCCCCCAAGACGCACAAGATCCTTGTCCCATCGGCCAGCGCGTGCAGCTTCCGCCGGAAGAGGCAGTTGAGTACTTCGTCAGCCGGACAGCGGCAGGTGCCGCCGAACCGTATCGAGGCAAACTGGTCACCGAATCCATGGCTGCCGCCCTTCGTGAAAAGGGCCTGGACCAAGTTGAAGTTGTGGCCAATCTCTTGTCGTGTGCGTTGGGATCGCCGACGCTAGAGATGGCCTGTCCGATTCTGGGCATCTGCCGCGACGCCGACGGAAAGCCGCGCCCATCCGTTCCCGGAGGCTTGATAACGTTCGGCAGCCACCGCAGCCCAGGTCGCTTCGACGTCGGGGCATGGGAACACGGACACTACGTGCCATAACGCCAGCCGGCCGACATGCGAAGTTTCACGCTCGGGATCGCCGGGATCTCGGTAACATCGGCAGGCCGTGGGAGGATCTTTGTAGGATGGACTTTCGAGCTCACATTCCGCACATCGGGGAACGGTAGTTTTGGTTTTTCGAGTGTGTCTGGGCACTTGGTCTATTGATAGCCAGCGATTGGTACACCCAACAGATTGAGCACCTGCTTCTGAGTGTTTGTCAGTTCAGCGGGAAAAACCATTGTATCATCGCCCGCCACGACTTCGTATCTCTCGACGTCTTTGAAGAGTCTGACGATGTCGAAGATGGTGGGAGACGCACATGCACGATTTTCCGGATAGATCGGCAGAGACGTGATTCCCTTCCTGCGCATCGCCAAGCGGAGTTTTCGTTCGATAAGCGAAGCCACCATGAGTGCCATGACATGAATGTGGAGAAAGGCAACGACGCGTTCGGCCTTTTTTAGGTAAACGGGGGCGATCTCCTGATAGGTCTTTATCTGGGAATGTCGCTTCTCAAGAAACGGCTGGAACTTGTAGATTTCGAGGGCCTTCTTCGCGGAGTATGTCTTCCAATCGAGGTTGGTAATCAGCGGGAATACGCCATCGGTCTTTTCTTCCTCGCTCAGGGCATCCTTGTCGACGCTGAATGAGATGGAAAAGACCTGTTTCCAGGAGATCTTATAGGGGCTGTGTTTGGTAGGACGTCCCTTCTGTTGATAGATACGCTCGTATTCTCGCGCCGCGTGAATCTCGCAGGTGATCACCCTCTGGCAGTGTTCGTCCTTGAGAATGCTCTCGACCCGTTCTGCGATCTGTTTTCGTTGTTTGAGGTTATAGGTATTGACCTTGGTCTGGATTCCTCTCAACTCGTCTAAGACTCGTTGAATTCGTCTCGCGCGAGTTTCTGCATCCTGCTCCGCCTTTTGCGTGCTGCGGATCCAATGCAAACGATAACCGGAAGACGTTTCGTGATCCCCTTCGGCCACATAGTAGCGATCAAGTTTCGAATCTGGTTTGCGATGATTCTCCCGGGATAAAATGTGTTTCCACCTGATCTTCCCCCGTCTGACTCGATTGCGGAATTGCTCGTCCTCCTTCCACGACCTGGGCATCACACTTACAAAGCGACCATGCCAGGCGGCGATTTTTTGAAGGTTTTCCTTCGTGGCGAGTTTGCAGTCTGCGACATAGATGAAGTCTGCTCGCCCCAGAAGCTTTTGCAGTGCTTGGTGGTTTGCGGGATGGATCCGGTCGTCGGTCTGATTGCCATCGTAGATCCGGTGCGAGATCGGCACTGCGCCATCGGCGGTGACGTTCAGACCCAAGACGAGTTGCTTTAAGTCCGGGCGATGGTCCTTGTTCTTGCCGAAGGCGAGTTGCTCCCTGGCGCTCCAGCCCCCATACTTCCCGACGAAGGTGACCGAAGTGGTATCATGGTGAATTCGTCTGCAGTCAAGATCGAAGACTTTGATGGCCCTAAGAGCCAACCGAAAGAACACATCCTTATGCCGGGAGTCATAGAACCTGGCAAGAGCCCGGCCGATCCTGTCGTCCTGGATCCATTTTGTTTCTTCGGGTCTGAGCCCCACCTTTTCCGCGTCCAACGGCTTGAGCCAATCTTCCATTTCGTAAAGAGGATTGGGCGTCGTAAGAATGTTATGAATCAAGAGGGTGAGAGCTTTGCCATCGTCAAGCTTCATGCGTTTATCCGTTCGGACGTAAGTGCCGATGATCTCGCGGATGCGCAGCATTTCGATAAAGTGCTCGATGATGGGGTGAGCTCTCACGACGAACTTGGCAAGGGACGAATCCTTCTGCAATCCGTTCTGAATTTTCATCGTAGTCTTGCTTTCGATACGTGGATACGAACATGTTTGGCGACGCCGGCGTCGCACTCGCTACGCCGCGGTTAACGTCCCCGCAACAAGTGAATGTCCACTGAATAAAGAAAGCAAGGGAAAAAATATTCCACGTCAATTTGTGATAGCCGTTGTCAAAGCCTCGTCTCAGGCGAAAAAAGTTGCTCACCTGAAATGCGCGGATACGCGACGCCAGATCGTGGTTTTTGCGGGGCCTGCGAACGCCCAAAAAAATTGTTGTTTGTATTTCGCGCGAAGCCGCTATCTGGCAGCCGCCGCAAACAGCGGAAAAACATGGAAGACCTTAATGGTAGACACTTGTCGGAAACAAACGCAGAAGCAAAGAATGACCGCAATATCAAGTCGCGTGAAGACCGGACGGCATTCGGCCACACGCAGTGGCGTCGCGTCCCGAGGCCCGCTCACATCAGAGCAGTCTCATAGACTGCGGCATTGAGATCGATGGTTTCGATCAGCGACCGGAAGGCTGAGCAGAATGAGCCCACGTACTCCTGCACGATCGGCCGCAGATTCACGGAACTCAAGCTCCGAAAGTCACGCGTGGAAAATGGAAAAATGCCTGAGCCCGAAGTGCGGAATGTGAGTTCGAGTCTGTCCGTGGTCTGATTTTCACGAGAGTTCAGGAGGTTTTCACGAGACTTCTCGTGCCGTTTCACACGTATACTGATACTTGCTTCGATGATCGCGGTGAGCCTCCTCCGCGCTCTCTGCGTCTCCGTGTTGTCATAGGTTCGTTGAAAGCACCACGGAGGCGCAGAGGACACGGAGGATTTCGAAGGGCCGGTACTCGTTGATCTGGTATGAGTCTTGTACGAAATTGGTCCTACCTCCTAATACGCTCTCGATCGTAGACACGATTCTTAGCGCCCGTTACGACTTCGTGCTCGGGTACCGCTTCTCCCATTGCGGACCGTCGCCATGAAGTCTGGACGAATTATACGCCTCGTGATCACAGCCACCATTCTGCTGCTGCTTGGTGTCTCGCTTGAGGCAACCGAGGTCGATTTCTGGCGGCCCTACGCGGGACCGGACCAGGCGACGTACCTGTTGGCGACGTTCGACGACGAAGCTGCACCCGGCGGATCTGCGAAGGTTGAACACACTGAGAGACCGAACCGGTTACGTCAACGATCTGGGGCGACTTCCCAGGCCCTTGGGGTAACCGCATACTCTTGCTTAGGCCATAATGGCCATCTTCGCGGCACGTGCTGCAGTGCGGCGTCGCCTTGGTGGGCTTACCAGTTCGGCATGCCTTCTCTTGCTTTCGAGGCCGCGGTGCGGACTGCATCGCTGGAAGTACAATGCGGCGAAGTAGCGATTGCTGCTGAGCGGCTGGCCCGGTCGGGTGGACCATGTCAACACGCCGCCCTGAAACGGTGCGCCCAGTGAGGCTCTCCTTTAGGCCACGACCGCTGGTCGCCCCAGATCGTCAAGAAACTCCGCCTGGAAAGCACGTTACGCCCTCCCGGCCGCCCAAACAGCTTCTCCAGCTCAACCAAAGAGAACTGACTGGCTGGCAAACGACCCTTCTTGCGCGCTGAAGTCTACTGACGAGCCTCAGATTCGATCTGCAGTTCGGCCAAGATCCGTGAAACATCTGCGTAAACCTTGGCGACACGCCCAAGATCCTCAAGCCGGATGACCACGGCGATCGGCACGTTGGCCGGATTCTTACGACTCCAACGTTCATAGGCAGCGATTGCCAGAGTGTAATAACTGTCGCTGTAACCTTCCCGGTGCTGCGTCCATTCGTGAATATCGTGCTGGACGACGCCGCGGGAACGGCGGTTAATCTTGTGTAAAAACTTGAGTTCGTTCGGAAGTTCAATATCGTCAGACTCCGGGTCGTTTTCGTTTGTCGCCTCTTCGTCGGTTGCCATGGCGGCGATTACATCGTCCTGGCGTACGTTACCACGGAACATTCGCCACTTGAGATCGGTTCCCGTGTATCGTTCCAAGCCCCAACGTTGCACTTCAGGCGTGTGAACGACTGTGACTGTAAGTCGCTTTGTTGACCCTGAATCGCGAAGTGAATCGGGAATAGGAACGTCAAAAAAGGCGACGTCATTCGGCGTAATTTCTCCTTGATAGTAGAGGATCGTCGAGTAATCGTCGCAGTAAGTTGCCCGAACGTGGTCCGGAAATCCATAACCAAGCACGTTGAGCCATTGTCTCTGTTTGTCGAGGCGGTTCTGCACGTGCTGAAGTGCATCATTATCGCCCCGGTAAGTTGCGGAGTTGACCAAAAATGCCTTCAGTAGAGCCGATGAGACTGATCCGACATCTAGGTCTTCGAGGTCGCCCAGCACTTGGGCCAGTTTGTAGGCCGCACGCGGCGCAGCATAACTCGTTCCCTGGTCGTGGCAGACGGCGGGCGAAAGCTGATGGCTCGCCATAACGACGTTTGTTCCAGGATTCTCCGTCACCCAGTCCCCACTCGCGTCCCGAATAAGATTGCCGCCGTATTCGACAAGCTCTGGTTTGATTTCGTTTCTAATTCCGGGACCAGAACGAGTAAAGGGAGACGGCTGATGAGCCGATGCGATTGCTGTCCCCGGCGAAGAAACCACCAGAGTTCCCGGAGCGATGGAGCCAACGGTCAAGGCGAGTGCGGCTTGCCCTGGGTCAAGGATTCGCGAGTCTTCGTCTACAAGATACTCCGGATACGAGATCCCCTCGTCAAGGAAACATCGAACGGACGAGCGGTCGAGGTTACCAGTGCATGTCACAAACACAATATCGTGTTGTCGCGATAGGTGGTCGAGCGTGCGAGCCACCCATGATTTCCTCGGAATCGTCCGTTTCGTTGCCGGGTTCCACTTCTTTCCGGCATCGCCGATGGCGAGCACGAAGATCCGCACGCCCTTTGGCACGAACATTCCGACGACTTCGCGAATTACTGCTGAAAACAGTCGTTCGTCTTCGAGTTCGTTATTTTCGTCAAGCACACGTGCACCGGCTACCCAGACATTCGCGCTGTTCGCGGCTCCTTTTTCGAGATTGACTGCGTAGTAGCCAACAAGTGATGCGACACCAGACCCGTGACCAAATTCATCAAAGGGGTTTTCCGGTGCCTTTCTCAGGAACGAGTGAAGCAGGTCGTCTCTTGTGACGGGTTCCAGAAACGGATTTCCGGCAGTGACGCCCGTGTCCATGACACACACAACCGGCGCGGATTCGTCCGGCGGATGGAATTCGCCGAGTTCCCCAACATTGAAGTCATGCCAGACGGAATGAAAAGTCTGGAACTTTGGCTTCGGTTCGAACCAGCTAATCTTTGTCTGCCAATTCTGTTCTTCAACCAGCCGCTTAAACATCGCTCCCGTGACACGAATCACCGCACGGCACGAACCTCGAATTTCTTCGTGCTCAAAGAGCGTGCCATTGGTGCCAGCTGCGAAGGCCCGCTGAAGTTCGGCCAGGATGTTACGGATTTGGACTCGCTGCTTCTTGTGTCCTCGAAGAAGTGAGACGATTTCGATTTCGCAGATGACGAATTCTTGTGAGCACAGTTCGTCGTATTCCTCACGTTCCGCACCGTCGTTTGAAGGTTTGTAGAGCCCCCGGAGGAATGCCCATCAGTCGGAGCAGTTTTTGTTGGATCGGGCTAAGTTCGCCGAGTCGCCGGTTGGTCGTTCCGCGATGTTTGATGATCA
>JADHUC010000064.1 GCA_016784735.1 Pirellulaceae bacterium | reverse complement strand
TGGCCTCAATTCCTCCATCCCCGAGATCCGCTCCATGCGCGAAGCTCGGGCTCGCAGTTCACCCACGGTCTGTTCGCCGCGGAGCAACAACTCCGCCATGACTGCCAATTCGGTTTTGTCCACGCCGAGCCAGTCGTACATGCGATGGCGATACTTGACGACGCGTCCGCTACCTTGGATTTCGGTCACGGCGCCCATCTCGCGGAGTTCGTCCAGCGACTGTTCCACATCGGTCGGAGCGACGTTCATCTGCGGCGAGCGGTTACTTTTCTGATTAGAGCCGCTCGTCAGCGCATTGAGGCTCATTGGGTAGGCATCCGGCGTGGTCTTTGCCTTTTCGATCAACACGCCGGCAACTCGCCGCTGAAGCGAGCCCAGCGGTCGCCAACTTGGCTCCAGGGCTTCGCTTGGGGAAATAGGTTCTTCTGGCATTGGCCGTACTCCCTCTAAACCTGATTATGCACCCTGACCACGTTGTATGGGAAAACTCCGCTCTTGCCAATTGCGCCTGTGCCGCTGGCAGGCGAGAAAAAACGGCTGATCCCAGTAGGTCCCGTCTGCCGGACGGGACCTCGAAGCGGGAATAGCTTGGCCAAAGGGCTGTCGAAAGAGCCAGTGGTCACTAGGGGGGGTAGACACTTGCCGGCCAGGGCGGACTCTGGCATATTGCGTTGTTTGGACCGAGTGCCACGCCAGAACCGTCGGGGGGATCGTGCTTGATGCAAGTTTGGCCTGCCATTGACCTTCGCGGGGGAAACTGCGTCCGCCTCCGGCAGGGTGACTATGAGCGCGAGACGGTATTCGGCAGAGATCCGGCTGCTATGGCCCGCCGGTGGGTCTCGGACGGGGCGGAGTATCTGCACTTGGTCGACTTGGACGGCGCACGGGACGGTCAATCCGTCAATCGCGACGCCGTCGAGGCGATTCTGGCGGCTGTGGACGTTCCCTGCGAATTGGGCGGCGGAATACGCGACGAAGAAACGATCGACCGGATGCTCGGCCTGGGGCTCAGGCGGCTGGTAATTGGAACCAAGGCCCTGAAAGACCCAGACTGGTTTCGCGAAATGTGCCGCAAGTTTCCCGAGAGACTTGCGGTTGGGATAGATGCGAAAGATGGCTTCGTGGCCACGGACGGTTGGTTGGAGGTGAGCCGGGTGGCGGCCGTCGAGTTGGCGGCGTCGCTGGTTGACGAACCGATCGCCGCGATCATTTACACAGACATCGCCAAAGACGGCATGATGGCCGGGCCAAATGTTGGCGCCATGTCCGAAATGAAAAATGCGGTGGACGTACCGGTGATCGCCTCCGGCGGCGTGACGTCTGTTGAGGATGTCGAGCGGCTGGCCGGGACCGGCGTTGCAGGCTGTATCATCGGGCGATCATTGTACGAAGGAACACTCACTTTGGCGGACGCATTGGCCGCCGCGGACGTGTCGTAGATCTTGTCCAGTGCAAGATAAGAGGAATTCGGAATGGCGAAAGCGAAAGTCGAAGACATCCGCAACTTGGCGCTCTGTGGTCACGGTTCGTCCGGAAAGACGACGCTGGTCGACAAGATGCTTGTGACGACCAAGACGGTCAACGCAATCCCCAGCGTTGATGACGGCACCAGCATCTGCGACTTTGATCCGGAGGAGAAGAACCACAACTACTCGATCGAAGCCAGTGTCGTTCACTTCGAGTACGGCGGCAAGCAGTTCAACGTGATCGACACACCGGGATATCCGGAGTTTATCGGCCAGACGATCGGCTGCTTGCACGGCGTGGACACTGCGGCAATTGTCGTGAACGCGCAGTCCGGCATCGAGGTCAATACGCGCCGCGCGTTCGACGAAGCGGGCCAGGCCGGTGTGGGGCGAATGATCGTCATAAACAAAATGGACGGGGACAACATCGACTTTCCGGCGGTGGTGGACTCGATCCGCGAATTATGGGGCGGCAAATGCGTGTTGTTGAACGTGCCGATTGGGCATGGGGCCGACTTCAAAGGCGTGGTCAGCACGCTGCGCGTTCCCGACGATACGACTGGTGCGTTGTCGGATCCGAAGGAGATCCACGAACCACTCATCGAGTCGATCATCGAGGTGGATGAAGCAGTCATGGAACGCTACTTCGAAGGCGAAATGCCCACGGACGAAGAACTTTCGCGTTTGATCGTCCGCGCTATTGCCGAAGGAAGCTTGGTTCCGATCCTCTGCTGTTCCGGTAAGACCGAGGTTGGATTGACCGAACTGCTCGATGCTGTTGCCATGTGCGGCCTTTCGCCGGCAGACGTGAGCCGAAAGGCGACCAAGGACGGCGAAGAGGTGGATGTCGAGCCGAAAGCCGACGATCCGCTGGTGGCGCAGGTGTTCAAGACGCGCATCGATCCATTCGTGCAGAAACTGAGCTTCATCCGCATCTTCTCCGGCGTGCTGAAGAAGGACCAAGTCGTTCCGGCCTCGACGTCCCGTAAAGGGGTCAAGATGGGGCAGCTTCTGAAGGTGCAAGCCAGCGAGACGTCGCCCGTGGACGAAGCAGGTCCGGGCGACATCGTGGCTGTGGCGAAGATGGAAGAACTGCGCACGGCAACGTCGATCGGCGAGTATGGTTTGCCGGAAATCCAATTCCCAACACCGATGGTCGGCCTGGCGGTGACGCCGAAGAGTCGTGGTGACGAAACGAAGTTGTCCGGTGCGTTGAGTAAGGTTGCCGACGAAGATCCGACGGTGAGAATCGATCGCGACGCCCAGACCAAGGAATTGGTCATGACGGGCATGAGCGAGTTGCATTTGACTGTCGTCCAGGAACGACTGCAGCGGCGCGACAAGTTGGAAGTGGAAACCAGAGAGCCGAAGATTCCGTACCGCGAGACGATTCAAGCGCAGGCCGAAGGCAGCTACCGCCACAAGAAGCAGACCGGCGGCCGTGGCCAGTTCGGCGAAGTGCATATCCGCATGTGGCCGCTCCCGCAAGGCACAGACATCGAGGAATTCGCCGTCAAGGCACGGTTCCCGCAGATGAAGACGCCGCACTACGAGCCGGCGCACAACTTTCTCTGGGTCGATTCGGTCGTCGGCGGAGTCATCCCGCACAACTTCATGCCCGCGATCGAGAAAGGTTTCAGAGAACGCCTTGTTGGCGGCGTGATCGCCGGATATATGGTCGAAAACGTGTGCGTCGAGGTACACTTCGGGAAGCACCATCCCGTAGACAGTTCGGAGACGGCCTTCAAGACGGCCGCGCGAATGGCGTTCAAACAGGTTTTCGAGAAGGCTGGCCCGTGCCTCTTGGAGCCGATCGTCAAGCTGGACGTAACCGTACCGGAAGCGAACGTGGGCGACGTGTACAGCGACATGTCGGGACGCGGCGGCCGAGTGCTCGGTAGCGACTCGGCAGGCGGTAGCCTGCAGACGGTCCACGCCGAAGTGCCGCTGCGCGAGGTCACCACCTACGCGCGTACGCTGTCCAGCATGACCGGCGGTCAAGGCAGCTACAATATGGAGTTCAGTCGCTATGAAGTGGTGCCCTCCAACATCCAGCAGCAGATCATGGCCAAGGCCAAGATGAAGGAGGAAGAGGATTAGAAGAGAGGTGTCGGGTTTCGGGTGTCAGGTGTCGGGCAAGAAAGTGTTGACCGCTCAGGGGCGCTCATCCTGAATCCCAGCATCCGAACGTCGAATCCGATTTCCTGACACCCGACACCCGTTCCCCACCCCCCGCCCATGTCCAACCATGTGGCTAACGCGATCGACCAGCCAGCGGCCTCCGGGCGAATCCAGCCGTTGGTCGTGTTGGTCGTAGCCGTCAGTGCCGGGATCATTGTCGACCGTTATGCCGGGATAGCATCATCCGCGTGGTTGGTCGTCGCTGCGTCACTTGTCTTGTGCTGGTTCCTTCTTTGGCTTGGCCGTCTTGAACGGCTTTCCTCCTTCGTATTGCTGGCCGCCGGCGCGGCCGTAGGCGGCGCGTGGCACCACTGCTATTGGAACCTGTACCCCAGCGACGAACTGGCTCGTTCGGCTCGCGAGATACCGCAGCCGATCTGCGTCGAGGTCATCGCTCTGCAGTCGCCGCGACGCGTGCCGGCTCCGCGTGAGGATCCGCTACGCACAATACCGCTCGGCGAACGGTCGCGGGTCACTGTCAGCGTGACTCGCGTGCGCGACGGCCGGCGATGGCAACCGGCTTCGGGCCGAGCCGAACTGTTGGTCGACGGGCACCTCTTGGGCGTGAGAGCGGGCGACCGTGTGCGAGTATTCGGTCTTTTCAACAGGCCGGCCATCACAGCAAATCCCGGCGAGTTTGATTTCGCTTGGTTCCGCCGAGCGAAACGACAACTTATCGAACTCCGCACTCGCTTTCCGGATGCGGTTTCGGTCGAATCGCAAGGGCCGTTGTTCACCCCGCGACGAGCGTTGGGTGCTCTTCGTGACCGCGCCGATACGCTTCTTCAGAGGCATCTTCACCGCGATCAAGCAGAGCTGGCGGCCGCAGTGCTGCTGGGTGCCCGCGAGCAATTGGCCTATGAACGCACCGAAGAGTTCTTCACCACGGGAACGATTCACCTGTTGGCGATTTCCGGCTTGCACGTAGGCATCCTAGCTTTTGGCTTTTGGTGGGCCACTCGATTGTTCGGTATGCGCCGCCGCACGGCGTTGTTGGCCGTCACGGTTTTCGTCGTCGTGTACGCCTTGCTGACGGACGCTCGCCCGCCGGTGGTCCGGGCGACGATTCTAGTTGTGGCGGTCTGTGCTGCGCGGTGGTCGGGGCGACAAGGCTCGACCGCCAACATGCTGGCTGCAGCGGCGTTGCTGTTGCTGGCGATCAATCCAGTCAACTTGTTTCAGGTCGGCACGCAGTTGTCCTTCTTGGCCGTGGCAACGATATCGTTCTTCGCTCCGTTGCTGCTGAAGCCGCGATCTGAGGATCCTCTGGACCGCCTGATCGCGCAAACGCGTCCTTGGCCAGTTCGTGTTTGGCGCCGTTTCATGCGTTACGCCGGCAGACTATGCGTAATCAGTTGGCTAATTTGGCTCGTGGCCCTGCCGTTGACCATGTACCACTTCCATTTGGTCTCGCCAATCGCTCTGGCGCTGAACCCGGTCATTTGGTTCCCCGTCGCAGGGGCCTTGTTCTTTGGATTCGGCGTTCTGCTGTTCGGGTGGCTGGCGCCGCCGCTGGGCGATCTGTTCGGCTGGTTGGCCAATTTCAGTCTGGCTACTTTGGAAGGCGCGGTCGGTTACGCACACGGGGTCAGGGGAGGTCACTTCTGGGTGCCGGGCCCGGCGGCTTGGTGGGTCGTCGCGTTCTACAGCGGCTTGGCCGCTTACGCGGCTTTTCCTCGCTACCGTCCTCCGCGCCGTTGGTGCCTCGCGCTGCTGGCCACCTGGATCGCGGTCGGCGTATGCACGCCAATGGTCAAAGAGCGACTGGCCCGGTCAAGCGATGATGCCCGGCTTGCGTGTACGTTCCTTTCCGTCGGTCACGGCGCTTGCGCAGTTGTCGAATTGCCCGGTCGAAAGACCTTGTTGTGTGATGCGGGATGCATGGGGTCCCCTATTGCCGGTGCCCGTTCGATGTCGGCGTTCCTTTGGTCACGAGGCATCACGCATGTGGATGCCGTGGTGCTGTCTCACGCCGACGCGGACCACTACAACGCCCTGCCGGACCTGCTGGAACGTTTCTCAGTCGGCGTCGTGTACGTATCACCGGTCATGTTCGAGGAAGAGAGCGAGGCGCTAAAGGCACTACGCACGGCGGTTGAAGACGAAGGCGTTCCCATTCGCGAGATACGCGCAGGAGATCGCTTGGACATCACGGGGGCGACGAATATCGAAGTGCTACATCCTCCTCGACGCGGCATCATTGGCGGCGACAACGCAAACAGCATAGTATTGAGGATCGATCACGCGGGCAGGACGATCCTATTGCCGGGCGACCTGGATTCGCCTGGGTTGGACGATGTCCTGGCAGAAGAACCCGTGGATTGCGATGTCGTCCTGGCCCCGCATCATGGGAGCAGCAACAGCGATCCGCCTGGACTTGCCGCATGGTCCACCCCGAATTGGGTCGTCGTAAGTGGCGGTCCAAGAGACAAACACCCGGCAACAATCGCGGCCTACACCAACGCCGGAGGGCGAGTGCTCCATACGGCCACGAAAGGTGCCGTGCGCGTCGTGATCCGAAATGGCGGACTCGATGTTCGCACGTGGCGGGTAGAGCCTTGGGACTGAAGGTGTCGGGATACGGGGTGCGGGATTCAGAATTGGCGTACCCGAGCGGTCAACACCGTCTTGCCCGACACCCTTCTCCCCCGACACCTGACACCCGACACCTTTCCCCTCCCGTCAGCTAACCGCTTCCTCGGGCATGATTCTCTTCAGGTTCTCCAGCAACTGGGCCCTGGCGCGATGCAACCGGCTCCGTACGGTTCCTACGGAAATGTCCAGAATCTGTGAGATGTCCTCGTAGGCGAATTCCTCCATGTGTCGCAGCACGATGATCGAGCGGTGTTCCTCGGTCAGCATTTGCATCGCCTGCTCGAGCTTCTCTCGGCGCTCTGCTTGTTCCAGTGGCTCGCTGGGAGACTCACTGGTGTCCAGTGGTTCGTCGCCTGTGGTGTCGCGGCTATGTTCGACCGACACCTCGACTCTTCGGCGGCGCCGGCGACTGATCGAGACGTTGAAGGCGATGCGATACAGCCATGTGTAGAACCGGCTGTTGCGTTTGAACGTCTTCAGCTTGACGAACGCCTGCACGAAGGCGTCCTGCACGACGTCTTCGGCTTCCGACCGACAGCCGACGATGTGCACCACGGCACTGTACAGGCGATCTTGATGCAGACGCACCAACTCGCCGAAGGCGGCAGAATGCCCTTC
Organism: Pirellulaceae bacterium; assembly: GCA_016784735.1. Lineage (GTDB taxonomy): Bacteria > Planctomycetota > Planctomycetia > Pirellulales > Pirellulaceae > JADHUC01. The sequence continues at coordinate 35,885 of JADHUC010000064.1, read as the reverse complement.
CAGCGCTTGCTCGATCAACTGCGATTCGTCGCTCAACGCTCACCCCAAAAGCAACTAGAATGCCAATCCCGCTGTTTTTATCTTGGTGTGAGCGCGCCAAATTGTCAAACGGGCGAAAAAGCAGGGCTCTTGACTTGTTCAAGCTGCACAGGTCGTAACGACGCTACAGTTCCCGCAAAGTGAAGAAAGCAAAAGGCCCAGGGACATGAAGCGGCTGCCGAGAAGAATGCGTGAGCTTTGTGCGGGTTAGCGAGCGTCGACGGTGTCAGGGTACACGATCAACTCGACACGGCGATTTTGCATTCGGCCGGCCTGGGTGGCGTTGGACGTGAGCGGCTGGTTGGAACCCTGCGCGGCCACAAAGAACTGACTCGAAGGCAGGCGATTCCGGCGTGTGAATTGATCAAAGACGGCCAGGGCCTGTGCAGCCGCAAGCTGGTGGTTGGTGGCGCCGCCCGTTGCGGGCGCGCCGTCGGTATGTCCTTCGATGCCGATAAGCTGGCGTGGATAGTTGCGAGCGATCTCGCTGGCGACTTGGTCCAAAATGGGGAACGCACTTCCTACCAGTTGTTGTGTGCCGGGGGCAAAAAGCTGATCCGTCGGCAACTCGATGCGAACCAAATCGCCGTCTTGACGCACGGTCAAACCGGGTATTTCGACCGCTCGGAGCACGGTCTTGTTGCTGGTGTTGGCCGTGATGATAGCGCCGCCGCGGCGAGTAGCTGATGCCTCCAGGGCTTGGTACTTCTTCTCGACTTCTTCCTTCGCCAACTGCGTGTCTTTCAAGCGGTTGGCCGTTTCGCCGAGCTGTTTCTGCAAGAGGGTTACCTGCTCGCGGACCACCTGCACTTGTTGCCGCGACTGGGCCAGTTGGGCGTGAAGGTCCTGGTTATTCTCGTCCAGTGCGGTGGCCCGACGGTTCAGGTCATACACCTGCGCATTCTGCGGGTCGACCCCCTGTTGCTGAAACGCGGCCATCTGCTGCGGCGACATGTACGGATTCTGGTTGCATCCCGTGGTCGCCACAGTCGCCAGGACCAGCAACCACGTCCCGCTTGCCGGCCATCGCATGGGGGACGTCTCCTTTCCGCTATCGAAGAGAATTCCACGATGTATAAGCCGCGGGATAGTATCAGCCACCTAGGCGGCGGGCAAGATCAGAAAGATTGCCGCTAGCATCGCGTAAACGGAAAAGCTGCTTGACTTTGTGGTTCCGAATATGCCATGCTGGAAACAGATGATTTCGACACGCCAGGGGCTCTGGGTCGAAATAGGAGTATCGATATGTGGAAGCTCCCAATGGGAATCGGGCATAGTCTTCGTAGCATGCCCAATTTAATGAGTGCGATGATTGTAGCATCCTCGGTTTTTGGCTTGTTGTTGTTCTCCTCGTCAGTTTCCGCCCAAATTGGCGGTAATGTCGGGGGGCAGATCAACGCCCATTTGAACGCAGGAGAATTCGGTCCGGCGCTCGCCCTGGCGAACAACTTGCCGGATCCCGCGCAGCGCGACCAAATGCTGGCGGCCATTGCCCGGGCTCAGGCGGCAGGCGGGGCGCAGAATGCTGCGTTCGGGACTGCCGGGTCGATGTCGGACGACCGGCTGCGGAGCGCCGCGTACAATCAGATTGGCAGCCAGCCACTTGGCGGATGGATGGGCCGCGGCGGCGGCTCTCAAGCCGATTTTGACACATTGATCGACTTGATCACCACGACGATTGCACCGCAAAGTTGGGATACGGTTGGGGGTCCTGGAGCGATCGATTCGTTTCCCACCGGCGTGTACGTCGATGCCAGCGGAGTGATGAGGCGCATTTCGTTCGCCGACGGCGGGCGAAACCTGGCCTACGTTCGACAGATGGCATTTCAATCGTGCGGCAACCAAGATGTGCGTCAGAAGTCGCAACTTCGCAAGATCTCGCTTACGCGGCTGGAGAGGCAAACGCAGGCGCTTTGGGCGATGGGCAAACCGCCGACCGAGGCGATGAAAACGCTGGCGGGCCTGCAAAAAGTGCAGTATGTGCTGGTTTATCCCGAGACGCGAGACATTGTACTCGCGGGCCCGGCTGGGGACTGGACGATGGACGCCGAGGGCCGAAAGGTCAGCGTCGACACAGACCGGCCCGTCCTGCACTTGGACGACTTGGTCGAAGTCCTGCGTAACGCAATCAGCCAAGGCGGCAGATTCACCTGCTCGATTACGCCACGACAAGAGAACCTCGCGGCTGCGCAGGCATTCTTGAACGAATCGGCCAAGACGCCGCTGGCGGAAGGCCGGCGTGCACGCGAATCCTGGTTGAAGAAAATTCGGGACCACGTGGGCAAGCAGAAGATCGAAGTGAAAGGGATCAATCCCGGCACACGCGCAGCGCGTGTGATCGTCGAGGCCGACTACCGGATGAAACTGGTAGGCATGGGCCTGGAAGACGGCGTTCTCGGCGTGACCAGCTATCTGGATTCGGTCGTGGTGCCGCCCGGCGCCGCCCCGCCGCCGATGAGCGTGCTGCGATGGTGGTTCACGATGGACTACGATGCGTTACGTGCCACGCCAATCCGAAACGCCTTCGAGTTGCGGGGGCAGGGCGTCAAAGTGCTCAGCGAGAACGAGATGTTGACCCAACAGGGCGCTCGAATCCACACGGGCAAGTCGGACGAACTGAACGAGCAATTTGCGCACAGCTTTTCCAAGCACTTCCAAGCGTTGGCGACCAAGTACCCGATCTACGCCGAGCTGCAGAACGTGTTCGACTTGGCATTGGTTTCCGCGTTGATTGTGGCAGAAGACCTGCCGGGACAAGTCGACTGGCACATGACCCACTTCGGCGATCCACAGAAATACCAGGTCGAAGTCGGGCCAGCGCCGACCGACGTGGAAACGGTCATCAACCATCGCTTGATCCGACGCAAACACATCCTGGCCGGCGTCAGCGGCGGCGTTTCGGTCGATTCGAGTAAGTACGTCAAACGTCCCGCGATTCAGGTGGACGACTACGGCGCCCTTCAAGCCGAGCACACGGGATCGGCCCCCGAGGATCTGCCTGACGACGCCTGGTGGTGGGACTGACGCGGCGAAGGAAAAACCAACATTGCCCCACGCATGTGGCAGAAGCCCGGTTTCGACCAAGAAACCGGGCTTTTCTTTTTCGGCGAGCGGCAGATGAGAATTTACCGTGGGATAGGCTTCCAGCCTGTCAGGCAACACCATCGACAGGCTGGAAGCCTATCCCACGGGTAAGAGAATTCCCGCCGCTCGCCTTGGCTTCCCCTCTCTCTGGTTACGCCTTTACCGGAGGCCCCTTTTCTGCCACCATGTTGAGATGCAACATCTGGCGTATGCCCAAGGAGGAGGAGCAAGAGCGTGCCGCAACGAAGCAAGTATCAACAACGGGTAATCAGAAAATACTACGAAAACCGCGGAACCATCGCGTTGCAGCGAGCGCAGGAACTCGTGACGGAGCTTTACTTGAGCCAAGGCAAGAAGCGCGAAAAGCACTGGAAGAGTCTGGCCGGGCACCTGGAAGCACTGGGCGTCAAGAAAAAGCAAATCGACCATCTGGTCGCACAGGACAATCCCGAACTGGTTGCCAATCTGGTAAGTAAGCTAATCGAAAAGGCTTGACACGATGCGCACCACCTGGAGTTTCCACACGGCCGGACAGTTGACTTTTGGACCCGGCGCCGTGAGCCAACTGGGAGAGCTGCTCGGCAGGAGAAAGATCGAGCGGCTGTTGATCGTTACGGACAAGAACCTTGTGGAAGCCGGAATTGACGAGCGGGTTCGTAAGGCGATCCAAGAGGCGGGCATCACGGTGGAGACTTTTGCCGACGGAGAGGCCGAGCCGTCGATCGAGGTGGCGTTGCGGTCAATCGAATGCGCTCGGCAGTTCGAGCCACAGGCCGTTTTGGGCCTCGGCGGCGGCAGCAACATGGATCTGTCGAAGATTACCGCCTTGGTCTATGCTCACGGCGGCCAGCCAAGCGACTACTTCGGATTCGACAATGTTCCGGGCCCGGTGCTGCCGCTGGTTTGCGTCCCCACGACCTCCGGCACCGGAAGCGAAGTGTCGCACGCGGCCGTGCTGACGGACACGGCAAACGAGTTGAAGGTCAGCACACTGAGCAACTATCTGCGGCCGGCGTTGGCCGTGGTCGATCCTGAATTGACGTATGAATGTCCTCGCCAGGTGGCTGCCGATGCGGGCATCGACGCGTTGACGCACGCGATCGAAGCGTACACGGCCGTTGACTATCAATCGCTGGATTTGCCCCCCGGCGAGAAAAGCGCCTACGAAGGGCGCTTCCCATTGGGTGAGTGTTTGGCCGAGCAATCGATCGAGCTGATCGGCCGCAACTTGGTGGCGGCCGTTCAAGACGGCGACAATCACGCGGCGCGAGACGAAATGGCTCTGGCTGCGACACTGGCCGGCATTGCCTTTTCCAACTGTGGCGTGGCGCTGGTACACGCACTGGAATACCCAATCGGCGGCGCTCTGCACTGTTCTCACGGGGCGGGCAACGGCATGCTGCTGCCCTACGTCATGCGGTTCAATCTACCGGAACGCAAGCCCACGTTCGCGCGAATCGCGTCGCTGCTGGGCGAGGATACCAGCGGGATGAGCGAAGAGGATGCGGCAGAGCTGGCGATTGCTGCCGTCGAGCGAATCAAACGCGAAATCGGGATTCCCGAACGAATTCGCGACATTGGCGGGGCATCGATTCAGCTACCTCTTTTCGCCGAAAAGTCTTTCGCAATCGCTCGCCTCCGGTGGGTCAACCCTCGCGTCTCGACGCAGAAGGATATACTGAACATCCTCGCCTCGGCTTTCTAGCCGCATCCGCTTTCAGTCGGGAAAGGCCGGCTTGAAGCAGCACTGCAGCCCCTTATACTGCTGCCGCGGGGGGTATGTCCATTCGCTCGTTCAAACCGCACGCCTTCGGCTTGCGGTCAAACAAAATACCGTTCAATCTTGGCGTGGGATAGGCATCTTGCCTGTCATGCTTGCACAGCATCTTGGGATGCCGAGCAGTTCGACTGCCAGACATGACAGGCTGGAAGCCTATCCCACTAACCACCCACGCAAAATTGAACGGTTGGACGCGGCATGATTAACGCCCATTTTCTCCGTTATGTTTCTGACTGTTAACTGGTTAGACGAAGAGGATTTGGGGCGATTTGCGAGCGAGAACAGCCATTTAGAGGGGGCGCTAGAGGACGTTCGGCGCGAAAAACGACTGGCAAAGGAACTTCTTGAAGTCGCCCAGCGTCGCAGACTGTGGAACGGGGAGCGGAGTGGTTCAAATGCCACGAATTAGGTGGCTTTCGTCTTGAAAAACGGTCGACCTTGAGTCTACGGGGGGAGGTTGCGCGGTCGGCCTAATGCGTTGACATATATAGGAAATTGCTTGTGCGGTTTCCTGAACGGCCAGCTTCGATCTACCGTCGGAAATGAATGTCATGAGCGGGCGGGATACGTTCAACACAGAATTGCTAAGCGCCTATTTGGACGGCGAAGTGTCGTCCGACGAGCGGCGGGACGTGGAGCGCATGCTGGCCGATAGCGACGAGCTTCGCCGGTTTCTCGGACAACTCCGCCAATTGAGCAACGACTTGCGGTTGCTTCCGCAGTATCGAGTGGGCGAGGCCATGTACGATCGCATTCTGAGCGAGATCGAACAAATCTCTCCGGGCTCTGCCGGTGAGGATGAAGAGTCGGATTCTGCCGACGAGTTGATAAGCGCATATCTGGATGGAGAGTTGGCCGAATCGGATCGCCAGCGAGTAGAGCAGCAACTGGAGACGAACGCTGAACATCGCCAGTTATTGGGAGATCTGCGTGACCTGCGGGATACGCTGCAATCGCTTCCAACGTATCATCTGGACGATGGATTCGCCGATCGCGTGGTGCGACGCGCCGAACGCCAGATGTTGTTAGGATCGACGACCGACGGTGACCAGACGGTCGCGCAGGTCGCAACAGCCCCCGAACCGGCGTCTATCGGACGTCGAGTGCGTTGGCGAGTGTACGTGTGGGCGGCTGTTGCCGTGGCCACCGCCGTCGTGCTTGCTCTCACGCTCCCCAAAGGAGGCGGTGGTGGCCATGCTGACTTGGTGGGGCCGGGCACGGGCACCGATACGCCGGGCGTCGTCAGAGATCCGAGTGTCGCCCCTGGGGAGGATTCTCCGGCGTTGGTCGACGTCGAGTCGCCCGGTGAAACAGGCGAGCATCAGATTGGCCCGCCGGGCCCAACCGACGTCGAACAGTCGCAGTGGAGAGTTGTCAGTTCGATTCAGCGCAACTCCGGGCAACGGCTCGTCTTGGTTTACGAACTGGCCATTACGCCGGAAGGTGTGGAAAACGCTGCTTTTGCCAATCTTCTGAAGCGTCACAACATCCGATTCCGCCAGACCGTGGCGGTTGGCCCGAAGCGTGAGAAGGCGCTGTTGAAGCATAGGTTCCTGCAAGGCGTCCAGATCGTGCCCGAGGATCAGGACGACATGGACGAAGTCGAGTTGTACTTGGTTTCCTGCTCGGCGCGCGATGCCGATCACATGTATCACGATCTGAAAAGCCGCCCGGTGGGCGTCGCTTCGTTCTTCCTGAACCTGACGACCGCGGACGCCCAGGACCGGATATTGCATCGCCTTTGCGAGGCTTCCGGCGTGTCGGACGAAGGCGGCCAAGCCGTCCAACTTATGGCAAACCTTGCTATTCTTAGCCGCTCGGCTCGCAATCTTGGCGTCTTCGGCTCGATCCGATGGGTCGAACCGTCGCTCATGGAGCCGTCACCGGCTCCGAAGAGTGCGGCGTCAAAGGATGATATGCCCGAGGAACTCGATCCCAACATCGTCGGAGCCGGGCCGCCACCCGAGGCCATTGCCACTGGGGACTTCCCCTGCGAACTGCTATTCGTGGTGCGCAATCTAAAGCCGCTGGGCGGCGAGGACGAGGCAGACGGCGACGCGCAAGGCAACTAGGAAGCCGACCAACGGTAGGCTTCTACATAGCCTTCGCAAGTCACTCCACGGCCACCACTTCCAGTTCCAGTCGACCAATGGCCTGAATCACGGGCAAGAGTTCGGCCAAAGCGCTCGAACCGTGCATGCTGGAGTGCGAGAATTTGACGTGGGCCGCGCCGATCCCACCCTGCGCTAACGTGGCGTCCATCGGTATCCAGCGGTCCTCGATCCAGACCTCCGTCCACATGTGGTACGCGTACGCCTGATCCGCCGAATAGTAGACCAGCCCGATCGCTACGCGGGCCGGGATCTTCCGCGCGCGGCACAATGCTGCCAGCAGCATAGCGTGTTCCGTGCAATCCCCCTCGAGCGTTTTGGCCACTTCGGCGGCGGTAGCCATGGCGGTCGAGTAGTTCTTCAGGCGGATTTTCGCCCTAACATGACGTTCCAGGGCACACGCGATGTTCCATGGATCCGTTTGGTCCGCGGCCACTGTGCGGGCCATGGCCGTAACCAGCGTGTCGTCACTCTGAATCATCGCACTGGACGACGAGTCCGCTTCGGTGGGACGGTCCTCCGTGGGCACATTGACTTCCTTTGGCGTGCCTGGCCGAATGGCCTGAACGATCACCTCGGCCGTGTGATCGTCGATGGCCTTGACGCTTTGCGACGGCCCGGCGGCGAACAGGGATTTGACGTCGCCGTCTTTCAACCTTGCACGGTAAACGATACGCCGCGTCTGATGGGGAGAATCCAGGCGGCGATCGACCTTGACCACGATGTCGTTTCCCAGATCGAATGCCGCGACATCGTCTTCAGCTAGCGCCACCTGCTGGGTCGTGCGATAGAACTCCAGACCAAGCTGCAGGTCGCGCATTTTCCATGCCCTGCCGGTTTCGTCCGTCCAGATCTTCGTCTTCAGTTGAGCCGCGCCAAGGTCGTGCGTGATGTCAATCCGCAGCAATTGCCGCGAGCCTGACAGCAGCGAAACGGCCTCGTTTCCGACGGCTTTCATGCGTATTTCGCCCACTTGATTGAGGATGGGCAACAGGGCTTTCAGGCTTCGCGTCTCGCCCGGTTTCATGGGCTTGTTCCGCAACGACTGCTGATCCACAAAGAAGCCACCCCATTGGGAATCCCACGGAATCCTATGTTTTTCCGCTTTTCCTGCCGCCTTGGTTTGCATTGCCAGATTGCCGTCCTCGTACCGGCCTTCGGTCACAATGGCTCCAGGGCCCGTCTTCATTTCAGTGCGGAATCGAATGATGCGACCATCCATCGTTTCCAGACTGCTTAGTTTGGTGCTCACAACCGTCGTGTCCTGGAACCGCTTCATCGTAAGCTGGTCTTCGTACGAGAATTGCAGGCGCTTTGTACCGTTGTCGTCGACCGGTTCCACCCGTGTATGTGTGTATCCGACTTTAGAATCGCCCGATCGGCAGACCATCCAAATCTCTTCGGCCCGTTCGGCGTCCGTCGTCTGGTGGGGTGTTTCATCGGTGGTCGTAACGGCCGATGTCGCGCCGGCACCTACCTCCAGTGGCGTGGGCGAGCAGGCCGAACCGTTCAGTGCAGTAGCAGCGACCGCCAGCCACAGCCAACGCGCGTTTCTAGTCATGGGTCAGAACCTCGATCACTCAGAATGAGATTTCTCGCAGCAACCGTCACGGCCGTGCAATATAGCAAACCCTTGGCAAGACACACGAGACGACTGGAGCTGAGGAAGCAAACTTTCCCCGATCTGAAGCTCCCGCAATTCGGTGCGTGGTTTTTGCCACAGGCAACCTGCATTCCTCCGACCGCCGCTCGGCGGAGTGGTAGACTTCGATAAGCGTGGCCGCAGGTTCGGACGGACGGAATCTGAGTGCTTTGCCAATTATGCGGAATCTGCCGACGAAGGCACTGATGGTTCGAGGGAGTTGGAAATAGCGCCAAATCGCCACTGCACGCGAAAAATCATAACCTAGGTTTTCAGTGAGGAACTATGGATCGCAACGATGCACACAGCCGCTACGAGCGAGAAGCACTAGAAGAGAGCCGAAGGATGAAGATGGGCTTCCTCAAACGGTTTTTCATGAACGTCCTGCACGAAGAGACGGCAGGAGTCGAGCACGGCAGCAGCTTCGAACATCTCTCAGAAGAGGAGTTGGAGGCGCATCTTGGCGTGGCCCGATATGGCGATTTCGTGCTGCCCGAGGCGATCAGGCCGTCCTACGACCTGCAGGTGACCCCGCGGCCAGGATACCGTCACGACGAATACCACGACGAGTCGAACGGCAACACGGTCCCTGTGCTGATGGCTTCGGCTTCATCCGAGGGATTGTTCGACCTGTTCATGGAGTCGCTCGATCCGTTGGGCGGCGAGGTCGACGTTGTGCTGGAAAGCAGCCACGACCAGTCGCGCGGCCGCCATCAAGATCTGTACCGTGAACACATCGACATGCCGGTTCTGACGAGCATCTTGTGGGATTTCGAAGACCTGCTGCTGAACGATGGTTGCACGGGCATCGCCGTGATCAACCCCTCGACGCCGCAAGAGGTGCAGTTCGACGAACACAAGTTGTTGATCGTCTACGGCGAACCACTCGGAGGATTCGAAGAGGTCTTTCGTTCCCGCGACATCCCGTGCCGGAAAGAACTGAAGTTCATCACGGAGGCCGAACACGTACATTCCTCGAAAGACGAGTACATTCAACAGTTCGAGGAACTGAAGATGCGGCTGGGCATGGACTGCGTGTTCGACTAACCGCGAGTTGATCCAGCCGACACAATCTCCGCAGACCGAACAACTGTGACCCACAGCGTGACTTTAGTTAGCCGAGCGCACTTCGCTCGGCTTTCTTTTTTTCTTGGCGAATCTTGGTCCCTTGGCCCGTACAGTGATCGGCCGGCGCGCCTCGGCGGTCTGCGAGCGAATGGTGGTAACGGCGGCAAGGCAGAGCCGATACGCAGCCAGGCCGACGACAGCGCCCATCATGTCTGCGACCCAATCCCCGATCTCGGCCGATCGGCCGGGCACAAGGATTTGTCCTAGTTCGTCCACTGCCCCATAGCAGGCAGCGATGACCAACAGATACACGTACGTACCAACAGAGGGCCCGGAGCGTGCCGTAACAGGCCAGGCGAGAAGAAACGTCAGGCCCCCGTAGGCTGAAAAATGAAGCAGCTTGTCCCATACCCTAGGGTGGGGGATCGCGCCCGAAGGCGTATGCGTGCTGACAAACAGCAAGAGCCAGTACACCACCAGCAGCGTAATCGCGGTTGCTCTCGCAGAGGATGACATTCGGAGGTTCATGGCGAAGGCCGCTAGGCCGGTAGTCTCGTTTCGTTGGCGGTGGACGGCTTCCCGCAAGCTTGGTTTCGCTGTCGACAATCTCCGATTAGGCTATGATTCGCCGATGGGATTCGATTTGGACCGATGCCCAAGAGGCGGCCGAAAAGGGGGTGTCACGAATGTCATACTCGAATTCGTCAGTTCGGCAAATAGCGATTATTGAAACGTCCGAGGAGTAAATGCACGAGCACTTCATGCGTCAGGCGCTTCTGGAGGCCGAACGGGCTTTGTCGGAGGACGAAGTCCCGGTCGGTGCTGTCATTGTCCAGGGCACCCGCATCATCGCGTCGGCGCACAATCAGCGGGAGCAGCTTCGAGACCCCACGGCCCACGCGGAGGTGATCGCGATCACGCAAGGGGCCGAGTCCGTCGGTGGATGGCGATTGGAGAACTGCACGATGTATGTGACGCTGGAACCGTGCCTCATGTGTGCCGGCGCGATTATCCAGGCCAGGATCCCGGTCGTTGTCTACGGAGCGACGGATTCCAAGGCTGGCGCCGTGGAATCGCTCTATCACGCGTTGGGGGACGAAAGACTTAATCACCGTGCCCAGGTGATACGAAACGTTATGGCCGGGCCATGCGGCGATATCCTAAGCCGTTTCTTTGCGGAAAAGCGCCGATTGGGTAAGAAGTGAGAGTCAGACGGGCGCAATTTGTGGATGTCCATCGCCTCAACTGGCATCGTCTTGGTATACTTGTGTGCAGTTGCCTGCCGAATTTCTTGGTGAACGCACGTCGGTTGTGGCGCATACGTACTTAGACCGGCTTCCGCAAGACATGCCGACGAGAGCAGCAAGTTCAACGGCGACACATAGCGATAAACGATAATCCATGATAAGAAATATGGTTCTTGCGGGGACGGAGTCTGACTGAATTAATCAAAGGAGCGGCGTTATGCGCGTATTCGGTAGGGTGTTGCTAGCCATCGTTGTATTCTGCGGGACGCTTGTCGTCTGGCCAAGTTTCGCGACGGCTCAGACTGGCGGGTCACAGGTGACAGCGGCCTTGGACGGATTGCACAGATGGCTCGGCGACAACGAGAACGGGCAGGCGTGGCGCCGTTTTCTGAAATCAGATGAGTTGGCAAGGCAGTTGGAAAAAGGCAATCAGGCAGACAGGAAGACTGTCAAAGAGATTCTAAACGCCTATTCGGGCGAAACTCAAGGTCTAACCGGAAAGCGGTTCGTTGCAGTCCGCAAAGCACTGAAAGCGTGGCTCGACGAGCTTCCTCTAATGCGACTCGATGAGCTGCCGCAAGCGGCGCGCGACGCCAAGGACCAGTACAAGCCAATCACCGACGATGGCGTTGCTCAGGCCAAGAAGAGGCTGACTGACGCAATGGCCGGACTAGATCAGCTACTTCAACCGGGCAGCAAGAAAAATACCGAGAAGTGGCACGAGTTCCTCCGGCAAGACGAGGTCGAGGAGCAGCTCCAGGCCGAGGACGGTCCTGATTGGAAAGTGCTTCAATCGGTCTCGTTGAAGTACTACGAGAACGTGCCCGGACTGGAACACCCGAAATTCATGGCGGTCCGCGTGGCGCTTCGGGGATATGCTGATGCCGTATTATTCTCGTCGAATGAGAAATCCCAGGAATACTATGAGCAGTACCTTGACGAACTAGCCAAGCGTTTGGAGTCCTACGCCGAGACGCCGAGCGCCGAAGACGCGATTATGATCGGCAAGACGGTGGGCTGGTTGGAGAGGTTCGGCCAAGCCGAGGATCTGGTGGCTGCGGTACGTCAGTACTATTCGCATCCGAACCTGTTCGTGCAGGTCTCCGAGGACATGATGAAGACGGGTCTCGACACCGACGTCGACAAAGAGATGGTGGTGCGCGATAGCATCCTGGGTACGTCCATGCGTAGCGACGCCCACATGATAGGACGAGCGACTGTGGATCTGGTGCCGAGCGCCCACAGCGCCTGCATCGACATTGTCCTCAGCGGGACGACAACCTCCGACAACGTTGGCCGCAATGGTCCAGTAACCATCTACAGCAGCGGCGTCACCACGATTGATGCCAGAAAACGTATGATGGTTAGCGCTACCGGCATCACCGTCCAACCTGCCAAGGCGACGTGCCGGACAAGGAGCAGGGTTACCAGCATCGCCGGTTCGGCGATCGCCCAGAACATCGCCTGGAACCGGGTCAGGCAGAGCAAGGGTCGCGCCGAGGCGATTGCTTCGCAACGCGGAGCTCGGCGTGCGGAAGATGAAATGGACGGAGAGGCGGGCGAATTGCTATCCAAAGGGGCTGACATGTTCGCCAACAAGTTCCGCAATCCCTTGCTTCGTCGAGACGCTTTTCCCCAAGTCTTGAACTTCAGCACCACGGACGACTATTTGCACGTGGTGGGACTGCGGGCAGGGGCCAATCAGCTAGCAGCCCCGGGCGAACCACCCGCTTTGACTGCGAACCACGACTTAGGCGTCCGCTTGCACGAGTCGTTCGCTGGCAACCTGTCCCAGGCCGCCTTGGGCGGCGTCACGTTGACCGACGAGCGATTGGTCGAATTGGTCGAACAGTTGACCGGCAGCGTGCCCGAGGAAATGGTCATTACGGAAGACACTGATCCCTGGTCGATCACATTCGATTCGGAACGGCCCATCGACACGCGTTTTGACGATCAGAATGTCACCATTTCCATCCGCGGAAAGAAGTTCACTCGCGGGGCAACGGAGTTGAGAAACAGGTTGAAGATCTCGGCGACCTACAAGCTCGAGCGGATAGGCCAGGGCATCAAACTGACCCGTCAAGGCGAGGTGCAGATCGATTTTCCTGGCAGCAAAAGGCTGAGTGCCTCGCAGGTTGCCATGAAGACCTTCATGAAGAAGCGATTCGAGGACATGTTCAAGACCGAGATCGCCTCGGAAGGCATCGAATTGCCAGGCCAGTTTAAGAAAGCCGGCAAGCTGAGTTTGCAGCAGTTGTACTGTGACGACGGTTGGCTGGCATTGGGGTGGCATCACCCCCCTTTGGACGCCCGGACGGCGAAGAAGGACTGACGAAGATTCGCTAACATGCGAATCTGACTGATACGCAAACAAGAAGCCCGGCCCGCTTTCGCAGAGCCGGGCTTCTGTTTCATTTGCAGCGGAGGTTCGTAGCGCGGGCTTCAGTGGCGTTCCCGTGTTGTTCCGTCGGTCGTGCTTCTGGAAGTAACGCGTTCTTCGGCGTGATCCTCCACGAGTTGTTTACCAGCAGGAATCCCGAAGGGATGGTCCTATATCAGCCCAGATGTAACGATGATTGTCTCAGGCCGCGAACCGATTGGCCACTGCGCATCAGGCGCATCCGACAGCAATCCGTGAAGTGCATCTGTCACCACAACACGCGCCGCCGCAAGCGAACTGCTTCACCTGCCGCACGAGGCGGCAGGGGTTGTTTCGGTTGCGGAGAGACTATGGTCTCGCCTGCCAAACTAGTCCACCTGCCAGACGAGCTGGCGGGGGCAGTAACGACGGACAAAGGATTTGCAGAATCATGGGGGCAGAATGATGGAGAATGACTTCCGCCGTGTTATAATTCTGCCTGGATCATTCTGCGGACCTCTTTGGCTGCGACGATGCAGCGTTTTGCTCTTGGCGAGCAATCGTGGCGTGATATGTGCAGGTAGCGTTTCGGAAAGCACGGGGGTGTGGACTCATGGCAGTCTTGAAGGCTATTTCCGATCGCGCCCACGGGCGAGTGTTTCCCGTGCACGAGCCGTCTTGCCCCGTAGGCCGCAATCAGGCTTCCCCGATTTTCGACGTCGTCAGCACCGACTTAGTCGTCAGTCGGAACCATGCCGAAATATCGAAGATCGACGACTTCTTCGTGGTCGCAGACTTGCACAGTAACAACGGGACGTTCCTGAACGGCACTTTGATCGCCGACGCAGTGAGGCTGCACGACGGTGATCGCTTATCCATCGGCGACCTAGAGCTCGTATTCTGTGAATCGGAGCCGATTCGCCAAACGGCCGTCGGCTCGGACGCCGCGGAGTTGACGCATTTTTTTGAAGATGCAAGCAGCTCGAGAATCGACTCAAGAATCGACCTGTCGGATTCCAGCAGGGGCACATTGGCGTCGGCCGACGTCAGATTGCAGTCGCTGCTGGACATGCTCTCGAAGCTGGGTGGATCGCTTGAGTTAGACGCTGTCCTGCACGAGGTCTTGCAGGCCCTGCTTTCCGTTTTCACGCAGGCCGACCGCGGTTTCATCGGCCTGAAACATCCGGACGGCGGACGCCCAATTCCGGCAGCAGTACTGCACCGGGACGAAGACCAGCGAGACGTGGTCTGCGTGAGTCGTACTATCGCCGACGACGTGATGAGCACCAAGACAGCCATTCGATCGAAAGACGCCAAGAGTGACGTGCGGTTTGATGGCAGTGAAAGTGTCCAGCAATCGCCAATCCGCAGTGTGATGTGCGCACCGCTGCTGGGTCCGGATGGATCGGCTCTGGGGATCCTTCAGGTGGACACAGCAGATGGCAGACGTTACTTCGAGCACGAAGACTTGGAGATCCTGGTGGCGGTTTCGGGTCTGGTCTCCGTGGCTCTTCAATATTCCAATCTGCATGAGCAGGTCGTGCGACAACAGACTCTGGAACGCGACTTGGCCGTAGCACGCCAGATCCAAGAGAGCCTGTTGCCGCGAAGACAGCCGGATGTCCAAGGATACGAGTTCTACCATTTCTATAACGCCGCGTATCAAGTCGGCGGCGACTACTACGATTACTTGGCGCTGCCGGACGGACGTTGCGCCGTCGTTGTTGCCGACGCCGCCGGAAAGGGAATCTCCGCCGCACTGCTGATAACGATCGTCTCCGGGGAACTGAAATCTTCGCTGGTTGGCAGATCTTGTCTCGGCGATGCGATCAGCGTTGTCGGATCGCGACTGATCGACAGCGATTGCGAAGTCACCTTCGTGACTCTTGTGATGGTTGTCATTGATCCCCGATCGGACGAAGTCGCCGTTCTCAACGCCGGACACTACGAACCGTGTCTTCGTCGCCGAAACGGGGACGTCGAGTTTCCAGGTACCGAGTCCAAGGGTTTTCCTTTGGGCGTCGATTCGGAGGCGACTTACGGAGTGTCGACATTTCGAATGAAAAGCGGCGAGTCGCTGACCTTGTTTTCCGATGGCTTTACGGATGCCATGGATCGCGAGAACCGTTTTTACGGCCTCTCACGGCTGAGACAGACTGTGGCCGCCGCCGAGGGGACAGGAGCCGAGCAACTCGGACGATACGTGGTGGCTGACGTCCAACGGTTCATGGGCGGACGAAGCCAGTTCGACGACATGTGCCTCGTGTGCGTGCACCGCTGTTGAGCGAGGCTCTATCGAGGCTGGACCATCCGGAGCGGAAGCGCAAAAAGCGAGCCCCGAGATTACCCTCGGGGCTGCGTTCAAAGAGGACGACGCTTTGGGGTGGCGGTCAGTTCCAGGGCCATACTTCAAACGTAATCGTAATCGTGCACCGTGGCCGCATTTGCGTGACGACCATGACCCAATCGAACGTCTTGACCTCGGAAATGACGTAACAATTCGGGTGTTGGTTCTTCCAGGCATTCAGATTGGCGACGGCCTTCGTTTCCGCATCCGCCAGAGTGTATGGCCAGACGTAGTCGATGCCTTGCACCGAATGCTGGCAGATCGGACCGTTGGCCGCTCCCTCGAAGGGGCCGTCAACGGCCGTTGCCACGGACGAAGCAGCCAACACAAACACGATTGCGGGTACGGCGACCAGGGACTTGAGCGTGATACTTTTCATCGTTTCTCTTCCTTTCCTGAGCTGTTGGGTGGGGGCGGTGGGGGCGACATTGGATCGAGTCAAGTTGGTCATCGTTCTGCTCCTTGGACGAAAAAGCGGGTTTTGGGTGGTGCCAGTGTGTCGGCCTCCTTGCCGTCGTTTTCTTGCTTCCGTGTGTCCGTTCAGTGGTAGTTACCCGGTCTGCAGAATGATTCTGCGCGGACTCCAAGTTTTTTCTTCACGAAATTCCGGGAAGCCTGGTAAGTGCCGGATCAGAAGGTTTTTGACCAAGAAGAAACCCGGCTTTTCCGAAAGAGCCGGGTTTCTAGCCATCGCCAGATGTTCGAAAACTTGTGAGCGGGTACTTACCGCTACCAACCCACGAGCCAGAACAGCGCGCCGGCGGCGGCACCGCCCAGTACCAGCCACACGGCGCTGACTCGCCACCGTAACAGGACAGCTCCTGCGAGGATCGCGATAACGAGGGCCTGCCAGTTTGGCGAGAGCAACTCGCTCTTGGGAAAGAAGATCCGCCATGCCAGCTTGATTGTCACCGCGGCCATCAAGCCCATCGATGCGGCATTCACCGCATCCAGAAAAGCCGCCGTCCAGCGGCTCTTCCTCAGCTTGGGAATGATGGGATTGGTGATCGCGACCAATACAAACGATGGCAGGAAGATACCGGCGGTAGCGACGGCGGCACCGGCCATTCCGAGCATGTGATTGCCGTCGTCGCCGGCCATCAGGACGTACCCGATGAACGTTGCCGTGGACACAATCGGCCCGGGGGTGAATTGGCCGATGGCAATGGCGTCCAGCAGTTGGTCCTCGGTCAGCCAACCGTACTGATCCACCAGTCCGCCGTGCAGATAGGCGAACAATACATATCCGGTACCGTACAGAACCGCACCGACTTTCAGGAAGAACAGCCCGATCTTCAACAGAGACACTGCACTGCCGGTCACTGTAGAAGCGGCCGCCAGCGTGGCGAGCGGGGCGGCGTACGTAGCACGCGCCGTGCCGGCCGCGCCGCCGCCCACGGCAGCCGCGGCTAGCATTCCCCCGATGGATTTTCCGTCACCGTTACTCGATCGTCGGGCCAGAAGCAGCCACGCCGTGCCAATCAAACTGGCGCAAAATAGCGCCGGCACCTCGCGCGCACCGCACATCGAGGCAACGACCACTGCCGCTGCCACGAAACCTACAATCCACCCGTTGATCGCTTTCTTCCCCAAACGCCAACCGGCTGTGAAAATGATGGCCAACACGGCTGGCTTGATGCCGGCGATCACAGGTGCGATGTGCGGCAGTTGACCGTACTGCACGTACAGCCAGGCGAAAGCCGCAGTCACCAATGCCGCGGGGAAGATAAAACCGAATCCAGCCACAATCAGGCCCATGGCTCCGCCACGCACATAACCTATGTGCATGGCCATTTCGGTGGCATTTGGTCCAGGGATCAGGTTGGTGGCACCGAGCAAGTCGACGAAATGCTGACGAGTGAGCCATCCACGCCGCTGGACCGTTTCGTCTTCCATCAGCGCATAGAACGTTGCCGGCCCACCGAAGCCGATGGTTCCGATCTTCAAAAAGAGCCGGCCGATTTCTACGAGTCGAGAACGCATGATGGTCCGAGCACAATTCGGGTCAGACGGCTGCCATACCGTCGGTAGGTCCCGCTTGCCGAGCGGGACCTTCTGTTGCCAGCCTTCGCACTTGTCCAGGTCCCGCTCGGCAAGCGGGACCTACCGAACCGGACAGCCTTGGCCACGTGCGGTACATCTTACCAGACGGCGCGCGACGCCAGCAGCGGTCGTGTTGTCTTGGCATGATGATGAGAAACTGGTTCCACACGGCGAACAGTTGATCCGTGTCATGCGAATAAGCCGCAGTTCGCCGAACGGCGCTCGCCGTGTGCCACCACCGTGCATTGTTCCTTGTTGGGCCGATCAAACAAGCGGTCACATTGATCTCGAAAATGGGATGTTTATCGCCGTTCCCTATTCCCTGGTCGGTTGCCACGGCTCGGACGCGCCAGCCGGTTTGGAAGCGCCGGTGATCCCGTCCACGGTGATCGCTTGATCGGATCGGGCAACGCGAGACAGTGTCTTTGCCGAGATCGGCACCGGCCCGTTGATCAACTCTGGCACGCTCACCGTCTTCAAGAACGAGTCGTAAAACCGCGCGTCCTTTTGAGGCAGCATGAACGGCTTGTGCGCCACTCCGTTCTCGTCCACGAAGCTAAGAAAGCACCGAGTGAACAGCCCTCCCTGACGCTTGCTGCTGAAGGCGATCCACCGCGAGTTGCTCGACCAGGAATGCCATGACTCTGAGAATTCGCTGTTGATCTCGAGTCGGCGGTATTCACCAGCGGACAAGTCCATCATGTAGAGATCACTCGATGGTTGATAAATCGGGAAACACCCGTAGCGGCACATGCAGAACAGCAGAAACCGACCGTCAGGCGAGATCCGCGGCAGCAAGATGCTCATTCCCGTTTCCTCGGCTGAGAGCACCGTCTCAGGATCTCCCCACTGGCCAGTTGTCAGGTCGTAGCTGACACGCATCAGGTCGTACCGGACCTCCTTGTAGCGTGTCGGCAGCTCGGCATCCTTGGCGGGCCACAGCATCGGTGCGCTACAAAAGTAGAGCCAACGGCCGTCGGGAGACCAGGTAGGATAGGTCTCCAGACGCAGCTTGTCGGAGGCAGCCGGCACTTTGGCCACACTCTCGTTCTCCACGACGTAATATGCCAAGGCCGAGTCCATATCGATCACGTCGCGGACTTCGGCACCAGCCGTGTGAAAGAACTGCCAACTCTTGTTCATGGAGTAGACCGCCAAGCGGCCGCTGGGGTGCCATGCTGTGTAGCCGAACTTCGTTCCTACCTTCTTTGCCGCGCCGCGATCCGCAACAAGGGTGGCGACGCCGTACTTCCGGCTACGCATTCCGATTGACATGCGATTAGGATCGTTGTTGGCGAAGCTGTGGCAATTGATGCAGCCTTTTTCCAAGGACATCCCGTCCAACACGTTCGACTCCTGGTAGGTCGCCAACTCACGTTGTTGGATGGTTACGTCTCGCCACATCTGATGGACCGGTTCAATCAAGCGATACGCCAGATACGCATCGATATCTTCCTCGGCAATTCGGTTAGTGATCGCAGCGTATTTGTGCCACTGCCCAGATTTCTCGACGAAGACGTTGATGCGCAACTTCTCTCCACGATTCGTCGCCAAGAGTCGTCGCCATGGCTCTTGAGGAATCACTACGTCAGGGGAGTTGGAAGCGATCTTGATCGAATCGCCGACACTGGAACTTAACTCGGTGAAGAAGCGATCGCCTTCTTCGTCGATCAAGAAGTTCAGCGGCGCGATATTGGCGGGAACGGTGACTCCAGCGTAGTCTGGTCGAATCCGGGGCAAGGCTGCCACAACCAACGCGTCGCGCAGATTCGGTACGCGGCGCAGCCACTTCACGCATGACACCGTGACGATCGAGGCAGTGACGGCGGCTACGAGCAGTATCCGATGGCCTCGCGCTATCTTGAACCTGTTCACAAGCCCGATTCACCGAAAGCATAGTAATGAAAATAAGAACTCCCCAAACCAGCCTCTGCAGACACTCGAGCCGCTTCCTGGCGATCAGGGAATCTGCGGAAGATGTCAGAAAACAGCTTGGCTCGCTGAAAGGTCTCTGAGGCGACTAATTCCTTGGGGACGGCAAGGCGTCCGCCGGTCCGCGCGGTTTGGACAATAATCGCTTCCTGCAAGTGGCGCGGAATCCGACGGTATCCGCAACGCTCCAAGGACGAAAGGTTCTCCACAACCTTGTCCACTTGGAGATTCCGCAAGTAGAGTGCGTTAAGGAGGTCGAAGGCGACTCTGTTGTCCGGTTTCTCATCCAGAAGCCCCACCAGCAATTCCTCCCAGTTGACCTTTATCGAGGCAAGGTCCTTGCGGGCCATGAACAGCCGAAGCCGGCCCACGGTTGGGTCGTCATCCATACGGGGATCCTGCTCGAGCCGATTTAGCATTGCCTCGGCTTCCTTGCGGTGGAGCAGTGTCTTGCGAAGTTTGTTCAGAAACACCTTGGCCGTCTCTGGTCGATCCTTGGCGATGTTGATCACCGCCAACTGCTTGAGAATCGACGGCCGTTCGCCTGACAGCACCATGGCCTCCAGGCAACACTTCTCGGCCAGGTTGACCTGCCCAAGCTCCAGAAAGATTCGGCTGTCCTGTGTATAGAACAGCAGATTTCCTCCCTCGACAACCAACCGGTAGTAAGGGTCCCCAGTCACTTGTGGATAGTGGAACATCTCGTCGAGAAGTCGGCTGGTCCGGCAAAGCGCCAAAAGGACATTTCGGTGTGCGTATGCACGCACCCGCCCGGTGGGCAAGCGAGCGGCGGAATCCAGAGCCTCTGTCCACTTCCCGTGTTGGCAATAGTAGTCTAACTGTAGCACCAGCCGGCCGCTCCGATCGAGCGTGCTCCAGGCGATGGCGCCGGCGGTCAAGCAAACAACGGCCAGTCTGATCGCGAATCCGGATTCTCCCACCTGCAGGAAACGAGGCATCCGCATTCTCCAGGGCATGGTCGACTCCGACTTCCTGCGTCTCTCTCTTGTCGAAGCCCGGCCGGCTTGCCAGTGGCGACTCCAAGTAGCTCCGACGAATGCGGCCAGGAAGAAGAGGTATAGCCCGGTGAAGAGCCAACTCGGTCGGCCCGTCTGCTCGTCCGAAAGCAAACAACTCCAGAATTGTTCGCCGAAGGGAATTCGAAAGACCGCAGCGCCCACAGTCAAAGGCACCCCCGCCACACATAGCAGGGCAACTAGCCCGACTAGTCCTCGCCGAC
Source organism: Pirellulaceae bacterium (assembly GCA_016784735.1). Classification (GTDB taxonomy): domain Bacteria; phylum Planctomycetota; class Planctomycetia; order Pirellulales; family Pirellulaceae; genus JADHUC01. Next base: position 14,993 of record JADHUC010000064.1, on the reverse strand, counting down.
GATGAATGAACTCGAAGATCGCCGCAAGGCACGGAAACAGCAGGCCACCCGAACCGGCCAAAAGGAATGCGACAACGCAGGTGAGAACCAGCAGAGCGACTGATCGTCCGCCTCCGCCTCGTGAGCTCCAGCGCAGATAGGCCGCAAAGCACACAAAAGCCACAAGCAGCGATAGTACCGTTTTCAGCGGTTGCTCGTAGTGGCCGCAGATTACCGCGAGAAGAACGGCAGGGACGAAGCGGACCACGAGCCCACGAGGTCGATCCGCAAGCCGCGTTAGAACGTCGACCGCCAGGCTTGTGGTCCAGGCGGCAGCGGTCACGATCAGGGCCCCCATCCAACCATAGCAGAAAAACTGCCAAAGGAACCGCGCACCATAATCGACGACTCCGCCCGGTCTGGAAACGCACTCCCAGAAGAACGACCACTCGGTGGTGTAGGAAACGCAGTGGTAGGAACAGAGGAGCCCCAGAGAGTGATGCAGCAACCTCGGGTCGATCACGAGCCACACGTATAAGTAGAACAGCAGAAAGAAGACACACCCACTGATCCAGCGCTGTAGCGTGTTCTCCGGCGCCGTGCTTCTCCGCGCAGGCAGTTCGCACGATTCTGTTCCACGATTCACCAAATCAGTCGCCTCCGCCTGGATTCTCGACCATCACAACGAGCCGATCTTGCTTATGGGCTCTGATCTTCCTGCAGTTTGTCATAAGCTTCCTGATAGACCGGATCGTCGGGATCCAACTCGATAGCGTGCCTCAAAGCCGATTTGGCACCCGGCCAATCCTTCATGCGCTCACAAGCCGCAGCCAGCACGAAGTAGTTGGGGGCCGTCGCCTCCAATTTCACGGCGGTCCGAGCCAGTTCGGCCGCTTTCCCAAGGTCTTTACCGAGCAACATGTGAACTTGGGCCAACGCGGCGTATCCGTCGGCGTCTTGGGGTGCCAGTTCGATTGCTTGCTGGAATGGGGATTCTGCTTCCATCGGACGACCATTCTGAATGTACGCATGGCCAAGACTCAGCCAGCGTTCGGCATCACCCGGTCTCAAGCGACAGAGCATCTCCTGGCATTCGATGCGCGTCGGCTCTAGCGTCGTCGCTCTCGTCCAGCACTCCTCCGCTTCAACATAATACCCGTGCATCGCATACGCTGCGCCGGCTTGCGTGGCCATATCAACGATAGCCTTTCGCTTGTAATCCTCATCGGTCGCTTTGGCTCTTTCTACTCGAACGCTCTCGGTCTCCGAGGTTCGCAGTTGGCGGAATCTATCGAGATACTTCTGGGCTTCTTCTGCTGCGCCAAGTTCCCGCAACGCTTTGGCCGCCCCGTAATAGGCCTCGAAGAAATCCGGGGCGACGTCAATCGCTGTCAGATGGCAGCGTTTTGCATTGTTACAGTCGTCCAATTTCTGATAGACCTGCCCAAGTTCGCACCACGCTCCTGCATCCCTTGGATCCAGCTTCAAGTACGTCTCGAGTGTCTGGACCGCGTCACGAGGCTTGTCTTGCGATATTTGCGCGTTTGCCAACTGCAACGGCACATCGGCCCACCGAGGATCGATGTCGAAAGCGATACGGAGGTGCTTCTCGGCCGCCGGGTTGTCGCTCACCCCCATTGCCAGGAGCCCCAACAAGTAATGGGCTTCGGCGCAGGCGGGATCCAGGGCAAGACACTGCTGCAACTCGCGAGCCGCTTCCGCATTCCTGACGAAGCGTCGATGCACGGACGCTAACAGACAGCGTGCGCGCGTACTATTCGGCAGCTTTCCCACAAGCGGCTCGACGATGCCATACATTTGGGACTGAAACTCCGCGGCTGGGCCATCAACCGCTAAGGGGGCGTCCTTCAGGACGCTCGCCCACGCATCAAGTTCAAAGTCGGCAACGGGATTGCGTGGAGGGGCGTCGGAAAACTCGCGTTCTTCCCCCCGGAACAGACGCAATGCCTGGAAGACCGCCCCGGCGATGGCAAGAATGGCAATCCCAGTCGCTACCAAGACAGCGTACCTTTTCGGCCTCCCGTGGTTCGAAGCCGGTAAGGGCTGCACTTGCTGCGATATACGTCTCTTGCGTTTCAGTCGTGGCATCGGGACTCTTGAACTCATCCCATGTGATGTTGCGCGTCGGAACGACGCTCGAAGAACACTGTTTGGTTACTGACTCTCTGAATGCTTCCTGATTGGAGGTCCACAAATCCCTCCCGTCGAAGGGGCAGAATGTCCTTCTTGTATACCCTTATGTTCCCTGGACTGGAAGATGCGTTGCCGGCAGCAGAGCTCGATTCGCGCTGGATCAGCGCACGGGAATCGCTTCGACATCGGTTCACTCGTGAAGCCCACGGCCCCGGACAGGGGAGGCCGCAACTGCGTCGCTGCCTTCGACCACCACAACGAGTTGATCTGCCCCGATGTCCTCAATTACTTGCGTACCACCGCCGAGCCATCGCACTTCGATTCGATCAACACGATCGCAGCCCCCCAGGCCGAAGTGGAGACGCATCCCATGATGGCTTTGATAGCCGCGGCCACTGTGGACTTCGTCGAGCTGCGTGCGACCGCCGGCGGTCACACGAACCTGGGAACCGACGCCGTTACCATTGGCTTGCGTACCTCGAAGTTCAACCTGGAGCCAGTGATTCACATTCTCTGTATCGTTTCGCAGAATCGTAGCTCCGGCACGAGAATTGAGGATGATAACGTCCGAATCGCCGTCGTTATCCAGATCGTCCAACCCAATGCCCCGGCTGCTTTCGACAGAATCCAACCCATCGCCGCAACGGTCTGACACATTGACAAATCTGCCATCACCAGAATTCGACAGAAGTACGTTGCGCGCGCGGAAGGCCGTGTTCGAGTCCCGGCGACGAATATTCTGGTCAAGGTGACCGACCGCGACGAAGAGGTCGCGGTCACCATCATTATCGAAGTCGGCGAACGCCGGCCCCCAGTTAACATGCGGTTCCAATCCGGCGCCGGCCCCCGTGATGCTCGTGACGTCCTCAAAAAAGCCGCCTTCTTGATTTCGATACAGGACCGGCCATTCATGGCTGTACGAGGTCGTGTAGAAGTCAAGCCACCCGTCGTTGTCGTAGTCCGCGCAATCCACACCCATATTCGCCAGCGGACTTCCAGCGAAGTTGTATGCCAGCCCCAAGAGAACGCCCACCTCCTCGAACCGGCCGGAACCGTCGTTTTCAAAAAAATAATTGCCCACCCCGTCGTTGACGACGAAGATATCCGTATCGCCATCGTTGTCACAATCGGCGCAGACCATTCCCATGCCATTGCCCGCCACTTGACCGACGCCACTGGCCTCACTGACATCGGTGAACGTGCCGTCTCCTTTGTTGGAGTAGAGGACGTCGGCGACCGGTTTGTAAGACAAGGGGCCGGGATAACTGGGGTACCCGTCGATCATGCGCCGGACGTGGTTTTCGATCTGAATGTCGACATAATTCGACACATAAAGATCTAGCAAACCGTCGCCATCGGCGTCCAGGAAACAGGCACCCGCCCCCACGCGATTTCCGCAGGCCACACCGGCTCGGTCGGTGACGTCATCGAAGGTCCCGTCTCCGTTGTTGCGATAGAGAACATTGGGACCAAAATTGTTGACATAGATGTCTGGATCGCCATCGTTGTCATAGTCTGCGACCGCCACACCCAGGCCGTGTCCGGGATCTCCCACTCCGGCCTCACGGGTCACGTCGCGGAAGTGAAAATCACCCTCGTTGAGGTAAAGGGCATTGGTAATCGTCGGATCGGCTTTCCGCGGCGGCAGGGGCGCACCGTTGACAAAGTAGATGTCGATCAGGCCATCACCATCAAAATCGAGCAGCGCCAGTCCGGCTGAGACTGGCTCGACAAGGTATTTTTCGCCACTGCCGCCGTCGTCATGCCGAAACGTAATGCCCGACTCTTTGGTCACGTCTGTCAGGTGGATATTGCCCGCTTGTTCGAGCCCTGCGTCGACCGCCGCTGGCTGGCCGGCTGATTCGTCGTGACCGTTTCGACTCGAAGTGAAGACGACGCCAACAACCACGATGCCGATGGCGGCGACCACACACAGCCAAACCGTTCGTTGCAGGCCAAGTAACTTGATCATGGATTTCTTGTGACCAACCGAGTGCCTCTGACTGAAGGTCGACGAATTCTGCCAATCAAAACGCTGGAATCGTCTGTTTCTGTATTCTAAGAGACTTGGGCTGGATCGGGACACCGGAATCGCTTCAATATCGGCTCACTCGATGAGTCCACCGGCCTGGACAGGGGGAGCCGCAACTGCGTCGCTGCCTTCGACCACCACAACGAGTTGATCTACCCCCATGTCCTCGATTACTTGGGTACCGCCGCCCAGCCATTGTATTTCGATTCGCTCAACACGATCGCAGTCCCCAAGGCCGAAGTGGAGACGCATCCCATGATGACTTTGATAACCGCGGCCACTGTGGACTTCGTCGAGTTGCGTGCGACCGCCGGCGGTCACACGGACGTGGGACCCGACGCCGTCTCGGTTGCACTTGGTCCCGTGGAGTCGCACCTGGATCCAGTGGTTCCCCGATTCCGTGTCATTGCGCAGGATCGTAGGCTCTCGGCGGGAATTGAGGACCACGATGTCGACGTCGCCGTCTTGGTCCAGATCGTCAAACGCGGCCCCCCGGCTGCTGAGTTTCACGGCGAGTCCATCGCCGGTTTGGTCGGACACGTTGACGAACTTCCCCTTGCCGGTGTTGGCGAAGACAAGGTTTTCCACCTGATACTTGGCGCTGGAGTCGGCTTGTTCGACATTCATCTGCAAATGCCCGCACGCAATGAACAGGTCGCGGTCTCGATCGTTATCGAAGTCAACGAAGCTGTTGCCCCACGTCACCAGCGGATAGGTCCCCTCGGCGGCACCGGTCGTTCGCGTGACATCAAGGAAGAATCTACCCTCTAGGTTGCGGTACAACGTGGCGAGCTGACGCTGGTAGGAGGTGACGTAGAAATCGAGCCAGCCGTCGTTGTCGAAGTCGCCGCAATCAACGCCCATGCTGCCGTGGGGGTAACCGTTTAGATCAAACGCTACGCCGCTGAGCAGGCCGACTTCGCTGAAGTGGCCGCGGCCATCGTTGCGAAAGAGGAAGTTCTCGGCCATGTCGTTCGCGATGAACACGTCGGTGTCGCCGTCGTTGTCGTAATCGGCGCTCACCATGCCCATACCCCAGCCCGCGTGGTCCCCGATGCCGGAGTCCTTCGTCACGTCGGTGAACGTGCCATCGCCATCGTTGCGAAAGAGCGTATCGGACACAGGCTCGTAGCGTCCGGGACTGGCATAGAAGGGCACCCCCCGTGACATGTCAACGGCGTGCGTCTCGTCCGAGAATTCCAGGTAGTTTGCCGCGTACAGGTCGAGGTCTCCATCCCCGTCGATATCGAGGAATGAGGTGCCCGCGCCGACGTGGTTACCGTTGCCCACTCCGGCCACCCGCGTCACGTCGGTGAAGGTCCCATCTCCGTTGTTTCGATACAAGACGTTCGGGCCGTAGTTGTTCAGGTATAGGTCCTGATCACCGTCGCCGTCGTAGTCGGCCGCCGCGACGCCCAAGCCGTGGCCGGTGTCGCCCACGCCGGCCTGGGTGGTCACGTCGGTGAATCGCCAGTTGCCGTCGTTCCGATACAGGGCGTTGTGGGGCGGGGGAACGGCTTCCGCGCCTTCGAGCGGCCGGCCGTTGAGGAAGTAGATGTCCTGGTCGCCGTCGCCGTCGTAGTCGAACAGAGCCAATCCCGCGCTGACCGTTTCCATGATGTAGTAATGTCCGCTACCGCCGTCGGTATGCTGGAACGTGATGCCGGTTTGGGCCGTGACGTCGCGGAAGCACATTGTGGGTTCCGCCCGTCCGGCAGCCGTGGACAGTACGGCCGCGGCGAAGGCTATCGTGCGAAGCATGAGTTTCCCTGTGCGGGAGGAACGTCGATTGAGTCTATATCGAGGCAAAAATAACTGACAGCAGCACCGGCGGCTAGCCCGGATTTCTCACGTACCTTGGGTCAAGGTCGCGGAAGTGACCTGCACAAGCGGGCTGTTGATTTAGTCGGGAAACGAGCGTGGGATAGGCTTCCAGCCTGTCAGGACACCCTAACTTCAATTGCCAAGTGCACTCAAGTCGCCCAATTGACAGGCTGGAAGCCTATCCCGCGACTAAATCAACAGAGCACAAGGCGATGGGCTCAGCATCATGGTGTGTCTTGCCGTGCCGGCCAAACCCGCGAACGAAGGCCACCAGGAACACGCCTTGCTTGGTCTGCCTACATTACCAGCTCGAAGCGAACCGCTGCACGGCTCGATCGCGCCTCCGAAGCGCGGGACTAAAGCTACAAACCGAGGATCTTGCGATGTATCTGCAGGTGCCGCTGCGCTTGTTCAATGTCGCCATTTTGGGAATATGCCTGCCCGAGAAGATAGTGGCTTTCATAGTCGGTCGGGTCGAACTCGACCAAGCGGCGAAACGTTTCGATCGCCTCCGAAGTCCGAAGCTGCCCGAGCTGGATCTTGCCGCGGAGCTTCAGAGCGCGGTGATTCTCCGCGTCGGCCTCCAATACCTGCCGAACGCGCTGAGACGCGCCCTCGAAATCGCCTTCAAGGTATAGGAGCCCTGCCTCAGTCACTTCCAGTCGAACGCCCAGGGTCCCCTCAGCCCTGAGTAGGTCATACTGTTCTCGTGCTTCGGCTGCCTCTCCTGTGGCGACCAGATTGTCGACCAGCCGGTGGCGAATCTCGGTGGCGTTGTCCGGCTTCAGGTCCAGGAGACGCCGATCGATTTTGATCAACTGGTCGGTTTCGGAACGCGCCTCGTGGATCGCCCCCATTATTTCCAGCGGTCGTGGGTCGTCCGGGACAAGTTTGGCCCACTCGCGACAAAGCTCAAGGGCCGCCATGCCGGCACCTTGTTCCAAACAGATCTCTGACGCCACGCGGAGGGCCTCCTCGCGGTGATCCCCACGTCGTAGAGCCGCTTCGGCGAAAGCGGCGGCTTCCCTGAGGTGGCCGCCTTCGAACAGGATGGATGCACCGCGGATCAAGTCTTCCGTGTCGCACCTCCGCACGTCGATGCGGCCAAGCAGACCTCGGATCTCCATTTCTGTTTTCCACGGGGGTGACGCGAGATCGCTTTGCTTGAGAATCAGGGCACAGGCGAGCAGCAAGGTCGCCTGCGAAACCTCCTCCTGACTGCGATCCAGGTAGCGGCGTAGGAGACGCTCGGCCTTCGACGCCCGATCCGTACGACCGCTCCCCGCGTCCAACCCGGCTGCCTCATCGACCAACCCCCTCGCTTCCGGCAGAAGCAGGCGTGGGTCGGGGCGGAGGAGGAAGCGAAGAGCAACGGCTACCACCACGACCGCAACAAGTCCGACGGCCAGGACGAGGAGGCGATTGCGACGCGCGCGGTCCATCTCAGAGGCCTCTTGGGGTCCACGGCCGGAGGCCGGGGTTTATGGACTTAATGAGACAGGAATTGTGGTTTCCACCAGCAAGAATGATTGTAACGGGCAGAGCTGACAGTTCAAAGAGCACGCCGACTTGGCCTTGATCGTATCGGGAATGTGGGGCACGTTTCCAACGTGCCAATGTCTGTAAGTTTTTGAGCCACGGCACGTTAGAAACGTGCCCCACGTACTAGCACTGCCAGCATTTGCCGGAGTTATGATCAAGCCCCGCCGGCTTATGGGGAGCAATCGCGTTTCAGCCGATCTATTCGGGAAAGTCAAACTGCCTGAGTGGCATCGTCTTGAATTCCGATTCACCTTCGATGATGGTGATGGTCTGATCAAGCGCAACTTCGTGAAACAATTGCTTTGTATCCGAGGTGGGCCAGTACACTTCCAACTCTTCGATCTGATCCGCCTGCCCCAAGCCCAAATGCTGGCGCAGCGGATTGCATCCGAAACTTCCGCCGCTGTTGACGTGGCGAAATACCTCACGCGTGGAGCCAGCCTCGCGGATACGGACGCGGATTCGCGCTCCAATCGCCGAGCGATTGGACGTCCGGCCCTCTAACTTGACCCCCAACCAATGGTTACCGAATCCCGGATTCTCGTAGAGCACATCGTAGTACTTATCTCCCGGCCATGCGCCGCCCAACTCCAAGTAGATATCCTGGTCCCCATCGTTGTCCAGATCGGCAAAGGACACGCCGTGGCCTTTCTGCAGGTGTCCAAAGCCGCCCGCCATGGTGATGTTGACGAACTTCCGGCCGCCATCGTTCAGGAACATCACGTTGGGTCGGAGTTCCGCGTATTGCATATTCCCTGTCGCCAGGTAGAAGTCCAGGTAGCCGTCGTTATTCAGGTCGCCGAAATTGGCGCCCATGGGTTGCGCCGGGTAGTCCAGCCCTACGTCCAGGGCAACCTCCTCGAAACCCTTTCCGCCGTTGCCCCGATGCAGGCAATTCAAACCGAATCGCTGGTCCGAAACCAGGACGCCCACAGGACCGCTCGAGCAGCCGGAATAGATGTCCAAGAAGCCGTCGTTGTCAAAGTCCCAGAACCAACTGGCAAACGCACAGATGGGCAGCGTGACATTCATTTCCTCGGCAACGTCGCGAAACCTGCCGTTGCGCTGGTTGTGGTACAGCCGATTGGGGCCACCGCCAGCGAGAGCGGCCCGCAAGTCGGAGAACCCAGTACTCACGTACAGGTCGGGGAATCGATCACCGTCGTAGTCGCCCCAAACCGCACCCATCGCAAACAACTGCTCATCCAGCCCTGCCACACTGGCCATATCGGTGAACGTGGAATCGCCGTTGTTGCGAAACAGTTGGCAGGGTGCTTCCACGTCCGTGGTGCTCTCGTTTCCTACATACAGATCCAGGTCTCCGTCGTTGTCGTAGTCGCCCCAAGCGGCCGTCTTGCAGGGGTAGTGGTTGTCGCCTAACCCAGCCGCGAAGGTAACATCGGTGAATTGCCCGCGACCGTTGTTTTGCAGGAGCGAATTGGGGTGCCGTCCGAAACTGCGCAGCCATGCGCCACGTAACACGTACAGATCGTTATCCCCGTCATTGTCGTAATCGGCGTGGACCAGGTTCAATCCGCCAAAAAATCCTTCCAAACCGGATTCCTGGGTCCGATCCGTGAACGATCCGTCACCGTTATTAACAAACAGTCGCATCTGGCCCGCCGTGTCCCAGCTCGTCGTGACGATATCCAGGTCATCGTCACCGTCAAAATCATCCACGACCGCGCCCCCGCAAAGACTGAAGGTGTCGAGGCCCAGCAGGGGAGCCACATTCCGAAAACGAGGAAAGTCGATGGACGAGTTAAACAGGTCGCGAGGGGCTCGATAACGCTCGGGGACACCGTCTGGGTATTGACCCAGCGTCATCTGGGCGACGTTCAGCAACCACTGGGCCGCATCGACGATCTCTAGTTGCTCTTTTTCATCCAGATCGGCCGGCGCATTGTCCAGGATCTCCAGGAAGTAGCGGCTGGCCTCGCGCGAGCCTTCCTCCTGCGCGTGCAGCCCGCCCCCGCGGATGGGCATAATACCACTCTCTGCATTGTGACGCAGACCACAATTCTGTTTTTCGCCCAAAAGCAGGTAGGCGAGCCCCAGAAAAAATCGCGTGTGATTCGCGTATTTCACTTCCAGTTGCGATCCGAGTCGCACGTCCAATGACTCGCGCACCGCGACGGCGTTGAACGAAACATCGGGCAGAAGATCGTAGGCCTCCCGCAAATGGTCGATCCCCTCGCGCACCTCACCCAACCGCACCTCGGCCTTGCCCAAATTAAACAGAAGTTGCCAGCGTTCGAAAGCTTCGACGGGTTCTCCGGCACGTTGCATCGATTGGATCTGTCTCAATCGTTGCCTGAGCCTCTGCACGTGGACCTTGCCCAAATGGGGGTGTTCGTAAGGTGTTGCTTCGGCGATCTCCCGCAAAAGGTCCAGCATCTGCTGATGGCCCGCCATCGGGCCCGCCTGGGCCGCCGAGGGCTGCGGTCGATTTCCACCCCAGCATCCGCCGAGCGTCAACAGGAACAGACAAGCCCAGACGAATCGCAACCCTCCCGTCGCCAACGGACTTTGCAGCATCATTCGGGCCCTGCTTCGTGGTAGGGTTGTGTCCACCGGTCAAGCCATCGGATATTGTACTCGTGGCGTTCCTTAAGCGTATCCCCCAACGTTGCAGAAGAACAAAGTAAGATGGCCTTCCAAGGCCGTCTTTTTCCATGCGAAACACGGCCTTGATCGTAACCTCGCGAATGTGGGGCACGTTTCTAACGTGCCAATGTCTCTAAGTTGGTGAGGTACGGCACGTTAGAAACGTGCCCCACGTGCGAGCACCGCCAGCATTTCCCAACGTTATGATCAAGGCCCGAAACACCAAGTCGGGCCTTGTCGGCAAATTCCACGTTACGAGAGATGGGGCTACAGGACGCCAATCACGGTCTCATGCCGTGATCGACGGCCTTGGAAGGCCATCGCACCAAAGAAATATGCAACGTTGGGGTTGACGTCACGCCTCTCGATCCTCCGAATTCAGCCTTGAGTACGTGTCGAGTATCAAGGCCGCAGCACGGAACTGGGCGTAACTCGCGAATCTCGCTAGTGCTTTGTCAAAGCTAAGAATTAGGGTTGGCGAAATCAGCCGGCACGCGCTACCATCCGGTTTTCCGGAGAGAACCGTGGGCGTCTAGGTCGCTGCCCATCCCTTCGACGAGTTCGTGAGTCTTGCCTTGAACCAGTTCAGGAAACACTTCGACTTCTCCGTTGGGCCATTGCACGGTTACACTCACCGGCGCGTCGTCCACGGCGGGAAAAAGAATGCGTGGATCGAAAGATGACGCGTAGCCCCCGCCGCCTCGAATCCAGCGCGCCAGTTGTCGGTCGCCGTACATGGCGGTAACCTTGGCGCCAATGGCGTCGGTGTTGCTCCTTTCGCCGCGCAGCAACACGCTCACCCAGTTCCCGGCGGGGCGGCGGTTCCGCAGCACGACGACCGGTTCGTTCTGATGCGAGATCACCAAGTCCAGGCCACCGTCGTTGTCCAGGTCTCCCACGGCGGCACCCCGCCCCACGTGGTCGATACTGAAATACGGTCCACCCTGTTCGCTCACTTCGACGAATCGCTCGCTGGCCTGATTGTGGAATAACTGAGCCGGTTGCCGGTACCGGCTGTCCAGCCGCTCGTAGGAGACGTGCCCGTTGGCCACGAACAGGTCGAGCCAGCCGTCGCTGTCGAAATCAGCAAACCCGGTCCCGAAGCCGACCCACATCCGTGACACGCCCACCAGTCCGGTGCGGGCTGAGACGCCCAGGAATCCCGCGGCGTCGAAGTTGCTCATGAGCGAATTGTCCTGATTCGAGTAGTTCGCGTACCAGAGATCCAGACGCCCGTCGCTGTCGAAGTCACCGACATCGACGCCCATCGAACCCTCGCGATTACCCGACGTCGAGTAGGCGACGCCGGAAAGCACCCCCACCTCCTCCAGCGGAAACTCCCGACTGCCGCGATAGAAGTGGTTCTCCTGTACATCGTTGGCTACGAAAATATCCATCCAGCCGTCTTCATCCATGTCGGCCGCCACAACTCCCAGCGCGCGGCTGTGTTCACGGAGGCCGGCCTTGTCTGTAATGTCCTCGAAACTGCCGTCGCCTTTGTTCCGCCAGAGGTAGTCGCGGTCACCGGGAAACAAGGACGGTCCGCAAATGTCGCGCAGCTTCTTATCGTTCAGACAGCGGCGGGTATGGTCGGGAAGCCAGTCGCAGTAGGTGATGACATACAAGTCCAGCCACCCATCGTTGTCGACATCCAGCCAGGCGCCTGTTACGCACCAGCGATCGGCAACCAGACCGGACGACGCCGTTACATCCTCGAAGCCCCCCGCCTGGTTGTTCCGGTAAAGGCTACAGCCGTGAAAGCCGGCGACGTAAATATCTGGCCAACCGTCGCGATCGAAGTCGCCAACGGCGCAGCCGTGCGAGTAATAGTCGCCTCCCTGGACCCCCACCTCCTGAGTAACGTCGGTGAACCGAAGATCACCGTCATTGCGATAGAACACAGACGGACGCCCTGCAATCTTTATGGGAGGTCCGCTCATGCTTCCACCGCCGGTAAAGAACAGGTCCATGTCGCCGTCTTTGTCGAAGTCCAGCATACCCACGCAGCCGCCCAGGTTTTCGACAAGCTGATAGAATCCGGCCTCCTGGCCATCGCGGTAAGTGAAGTCGATGCCTGCTGCCTGAGTGATGTCCTCGAACCAGTCCTCGTCACGCGGTGGTCGGGGCGATTCGGTGCGTTTCTCGAAAAAGGGGATCTTGGCGTTGCGTGGCGCGTCCGCTTCTACGTGAGGTGGGGCTGCCTCCTTCGGGGCTTGTGGAGGCTCCTGCTTCGGACCGCAACCGCCTGCCATGACCCCAAAAAGCGTGACAAGAAGGCCAGTCACAGGCTTCCGGCCGAGCCATGATCTCTTCTGGCATCGAGCTTGGGGGCCAGTGCGCTCCTTGCCTTGTCTGAAGTAGAAAACGGTCATCATCGTTAATCACTTACCTTCAAGACAGCCGAAAACTACTTCATTCAAGACTGCCCGCTCACTACTGTACGGCGTTACCAACATTCCCCCGACCCCTAGTTATGTTGGAACTTGCTGCATTTCCGAGAGGGGGTGATAGGGGCCGCGATGCGTGATTGAACACTTCCAAATCGCCAAAACTGCAGTTTACTCGACCTATATCCGGCCGCCAACCAACAAATCCTGGCCTATTTCTCAAGGAAAGGTGAACTATATTGTGATACGGAACGTATTCAGCAGAGACAGGATATTACTACATGTGATGGGTTCGCATTGCTTTATACCGCTCCCTGGGAGAATTGACACCAGCCCGAAGCGCAAGCGAGGAATGTTAAGCCGTATCCTCGCTTGCGCTTCGGGCTAGTGTGCAATATGTCAAACTTGACCGGGGGTGGTATAGTGAACAGGAAGGGTTGACTGGCGAAATGCTCGTGCTACTTTTGTAAGCTTGCCGAGGTCTATGTCTTTTGTCCGTTCATTCTCATGGGAGTTACACTTTGATGAAGAAATATCTTGCACTACGGCGTGGCTTCACGCTCGTCGAGTTGCTGGTAGTCATCGCGATCATCGGCATTTTGGTCGCCTTGCTGCTGCCTGCGATTCAGGCCGCTCGCGAAGCCGCACGGCGTACGGAATGTGGTAACAATCTGAAGCAGCTCGCGTTGGCGGCCCACAATTTCCAGGACACGTACGGTGGCCTTCCGCCGATTGTGAGCCATTCTGAAGGGCCCACGTTCTTCATGCATATTCTGCCCTACATCGAGGAGCAGGCGCTGTATGATCTGTACCGTGGCGGTGCCACGAACCCATCGGGTGAGTCAACGCACGTTCGGTACTGGGACAACAAGAACTACGAAATCATTGCACGAGCGCTCGGCGAACCAACTGTTCAGGGCATCGGCGCGTTTCACTGCCCTTCTTACCGTCCGCCTGCTGTACGCCGATGGACCGGCGGCCACGGTAATGCCAAGGGGCCTAAGGGCGACTACGCGATCGTCTTCATGCAAGGCCGAGCAACCGACCTGAGAATGACTTTTAACTCGACAGAAAACAGTTGGTGGGGCCATCACAGCTCTAACAATCAGGGCAGTATCAATAGGCAGAAGGGTGCCATTAAGACGGCCACTAGCGTGGGCCAACCCGGCGGAAACGGTGGTGTCGGCGGACACGACATACGCCGCGAAAGTGCAAAGTTTCAAGTAACCCTTAACTCCATAAAAGACGGGACCAGTAATACGGCAATGCTCGGAGAGAAGTTCTGGGCACAAGATGACTGGGACCGTAATTGCTGTAACTGGAATAATAACACAAGAGTCGACGGATCCGTATTCAACCAGACGGGTAGTTGGAGGGAATACAACGTCGCCAGGAATATGCGATTTCCTCTACGGAAGGCTCTAGAGCCACGCTACGGGGGCGGCAACTGTTGGTCTAGTAGCGATCCTCGCTGTAATAACATGGCACGCGGTTCCGGGTTTGGTAGTATTCACCCTGGTATTGTTCAGTTCGCGATGTGTGACGGTTCGGTGCGTGCCATCCCGCAGTCCATTGACCTCTTCCTACAGTGGAAATTAGCGGACGCCAACGATGGCGAGACGATATCCTTACCTAAGTAGGAGTGCGCTGCCGTAGGCAAAAGAAATGTAACTTGGATCAACACTCTAGCAAAGGTTCTCTCTCAATGAGGTATTTCATTCTTTTGGTCGGACTTTGCTTCGTCATCGGTTGTGGTCCCGGTGGTGCTGTGGTAACTGGCAAAGTCACTTTGGATGACGGTAGCGCCGCACCCGGTGGCGCCGTCAATCTTAGCGGCGAGGCTGGTAGCTTCCGAGGGGCCATTGAGTCGGATGGAACATACACCATCGAAAACGTTGCGGATGGCGAGTATGCCGTAGCAGTGACTGGCGTGATGGATGCGGAGCCGAGCGACGACGAAACTGGCGGTATGGGCACCTTCAATGACGAAACCGGTGAATATGACGAGCCGGCGGCGGCAGAAGAGCCCAAGTCGCTGATCAAGGATATCTATTCCAATCCCACCACATCGGGACTAACCATCACTGTCCCGGGTGGTTCGTACGACCTGAAACTGGATCGGGCTGACGGGTCTGGCGGGGCGGAGGCTCCGACTGAAGATGGTTCTTCCTAACGGAACCTCTGCGTCACTTACTGCAAACTTCTTTACAGCCTGCTGAACATCAGCGGGCTGTTTTTCATTTGCCCTTCATACGACAATGCCGATTCTGCGTTTCGCTTCCTCGTTCCGTGAGATTCCCACGAACCACTGCCACGCCATTGAGCGGCGCGGCGCTAGCCCAATGCCACTTACTTTTGGAAAACTGATTTGAGACGGAAATTACGGCACAGTATTTGCGCATGTCTGGTGGGTTTTTCGAAACCTGCCATTTTTGCAAGGATGTGCCAACATGCTCTCGAACAACCGA
>JADHUC010000063.1 GCA_016784735.1 Pirellulaceae bacterium | reverse complement strand
GCGCCAATAAAACTGTCGACTGCTACCCGTCGCGACCCTCTCCCCCAATCCCAGTTCTCCCATCACCACCTACTGCGCAACGCGCGGCTACTCGGAAAGAAGTGTAGACTGGCGTTTTACCAGAGCGGAATTGCACAGGGCTTTCGTCCAGGTGATCTTGCGTGTGAAGTCCCAGGTTTGTGGACAGAACCAGACTACGATCGCCGCCAGTAGCATCGACACCGTGTAGTACGGCTGGTAGATCAGCCCGCCAATTAACCCTGCCCCCGGTTGCGGCGTTGTTAGCCCCAACATGCTTCCACAGTATTGCACCGCCGTGGGCAGATCGGTGGCGCGAAAGAAGACCCACGCGAAGCAGACGATCACGAAAGTAATTGCCACTTTGGCGAACCCCGGCAGCCGTCCATAAAACGCCTTTTTTCCGCCGAGCCGTTCGAGAATCAGCATCAGCCCGTGGATCGCGCCCCAAATCACGAAGTTCCACGAGGCGCCATGCCATAGCCCGCCGAGAAGCATCACCAACGCAAGGTTAATGTAAGTTCGCACGGTGCCCTTGCGATTGCCGCCAAGCGGAAAATAAAGGTTGTCTCGGAGCCAGTTTGAAAGACTCAAGTGCCAACGCCGCCAGAATTCCGTGATCGACTGGCTGAGGTACGGTGAATCGAAGTTCTTGGCGAACATGAACCCCATCATCAACCCCAGGCCGATCGCCATGTCACTGTAGGCGCTGAAGTCAAAGTAGATCTGAAAGGCGTAGGCAACCGCGCCAACCCAAGAGTCAAGGTAGCCGATCGACCCGGCGTCAAACGCCATGTCGGCCACCTTGCCGCACGGATTGGCCAGGAGGATTTTCTTGCCAAGCCCAAGGCCGAGGAAAGCAATACCGCGAGTGAACTTCTCGATCGTGTGCGTCCGCTCGCGAAGCTGATCGGCTATTTCCTTGAAGCGGACGATCGGACCGGCCACAAGCTGCGGAAACATTGCCACATAGCACCAGTAGTCGATCGGATTGCGGATCGCCCGGGCGTCGCCACGATAGACGTCGATCGTGTAGCTCATCGACTGGAAGGTGTAAAAGCTGATGCCAAGCGGGAGCGTCACTTTGAGCACGTCTTCAATGCCCATGCCGGTCAGGCCGACCGACTCCACCAGGGCCGTGTAGTTGAACGTGAAAAAGTTGATGTACTTGAAAAACCCCAGCAGCGAGAGGTTCGAGACGATGGAGATAGCGAGCACCCAGCGCTGAAGCTTGGTACGAGGTGCGCCGGGCGGCAACTTGGGGATCGGGCTACGCCACATCGAGGGCCGCCACTGGCCTAGCATCGCCAATCCGCAGAGGTAGTCGATGAGCGTCGAGACGAACATCAGCACCACGAACAGCGGATTCGCCCAGCCATAGAAAACGCAGCTTACCGCCGTGAGCGTCAAGTGCTTGAGCCATCGCGGGCTGAGGTAATACAGCGCCAGCGAGGCGGTCAGAAAGTAGAACAGAAACAGGTGGGAACTGAATACCATGACGGTATCCCACATAGAAACCAGAGGGGCCTGCGGCGCACCAAGACCCGCGATGTGCGCAGCGTCAAGCAAGGGCCGATTCAATGAGAGCGCGCAATCAAATCAGCAGGATTTGATTGGCGAGATGGAGACGGACCGACAGCAGAAGACGGCCCGTGGCCTGGGCCTGTTGCTGGGAGCCGATGGCTACGCTGGTAATCTGGCCAGCGGGCCATGCGACAAAGGATGCCTGGAAGGGCTGGATGAGCGAACCGCTAACTGTGCGGCGTGGAGAAACCCAGGAGCATTTGAGACCTTGGCAGCCCTGTGTCCCGTGATGCGAATGATCGCATCCGCACTGCGGGCCTTGCTCGTCAAGCGCTGCGTCGCTGTGAAACGGGGAGGAACGAAGCTTGCTCTCGCAACCGCGCGCATGGCGCGAGCAGCAGCAGCCCACCATCAGGTGAACTACCAGCATCACGATGCTCAGGATGCGAGACAATGCAACCATACAACTCCTTGTTTCCTCCTATTCGTTATCGGCGACAAAGTCTCACTATCTTTAGCTTAGCCGAAGTGGCTTGACCGCCGTTGGCGGGGAGACGTGCATGTTCGCCGCCCGATGCGCATTCCGGCAGCAGTGAGACTTATGTATGGATGTGCTGGTTGATGGAGAGCACGTACGTCAACCATCACGAAGGGGTTCAGTTGGACCAAAAGTTCCTAAAGGCGCGAGGAAAATGGTCTGTCTCCAAGTGACCAAGTTGCCACTTCCCTGCCACAAGGTTGCTCCAATGCTGGTGATCACTTCGTAGGTTCGGGCGCCTCGCGACGTTTTGTTGCAGGCTACAATTTTTCGCCCTATGATTGGCGGCTTCAGCATTTGTTCCGCATGATTGTTTGTCGGTGGGATTTGCTCATCGTAAAGGTGCAGGAACTACTCGTGCCGATGCGCGTCCAGATGGCGAGCCAAGCGGTCCAGTTCTTCTCCCGGACTTCGCCCATGGAAGTCGAGCCATGCCGAGAAACGGTTGATGATTTCGCTCACCCTTCGCTCATAACCACGCGGCGAAAGCTGTTCACGAGGGTGCGGTTCGCTCCTAACCACGGTTTTCCGCGGGAAATGAAGTGTTTTCTCATAAGAAATGTCGGCAGTTCGACCTTGAGTTTCGGTAAAGGGCCGGAAACAAGTCGGTTTCGCGTCCGATGCAGCGTTTTTTGGGCTGAATCTCCCGGTTTTTCTTGGTGCTGGACGGATCACACCCGTTCACGACGAGAACGAGATCCAGGGCTTCGTACCAGAGTTATTGAAGTTGAAGCAGGTATTTTCGGTCCGCACCTTCGGCCGTTTCCAGCAGTCGCTCAATCCACCGCAGGACATGTTGATTGCAGCGTGGCGTAAGGTAGTCCACCGCATCGTGGGCAGCGAACCCATCGCAGACCAGCGGTGTGTTGAAGTGTCAGTACTTCTTCGATCACCTCGTGGCCGCGACTTTCGTGGATCACGTAAACCGTTGTCTCCCCTTCCATTCATCTTCTTCAGTTCCATCAACGTCGGGTTCAATGCCTGCGGCTGACATCGCTATCGCACCACCAGAACCGACCGGTCGGCGTGGTGCGTTACACGATTGGCGACGCTTCCCAGCAGAAATCGCTTGATTGCACTCTTGCCTTTGTGGCCCACCACAATCAGGTCCACGTCGAATTCGCGAGCAGCCTCCAGGATCTGACGGCTTGCATCCGGCCCGTCTTCTCGCAGAACGGCCCTCACACCCGGCGTCGCTTCTCATAATCGCGTTGTCGCGGCTTCGAGTTCCGCCGGAACACTCTCATTAGGCGTGGCATCGTCTCGCTCCTTGTTCCAGGGCCTGTCCTCGTGCGGTCGCCGATTAACGATCGACGTCTAGGGAAGACTCTTGCACACGCGAAAACCGATTGTGTACAGACGGCCATCCGCGGCGTAACCCAGACGGTTGGCCGAACGGCAGTCCTCGGGCGTTCCGCACCACGATCCGCCTCGCACCACTCGCCGTGATCCGCTCTTTGGACCTGTCGGGTCTGTAGTCGCCCTGGGACTGTACCCACGATCCGCATACCAGTCCTCGCACCACTCCCAGACGTTTCCGCTCATGTCGTGTAGGCCCCAAGCGTTTGGCTTCACCGTCCCGACCGGACGTGACTCGTTGCCCGAGTTGAAAGCACACCGGAAATAGCTCGTATCAGAGTTGTCGCCCCAATAGAAAACGGTCTGGGTGCCGGCGCGGCAAGCGTGTTCCCATTCCGCCTCGGTAGGCAAACGGTACTCGGCCTTCTCCATCTCCGAAAGTTTCCGGCAGAAGGATTTGGCCTCCTCCCAGCACACGTTTTCGACGGGGCGATTTGGCTCCTCGAATCTGGAAGGGTTCGTGCCCATCACCTTTTCGTATTGCTCTTGCGTCACCTCGGAAACCCCAATGTAAAATGGTTTCGTTATCTTGACTTCGTGCACGGGTTTCTCATCAGGATCGCCTTTATCCGACCCCATCATGAACGAACCTGGTTCAATGCGTGTTAGGTCCATCCCGATGGAATTCGTTAGGACCTGCTCCGATTTCTTTTCCTCTCCTTCCTCTGCCAAAGCCGAAGCGACGAAGGTTTGGCACACAAACAACACAACGCCCCACAACACCGACTTTCTGGTCTTCTCGTACATCATTATCCCCCTTGTCGTGAAAAAATGTTTGATACATCAGGGTGGCTGAAATCGCTATCGCACTACCAGAACCGACCGGTCGGCGTGGTGCACGACACGATTGGCGACGCTTCCCAGAAGAAATCGCTTGATTGCACTCCTGCCTTTGTGGCCCACCACAATCAGGTCCACGTCGAATTCGCGAGCAGCCTCCAGGATCTGCTGGCTTGCATCCGGTCCGTCTTGTCGCATAACGGCGATTACATCCGGCGTAGCAGCTCTCAGTCGCGCCGTGGCCTCGTCGAGCTCTCCACGGAGCTTTTTCTTGCGCAGCAGCCAGGAATCCGATCCTCGCTCAATAGTATCCAAGCCACAAAAGGTCGTGGCCACAGTCAACACACTAAGTACCGTCACATCAGCGCGGTCACGCAGAGGAAGCGATGCCAATAGTTCCACTGCCGCCTTTGCAGCATTCGAGCCGTCATACGCCAGCAGGACTCGCAAAGGTCGAATCTGCGTGGATTCCGCATCCACAAAGGCACTTCCTGTGGACTCGTCTCGTACACGTCCAACCAAGACCGAACATGGCGTATACTTCACGGCTTTCTGTGCGACGCAACCTAACAAGAATTGCGTCATCCCCATCAGCCCGCGGACTCCGACCACCACGAGATCGGATTCAGATTCGGTCGCCGCCTCGACAATCTCTTTGGCAGCATGGCCCTCGCGCACGAGGGTTCGCGTGCTCCAGCCGAGCTTACCGAGTTGTTCCACTTCCTTCGAAACGAGTCGCTCCGCTTCTTCGCCCAATTGCTTCATCAGCGCTTTGTGCTCGGCGTTGATCGGTGTGAACTCTGGCGTCGCAGTGAAGACGGTCGCCTCCACCGTCCGCGGAAGCGGCAGCCGTATCAGCATTTCTATTGCCGCACGCGAGTAGTCCGAACCATCGGTCGCAACGAATACTTTCATTGAACGTGGCATCGTGTCGCCCCTTTCTCGACCGTCAGTTGCCTCCATGTCACCCGGTGATCATTTCGCGAAACGGTTTCACTGACTTGCCTTTGTTCTGTCTTGGGCTGGGCAACTCAAGCATTGCATTGGGCGTACTCGTCGGGCAGGCGGTATCGTAGCAGGCAGCCTACGCCGCCGAACCGCGTCAGGGGCTCGCTTTGGTTCACCACTTCGACCGAACAGCCTTGCTGTTCGGCCAGCCTCACCGCCATCTCTCTGATGTCGAAGTCTTGTAGCTCGCTGGCCCCGCACTCGGTGCATGCTCCGGGCCTCTCCGTCTGGCTGCCCATCAAGCCACAGGCGGCACATCTCCAGCCCGGGTCTGGAGAATAGCTCCTTGCCATCACGAGCGTATCCACCTGATCCCGCCTCAAGGCATGAAGGCTGGCCTCTGTTCCGATCACCGCAAGCCCGCCGGTTTGGATCTGCCGCTCGATCTCTTCCGCCGCAGCCCGAGATTCCTTTTCTTCCTGCTCGATGAAGGAGGCAAGGGCAGCCTTGACGACGTCTGAAACGAACGTTTTGGCGGATATCGTAACCACGTCTATGAGTTTCTCTGCCAAATGCTTGGGCAACTCGCTCCGCACCCGGCTGGTGCTCGTGGGATGGCCGGCAAGGACAAGGTGAGTGTATCCGCCTTTTGACATCACTCGGTCCAAAATATCGATCTGTTCCTTGAAGAACTTTTGGGCCCGGTCCCTGCGGTGGTTCTGGTAATGCTCCTTGGTCCATTCTCGCCCCACGCGTTCGCGGAGTTCAGGGCGTTGCTTATACAACTGTTCCGTCACCGCGCCCAGGTTAACCCCGTAGATGCGGACGCTCTCTTCGGTGGAGATCATCACCACGTAGCGGTGGTAGGTATCCTTGAGTTCCACCAAGTGGTAGATGTTGGGCGTCGTGTCCACCGCCATCCAGTTCGGCAACGGCACGCGGAACTGAAGCGGCAGGAATGACGGATCTCCGCCGGCGCGGGAGAAAATCGCTATCCCCTGTGCCTCGGGCAGCAGTTCCACTGCTAGGTACTGGCCGATCGGTTCCAGGGCGTCCTCAAAGTCCTGTCGCATCTGCCCAGTCAAGCCGCCGATGAGAGGGCGGACTTGTCCATCAAATGCGTTGCGGTCCTTGATTCGGCCGTTGTGAAGAGTCAGGTAGCAACTGATGACCGGGGCGTCGGTCTCCGGCAGGATAGCCAGGGTTCGTACGTGTTTCTGTAGATTCTTGAGTTCCATGGGGTGTTATCTCCGGTTTGCTGCGATCAAGCACGTTTTCCCTGCGGGGACGGAGTCCGCCGGATCTTCAAGTTCGCGGAAGACTGTTCGAGGGCTTCTCAAGGCTTCTTTGAGCACCTGCAGGATCAGGGCATGCTCACGGGTTTCATGCTCCTGCAAGTGTTCGGAAAAGACGATAAATCTCCGAAAGATCTTTCGGGGAGCAGGCGCCTGCGTCTCCTGATAGAGCCATTGCTCGGCTTGCTCAGTGATGGCGCAGATCTGCGAGTACAGAGTCTGGTGCTGTGCCTGCAAGATCGCCGCTTTACGGCTCACCCCGGGAACCACGGAAACGGGATTCTCGAAGTAGCCGTACGCCTCCTCCAACACGAAATACATGGCCAGATGGTCGCGCAGCTCGCCGAGCAACTCGACGAAGTGCTTCCACCGCCCCCGAAACGACGCGGAACCAACCAGCGCTTCCCGGATGTCAACGAGCAGTGGTCGCAGTTCGGTGTTGTCCTCCTTGATCTCCTGGAGGAACGCCGCGTTTAGCGTGATCGTTGCGGTAGAGATAGTCATGGCAAACTCACCTCGGTCCCTTCACCGATTGACAGAAAAAATGGAAAGCAGGACACACACTATAAAGTGCTCACCGCATCCGTTGCCGCGTCGACTATCTCGAACAAGCTATCGATTCGAGTATGGCTAAAGATTGTTTGCACGTGCGGAGACAGCCCGCATAACACCAACCTGCCTTTGGCAGCCAGTACTCGCTTTCTCAGGGCTAGCAGCCCGGCCATCATTGCACTGTTGATGAAGTCAAGGCCGGACAAATCAACGACGACACGCAGGACACGGCACGAGCGTACGAGCGACTCGGCCAAACGCTCGATGTCAGCAGCCTCCGGCGTTCTGTCAGGCAGGACGCACAGAAAGACGACATCGTCGACCTTTCTCTTGCGACACCACAGTCGGTATCCGCAGTCTGGGCAAGGTGTGTCATACGTGGGCAACGCCGGTTCGACGGCCAGTGTGACATCACACACCGGGCACCGGTACGACGGGCCAGCGCGTTCTTCGAATAGCTCGGTCATGATTCGGCCTCCTCCGAATCTTAGGAACCACTCAACGGACATCCTTCGGGGTTCCAGGAGGCTCCGTTCCTCATGGGTGGCCTTTCAGACCCGGAGAAAACTCCGTCGGGCCTCGGTCGGTGACCATTTCAATATTGTACTCCACGTCTTCAGGATGACATGAACTTGACGCCTTCAGCGCCTCCATCACCGCCTCTTGTGCGAGTTGGCGGGCATAGTATGATTGCGCGCGGCCATGGATAATAACGCGACCCTCTGCGGTTTCCACGTGCAGCGATCCAATCTGACCCGCGGTGCGCCGAGTGATCGAATGTGCCAACGTGGCGTCTAGATCCGGCGACTGCGGTACCGAGGCCATCGCCCCAGCAGCAGTCTCATTTGTGTTGGGCGGCGGCACCTTCCGCTCACAAACCCGATCCATGATCTCGTCACGCTGGATGGAGATCTCGCGCGGCGCGGCAATGCCCACGCGCACCCTCTTGCCGGATACGCCCAAAACGGTGATGGTGATGTCCAACTCCGGCAGCACAATCTGCTCGCCGGGCTTGCGACTGAGTACTAACATTACGAAGACTCCTTCCTAAGGAACTTGACGGCTCATAGCCTCCCGTACACCGACCAAATCGAGGCTGGCAGTGACTCACCGCCAGGCCAGTTTTCCGTGCGGATAGCTTTTTGCTCAGGACTGAGATTCATCTTGAGTGCTTTCTGGCTGACTTGGCGTCAGATTTGGGGGCAGTCCGAAACGAAAGAGCCCATTCCCTTCCCGCGAGGCTAAGGTCCCGACGATTGCCCGTTTCAATTCGGTGAGGTCCTCAGACTTCTCCACGCAGGCCACCGCGTGCCGGCAACGACCGTCCGTCACGCAGTCTTCATCGTTGGCGGTGAACAGGATGACAGGAACCTCAGGGGCGATCGCCCGAATCGGCTCGACCGCATCGAGGCCGCCAACTCTTGGCATACAGAGATCCAGGATTACCAGATCGGGTGGCTCCTTCTGGACCAGTTCAATCGCCTCTCGACCGTCGCGAGCAAGGATCACTCGGTATCCCTCATCCTCAAGTTCCTGCTTGCAGAACTCGCGAATGTTCTTCTTGTCGTCGGCCAGTAGAATGGTTGTCATCACTCACCCGTCGTTTCATGCAGATGCCGTCTTGAAATGACCGCATTGCGCGGCTTTTCACATCACAGCAAACGTCATGCCAGACCTTGCCACTGAGACGCCCGATCGACTGTAAGTCGTGTGTGAACCGCCAGATAAGAAACATCGAGGCGTTCGGTGGCGGTTTCCAGCGAGGGGCGCCACATGTTCGCTGATCGGCATTGCGTCAGGAACCTGACGTTAACGGTGTTGCGGATCGCCCTTGGCGTGGAGGCCGTGTTTCTGCATTTTGGCGTGAAGGGTCGGGCGGGTCAGGCCGAGCAACTCGGCCGCCCGGGTCTGGTTGCCTTGGGTCCGCTTGAGGGCTTCGGTCAACAGCAGCCTCTCGGCCTTCTCCAAAAACTTCTCGCAGGCACGGACTCCTCCGTGCGAACTGAGCCAGCGCTGGACGATATCCAGCAGCCTCTCGTCGTCGAGACTCGCGGCCTCCGCCGGCCCACGCCCGCTGTCGCGCTCCAGGGCAAGATGCAGGTCCGTCGCCTGGATGGGGTGCCCTTTGGTGTGGATCATCGCCCGTTGGATGCAGTGCTGAAGCTCCCGGACGTTGCCCGGCCAGGAGTGGTTCTGCAGCAGATCCACGGCATCTTCAGCCAGCGGAGGTCTGTCCACGTTGAGTTCTCGGGCCGATTGTTCCAGAAAGTAGTCGACCAGCGCGGGGATATCCTCTCGCCTTTCCCGGAGCGGAGGCACCTGAATGGTTACGACGTTCAAACGATAGTAGAGGTCTTCCCGAAAAGCACCCTCCGCGATGGCGATTTCCAGATCCCGGTTGGTGGCGGTCAGCACTCGCACATCGACACGAATCGTCTGGTTGCCGCCGAGTCGCTCGAACTCCTTCTCCTGCAATACTCGCAGAATCTTCGCCTGAATGCTCAGGGGCATGTCGCCGATCTCGTCGAGGAAGACGGTACCTCCGTCGGCCTGTTCGAACTTGCCGATTCGCCGAGCGGCTGCCCCGGTAAACGCGCCCTTCTCGTAGCCAAACAGCTCGCTTTCCAGGAGCGGTTCCGGGATGGCCACGCAGTTGACGACCGATAGCGGCGCATCGCTGCGGAGACTGTGTTGATAGATAGCCTGGGCGACCAACTCCTTGCCGGTACCCGACTCGCCCCGAATCAGCACGGTGGCGTCGGTTTGTGCCACGCGTCCGATGGCTTTGTAGACTTCCTGCATACGTGCGCTTTGACCGATGATGGCGTCGCCTGCCGCAGCGGCGTCCTTCCGGCCGAGAGCAACGTGGCCCCTCATGAGCCGGGCGCACTGGAGCGCCTTTTCGATCGTCTGGAGCATGTCGGCCGGCTCGAAGGGCTTCAGATGGTAGTCGAAGGCCCCACACTTAGTAGCTTCGACGGCGGTATCCATGGTCCCTTGGCCGGTCATAATGATTACCGGCAGCTTGGGATGCCCCTGCTTGATCTGCTTGAGCGCGTCCAGACCGCTCATGCCCGGCATGCGGATATCCAGAATCACCAGATCGAACTCCTCGGCCTCGATGCGCTCCAGCGCCGCTTGGGCACGGTGGGCCGTGATGACTTCGTGCCCCTCCGAGCCGAGTACTTCCTCGAACCCGGATCGCACGTTTCGCTCGTCGTCAACTACCAGGATTTTGCTCATGGGCTTCTTTCCGGGCTATCGGGATCCAGACAGCGAACGTCGTTCCCCGCTCTGTTGATGATTCCAGCACGAGCCGTCCGCCGTGCCTTGCCATGATGTGGGCGGCGATACACAGGCCAAGCCCCGTGCCGTCGTCCTTCGTGGTGTAAAAGGGTTCGAAGATTCGGTCACGGACGTCTTGCGGCATTCCTTGGCCGGTATCTTGAACACGCACCACCACCATCGAACGATCATCTGTCTCGTCCGCCGTGTCGATGACAATCCGAATCTCGCCACGTTCGGCCGTCGCTTCGACTGCGTTGTCCAACACGTTAATGAACACTTGCTTGAGTTGTTCTCCGTCAGCCATGACCGGGAGAATTGGCTCGGCGTCATTGCGGACCAGGCGGAGTTTTCTCTCTTCGATCCGGTGGCCGAACAGCTCCAGCGTCTTGTCGATCAACAAGGAAACGGATTGCGCCTCTAGCTTTAGTGCCGACGGTCGCGAGAATTCGAGGAAGTTGCAGACGATCCTCTCCAACCGCGTCATCTCCTCGGAGATGATCTCGAATTTGCGATCCAGTTCGGGATCGTGCCCGACCGCCTTGCGGATGGAGAACAACCACATCTTCACCGCGGTCAGGGGGTTGCGTATCTCATGGGCCACGCCGGCTGCCAGTTTGCCCACGGTGGCCAGTTTCTCGGCGTTCATCAACCGCCGCCGATTCTCCCCCAGGGCCGAGCGGGCATCCGAAACGTCGCACATCAGGGAGCGCAAATACTCGCCAACGGCGGGAAGCTCATCCGTGGGCATTTCAGCGGCACGGAGGGACCGCTGCCCGGTAAAGTTACGAGCGTCCGCGACCATTTTTCGCAGCGGGAAAAAGACACCGTGAAAAAACAGCCAAGCAAGAAGTAGACCAAGCCCGAACGTCAGGCATGCAAACCCACCCACCAACCAGTTGATATGACCGATTCGGTGTTGGGCACGTGTTGTCGCCGACTCGATGTAGCGTTTGTTTTCCGCGATAAACTCGCCCGTGAGGCGATCGATGTGGTCAGAAAGACTGCTCACCTCATTCAAGAACACCGCGACCGCCTTCTCATTCTCTCCGCTTTGATATATCGCGATCATTTCCGTTCGCTTCTCGTCGTATTTCTGATAAGCCTGCTCCAACTCGTCCAAGAGCGCCTTTTCGCCTGCAGTGTGGGCGGTTTTCCGAGCCAGATCCAGCGCATCGTAGAAAGACTGCTTCGTCCGCTGAAGGTCCTCAAGCCGCTGGGGGTTTCCACTGTCAAGCATGAACGAAACAACCAAGCCCCGTTTTCGGAGCAGAGCATTATCCAGTTCTTCCGCTGCACGGAGACTGGAGAGGTTCTCCTTGACCGCATCCTGCATCAGCCCCCCGATGTGACGCGTCGAGAGCAACGCCACCACGCTGCAGGAAAGGGCCAGGGCGACCACACCCACGATGGCCACGGAGATCTTAGTTGCCAGTTTTGAACGCATCAGAAGCCGCCTCCAGCGTGATTCCTCGCCCCGATCGTAACATAATCCCAGAAACTTCTTGACGGTACCCCGCGCAGACTGGGGCATGTTTTGGCCGATGAAAGTCCCTCAGGAGGCTGACCGCTTATCGCGGCTGACCGCGACCTCGAAGATCTTTCCTCGCCGTACGCGGCGAACCGTGAACACGGCACCTCCCTCCTGAATCTGATCGCCGGGCTTTGGCATGCGCTCGAATCTTTGCAGCAGCCAAGCGGACACGCTTCCCGTCGCGTTCGGAACATCGAGTTGCAGCTCCGATACAACCTGCGACATCGGTGTGCCTCCACCAATCATCCACGTGCCGCCTCTGAGGACATGAAACATTCGCGGTAGGCGGTCGAATTCATCTTCCAGTTCGCCCACGAACTCTTCGACCAAGTCTTCAAGGGTGACCACGCCCAACGTCTTGCCATCGCGGTCGCGTACGATCGCCATGTGAACGTGTTGCTCGACAAACGCCCTGAGCAAGTCCGACGCCGAATCGCTAGGCGCCACAAAATGAATTGGCCGGATGATCCCCCTTAAACTGGGATCTGCGGAATTCGTCCGCATGTGGTACACCAGCTCTTTGAAATTGACGTAGCCCGCGACGTGGTCGCGATTGTCGCCTTCGCAGATGGGAAAGCGGGTATGCGCTTCCAGGTGCGCCGTGATCAAGGCATCACTGGTCGTCTGCGAGGTGGACAAGAAACTGATGTCTTCCCTGGGTAGCATGACGTTGCAGACGTCCAACCGCGAAAGACGGACTCCCCCTTTGATGATGCGCTCCTGCTGGCTGCTAATCTGCTTCGAGAGCCGAGCCAGACCGGCCAGCGCTGCGATCTCCTCCGCGGCCGGAGTGGTCTCGTTGCGCCGACGCCCTTTGAATGGGACCCATTGCACCAAGTACAGCACTGGCGCCAGCACAGAAACGGCGGCCATCAGCGGACGCGCAATCAGCCGGGCGAAAAAACGGTTATGCTTCACCCCAAGCGTTTTCGGCAGGATTTCCGTGAATTGGAGCATCAAGTAGGTGAACACGAGCGAGAAGACCAGTATCCATTCGTCTCCAAACAGCTCGTCGAACTGCGACCCGGCAATCGAGGCGCCAATCGTGTGGGCCGCCGTGTTGATCAGCAGAATCACGGCGATGGGCCGGTCTATTCGGCTCTTGAAGTCCTGCCAAATCGCACCCAGCTTTGGATGCCTCTGGGACAATTGGGCGACTTGGCTTGGCGTAAGGCTCAGTAACGTCGCTTCCATGAGCGAGCAGAGAGCGGAGACTATTAGAGCCAGGCATACGCTAAACACGAACAGAGCCATTCGTCGCTCCTCCTAGCAGGGCTTAATGAGAGTTCATCCCGTCCAACAATCGACGCACTGCCATTGATGCTTCCGTTTCCTCGATGACGACGGTGTGTGCACCGGCACTCTGCAGTGCAGGTCGGCTGGCCTGATATCGACAGCGCACCACGATCGCGCACTGTGAATTCAGAGTCCGTAGCGCCCTGACGATTTGCACGGCGATCTGGTCGTCGGGCACGCACACGACTGCGATCTGTGCGTGTGCCGCGGCGGCGCGATCGAGTACCTCCGGATCACGTCCATCCCCTGAAACGGTACGGAAGCCTTGCTGGGCATAGGCGTGCAGATTGACCGGGCTCAGATCGATCAGACAGACGTCGATACCCATGATCTCCAATTGGGAAGCGGCCTGCCGGCCGATCGGTCCGAGACCGATCACGAGCGCTTCCTTGGACGCAGACGGCAGAGGCCCGCGGCGCTCTCCGGCTAGATCGTCAGCCAGAGGCCATCGACGACACCAGCGCAGACCGAGCTTTAGTAGTTGCGGGGTGAAGAAAAGCGTTCCCATCGCCACAAACAGCAACCGGTTGTAATCGAGTTGGCTGATCAGATCGGCGTGCAGACATTCGGAAAGAAGAACGAAGGATAACTCACCCAACTGCGCTAAGCCGATCGCCATTCCTGCCGCGGCATGCCAGGGCAATCGGGTGACGCGCAGCGCGACCGTTGCTGCGCCCGTCTTGATTAGGAGAACCGCGAACAGCCCCACGCACAGCAGCACGGGGTTCTCCATCAGCACGTCTACATCCAAGAGCGTGCCCAGACTGACGAAGAAGACGGCGCCGAAGGATTCACGGTAGGGCAAGATCAAAGCGTCGACTTGTCCGGTCAGTCGATTTCCGTTCAAGACCAATCCGGCAGCAAATGCACCGAGGGCGGGAGGGAGACCGGCGGCGTTCGCTCCCAGACAAGACCCCACTAACACGATCAAACCGAACAGAATTACCAACTCCACGCTGCGTAAATTGCTTAGCAGCGGCACTATCCACCGCGCGAACACCGCGCGTAACACAGGAACTGCGGCGACAAATATCATGGAGTTCAACGCCAGCAGCGCGTATGCCCATATCCCAAGCCCTTGTTCTCCGCCGGTCAGCAACGGGACCAATAGCATCAGCGGCACGAGGGCTACGTCTTGAAACAGAAGAATGCCAATCGCTCGACGACCATGTGGCGAGGCCGTTTCTCCCCATTCGGTCAACGCCCGGTACACGAGGACGGTCGAGCTTAGCGCCGTTGCCGCGGCAATCAATAACGCCGACTTCCAAAAAACGCCGAACAGGATACATGCCAGCCCCACCGGAACGACGACTAGCAGCATCTGAATGCTGCCACCGACGAAGAGATACCGGCTCAGGCGGGCAAGGTCTTCTAGCGAGAACTCGATCCCGATGGCAAAGAGAAGCAAGAGGGCTCCGGCGCGTGCAACGTGCTCGATGTCCTCCAAATCCTCTGTGATTAGACCTAGGCCGCCGTGACCGATTACCGCTCCCGCCAGCAGATAGCCGACCAACATGGACAGTCTGAGCCGTCGACAGACAAGCCCAGAGATAAGTCCCGCCGCGAGGATGATGAACAGATCATTGATCAGTTCAACGATCACCAAATTCTCCGCCGATAATGGTTGCGGCCGCGGACCAAACGCCTCGGAGTTGATGCAGCGTTCGCATGCTTGGAGACTAACCCACGTCTATGGGCAACACTCGATTCTCTGCGGTACGTCCCCACGTGTCCTCCCGATGACTGGCGGCTGTGAAGTGCGCCGGCCCAATCCATCTTCCTCTCCATGGTGGTCGCGGACAAGGGGACTTAGCGACCTTGCCGAGGCGTGAGAAAGTAGCCACATTTCGGACAGGCTACGTCATCCGGCGACACGGCGTCGTGGCAGTTGGGGCACTTTGGCCTGCGGCTCGCCCATATTAGGATGGCGACGATAACCAGAGGTGGAGCGACACACACAATCAGTGCGATGATCCCTTGCAGGCCAAACATCTTAGACACGCTCCTTGCGAGTTCTCATCGACTTGTTCTTGTTCGGCGAAATGGCCTCAGCCTTGGCTGGAAGCACATCTGACGCAACGACTTGTGTACGGGATGGCCTTTAGCCGCGTTTTGGGGATCCTTGTTCCGCACTGGTCACACACACCGTAGAAGCCATCTTCCATACGTTCCAACGCTCGCTCGATCTGATCGAGGGTGCGGTCTTTGGTTGACAGCAGGCTCAACGTGAACTCGCGTTCGAAGTTGTCGCTGCCGATCTCCGCCATGTGCATCGGCATCACAGATGAGTTTCCGTTCGCTTCGGCGGGCGTCTTTTGCAGCACGGAATCGGCCATTTGGCGTACGTCGTTTCGGAGCTCCGCCCGCAAGGCAAGAAGGCGTTCTTTGTACAGTCTCTGGTCTGCTTTGTTCATTGCTCTGACCCTCAACACAGGCACGGCGATCTCCCTCTTCGGCATGCAGTCGGTCGCCCACGCGACGATCTGTCTGCAAGACCTGTGCCAATTGCCGAAGAACAGGTTGTTTGCGCGAGCAGACCGCGAAGCGCCACGAACACTGCGACGAAAACCGTTGATGGCGAAGGCCTTTCTGACTGGCCCTCATTCGCCTATCGGCCGCGAAGATGGGGATGGCCGAGAATAGAGAAGGGTCTAGTGTATGGTCCAGTGTTACACTGTATCTTGACGCGCTACGGTCGTGAGTTGGCGTGCCGCAGTCGGGACTTCCACGAGCAGATCAGGAGCGGTGACTGGTTCTGCTAGTCTGACGCGGGAGTTAACCATCACCTGCCGCTCGCGTCGGCTCAGTTCCGGCGCGTCTCGATCGGAAAGGAGGAGAGCTTGCCCCCAACAGCTAGCTACCGAACCTTGAGCGTCCGAGCAGACGGTTCCGGTGGGCCGACGCAGCCAGTAGAATGGCTTATTGGTTGCCCGGCAGATCACACAACTTCCGGCGGTGAGTACGACTGGTTGGCGGAGACAGACAGTCATGTGCGCAGACGTCACGACTGGCTTACCTGGCTTGGACAAAGTACTCCGGGACGTCATGCCCGGCGACAACATCGTCTGGCAGGTCGACACAGTGGCGGACTATCAGACGCTGGTCTTGCCGTACGCGAGGGCTGCGCGGGAGGCGAGCCGCCGGCTGATTTACTTTCGGTTCGCTTCCCACGAAAAACTGATCCCCGACGGTTTCGGAGCCGAGATCCACGCCCTCGATCCCCGACTGGGCTTTGAGAGTTTCGTCACGCACGTCCACCAGGTGATCGATAACGCCGGCAGGCATGCCATCTACGTGTTCGACTGTCTATCGGAGTTGTCGTCACTATGGTTGGCCGACCAGATGCTAGGGAACTTCTTTCTGCTCACCTGCCCTCGGCTGTGCGATTTGGAGACGGTGACGTACTTCGGTATCCTGCGGAACCACCATGCGTCCTTCGCATTGAATCCGATCAAGGAGACGACGCAGTTCCTGCTGGACGTGTTCCAGCACAACGGCAGGATGTACGTGCGGCCGATCAAGGTCCAACATCGGTCGCCGTCTTTGATGAACACGGTTCACGTTTGGCAAGACGAAGAGTTCCAACCGATCACCAGCAGCGTGCCCCTGTCGGAGGCGCTCGCCTCCAGCCAATGGCCCGGTCTACGGGCCGACACACGGTTGGGCTTCTGGCGGCGGATCTTCGATGAGGCGCAGCACACTTTTGACGAGGCCCGCGCCGGCCGTTGCTCTCCTGCGGAGGAAAAGGAGGTTTTCGAACGTCTCAGCGGGATGGTCTTGTCGCGAGACGAGGCCATGTTGCGGCTCGTCTACCAATACCTCAGCCTCGCCGACATCCTAGAGATCCGGGACCGCATGCTCGGCATCGGCCTCATCGGCGGCAAGGCGCTGGGCATGCTCCTGGCCCGCGCCATCCTCAAACGCGATGCCCCGCGGCTTTACAAGCTGCTGGAGGCCCACGATTCGTTCTACATCGGCTGCGACGTTTTTTATACGTTCCTCATCCGTAATGGACTCTGGTGGATTCGGCAGAAGGGGCCATCCCCGGACACGGCCCTTGAAGGCTTGGAGGAAGCGCGGGAGCAGATTCTCCAGGGACGATTCCCCGATTACACGATGGACCAGTTCCTGGCGATGCTGGACTACTTTGGCGAGTCGCCCTACATCGTGCGATCGAGTTCCTTGCTGGAGGACGCCTACGGCAATGCCTTCGCCGGAAAGTACGACAGCGTCTTCTGCGCAAATCAAGGGACGCGGGAGCAGCGTTTCGAGTCCCTGCTAGACACCGTGCGCCAGGTTTATGCAAGCACAATGAGTGAAAAGGCACTGCGGTATCGCATGTCGCGCGGACTTCTGGATCGCGACGAGCAGATGGCCCTGCTCGTGATGCGAGTCTCGGGTGCCAGGTACGGGGACAAGTTTTTGCCGCAGATCGCCGGGGTCGGCTTCTCCTTCAATCCCTACGTCTGGCACAAGGAGATCGCTCCTCGCGCGGGCGTCGTGCGAATTGTCTTCGGGCTGGGCACCCGTGCCGTCGACCGGGCCGACGATGACCACACGCGGCTCGTGGCGCTCAACGCCCCTTCGCGCCGCCCGGAGAGCACCTTCGATGAAGTGTGCGAATACTCCCAGCGCCGAGTCGATTACCTGGATTTGGCCGCGAACCGCTTCGAGTCGGGGCACTTCCTGGATTTGGTAACGGAGGCCCCCGGCCTTCCTTTGGACATGGTCGCCTCTCGCGACCGCGCCGTGCTGCCGGGCCAGGGAAGCACGAACTATGCGCTGACCTTCGACGGACTGCTGTCGAGCACCCCTTTCGTGCAAAACATGCGCGACATGCTAAAGACGCTGGAGCAAGCCTACGGAACCCCAGTGGACATCGAGTTTACGGCGAACTTTCTGGACGGGAGGGAATACCAAATTCACGTGCTGCAATGTCGGCCGCTCCAGGTGCAAGGTGTTGAACGTATGACCCTCCCCGCCGTTGAAGTTGGCGATGCGGAACGGATCGTCGAGGCCCGGGGCGCGATCATCGGCCCCAGCCGGCTCGCTGCAGTGGATCGCCTCATCTATATCGTACCGACGCTCTACGGCCGTCTGCCGCTGTCGCAGCGGTACGAAGTGGCCCGCCTGCTCGGACGTATCAACCGAGCGCCGGGAGCGGACAACGAGACGATCATGCTATTGGGTCCCGGCCGCTGGGGCACCTCCAGCCCCGATCTGGGGATTCCGGTACATTTCTCTGAGATCAGTCGCATCGCGATCTTGTGTGAGATTGTCACGATGCGGGAGAACCTCATACCGGATGTGTCTCTGGGGACACACTTCCTCAACGAGCTTGTCGAGATGAACATCCTCTACATGGCGATCTTCCCGGAGCAGCAGCGCAACTACCTCAACGAGCAGTTCTTCTTGGACGCGCCGAACCGACTATGCGAGTTGGTGCCCGCCGCCACCCGGTGGCAGGAGATGATCCGCATCATCGACTCGAAGGACGTGGTGGGACCGGATCGCTTGGTTCTGCTGCTGGCCGATACAGGTCGGCAGGAAGCCACGATTTTCATTGGGGACGGCGACTTGCTTTCCAAACGACCGTCTCCCGAGTATTAGTTTGGGGGCCGCCGGCCCTTCGAAGGACGTTAACAGCCCTCGTCCCAGGACTATTCGCAAACCGTGCGAACGCGCGCACGTATGTTCTGGTCGTGACTTCATCCAGAAAAGGGGGCCCCTTGTGAGCCGCCTCGAAAAAGCGTTGCTTTGTGGCGATGGCGCCGGCGCTACGGGAATCCGACCTTGAAGATCTTTGCGAAGGCCAGAGAGGCGGTGCCCTGTGGTTCTCCCTATTCGGCAGTGGTATCAGCGGCAACCGGCTCGACGGCGTCCGGCGTGGCGGCGCCCCGGTTACCGGTAGTCTCTTCTTCGGCGGCTGGCTCGCTGGTAGTCTCGGCAGAAGCCGGCTCGCCAGCAGTCTCGGCGGCAACCGGCTCCGTGTCGGCTTCATCGGAATCGCCTTCTTTGGCGGCGCCGGCCGGCTGCGGCTTTTGAGCCTTCACCAGTCTCTGGACAGGCACCAAACTCTCGATGGCGCTGGCATCGAGAATTTGGTCTTCCGACGCCAGGTCAATAACCGGCCACTTCTTGCGCACGTCCTCGTCGACGGACGCGCGCCAAATCGCCAGCACCTCTTCTACGTTGACGTAGGGGTTACCACGCTCGTTGTCCTTATGGCCGCCCTGTTTGGGATCCACGGGGATCCAAAGCAGGTCAATGAAGGCGCTGTCACGATGGAAGTAGCCACCAGTGATTTCGCCTTCTTGGTTCAGACTCAGCGTGTAGTGGAAGTACTTGATGCGACGGTTGCGGGGGCTCTCGTTATACTCGCCGCCCGAGTCCTTGGCGTAGGCCAGGTTTATTTTGACTTCCACTTGGTTGTTCGGATGCTTCGCCGACGAACAGGCATAGGCGTAGATGGGGTAGTTCCACTTCTCTTCACCCGGGTCGGCTTCCATGCCGATCGGATGGGCACCGCGGCCAAGCCAGTTTCCGAGCATCGCATGAAACGTGCCCGGATTGATTGTGTAACTCGACCCGGCCAGATTCAACGTCTCGTTGTACATGTAGATTTCGGCAAGCAGGCCTTTGATATCCGCCGGGGTGAACACCACTCCGTTGCGCCGGACGCTTTTCGTCGGTTCCGCATGACGAATGGCCGCAGCGGTCCAACCGTTGCAGTGGCCGTACCAGTGTGGCACACGTCTGGCTCCGAATGCAAAAAGTCCGACGCG
Organism: Pirellulaceae bacterium; assembly: GCA_016784735.1. Taxonomy (GTDB): domain Bacteria; phylum Planctomycetota; class Planctomycetia; order Pirellulales; family Pirellulaceae; genus JADHUC01. Next base: position 23,328 of record JADHUC010000063.1, on the reverse strand, counting down.
TCGCGTGGCGTTTCTCTGAGGACCTGTGTCCCATTGCTCCCACGATGCTGCGGGGGACCGGCCACGGTGGTACGCGAGATCGTATTTGCGCATTGCCGAGATTGTGCCGCCTCCCCGGTCCGTATAGATGTAGCCAGAGTATGGGATGCGAAACTTCGGCACATTGCCCTTGGCGGGCAATTCGTCCAACTTCCAGACGAAGTCCGTACCCCAGTAACGCTGAAAAGCCTGGTTTTGCTTCTCGATGACTTTGTCGGGGATCGACGCCCCCACGATACCGGCGCTGATCGCAACGACTAATGCAGATGTTCCCATGTGGGCTCCCTTCAGGCAGAATTAGGGTCTCCGATTCGGGCGGAGACCGCATTTGCGGTAAGGCTCTGGTTGAGCCTTCTGACGCCCGAATCACTGGCAGTCCATCAGCGTCAGTCAAAACACTTTGACTTCGACCGACGCGGCCCTGACCGACTCGATATCACTGGGCCGAATGAGGGCGAGGATCAACTTCATTGGATCATGGGCCGGAATATCTTTGGACGCTTGGATACCGACTCTCCCGTTTTGCCCCGAATCTGCAGGATCGTAACGACAATTCTGTCATCGATTACGATCTATTCATTTCTCTTACGGCTCAACGCAAGCACCACGATCCCCTTTGCGACATGCACTCGGTCGCCCACGCGACGATCTGCCTGCAAGACCTGTGCCAATTGCCGATGAATTGGCGCCTTAACGGCGCAACATCTGCCAGCGTGACTTCGTTGAGGTAGTCCAATTGCACTCGCTCGCCTTCAGCGAGCACTCCCTTCAATTTGCACCGATGTTGCGTCTGGCGACGCAAGCCGCAGACTGTCAATATGGATTGACACTGTCGCCGCCAGGCGACAGATAATGAAGCGTGATTCCCCCCGCAAACCAAGAGAATGTCGCGTTGAAAGGAATGGCACGAGTTTAGCGACTACTCCTGGGACGACCTTGTACGTTTCGTGCGAGTTATCAGCGGTCGGAAAAGGAAGAAAGGAGTTATGCCGATGAAGTACCGTCAGTACCTGATGACGGAAACTGATCGTTGGCGGCTGGGACGACTTCTCGTGTCCGACGCGGCGCGAGCAGTGGCCGCGCCAGGGGTGCTGGGCGAACTGGAATCGCAACTCGAAGAATCTGAAGCAATGCTGTCGGAATTGATCCCCGATGACGTGGTGACCATGAATTCGACCGTCCACCTTGTCAGCGAGACGTCGGGCGCACGGATCGTTTGCACGGTCGTCTATCCGGACGACGTGGAACTGGTCGACGATGGCGTCTCCGTGCTGGATTTGCTGGGCAGCAGCCTCATTGGTTGTGAGGTGGGCGATTTGGTAGAATGGAAGGCGCAGGAGGATCGCGGGCCTTGGCGGATCGCGGAAATCGCCTTCCAGCCAGAACAAATGGGCGAGTTCCACTTGTGATTGCCATCCATTGCTGTTCTTGCGCCCTTGGACGAAATTCCGTGCTAGCACGTTTCGATAATTCGAAGATCCCACCAGTTGATTCCGACGATGCGCATCGCGCCGGGGGCATCAGTGACGCCAGTTTTCGCGCAGTCGCGAACTGTACCTACGACTGGGAAAGCTGGCACGCGCCGGACGGCCGGCTCGTCTGGGTAAACCCTGCCGTGGAACGAGTCACCGGCTACACGGTAGAAGAATGCCTCGCGATGGTAGATTATCCACTCCGTATGACATCCCCGGAGGATCGCGGGCGGATCGCCAAGATGTTCGAAGATGCCAAGGCCGGTAATTCGTGCAACGACATGGAGTTTCAGTCCATCCATCGCAATGGCGAGACGCGCTGGATGGCGGTCGCGTGGCAGCCCATGTACGACGATGCAGGAACCCATCTCGGGTTTCGCACGAGCGTCCGCGACATCACCGAACGTCGCAATCTGCGTGACGAGATCCGGCTTCATGCGGAGCACCTTGAGCAGCTCGTGCAAGAACGAACGGCACGCATTCAACACCTGGAACGACACCGGCGGCAAATGGAGAAACTTGCGGCTCTCGGGCAACTCGCTGCGGGCGTCGCCCACGAGGTGAACAACCCGCTAGCCGGAATACGCAATGCATTCGAGTTAATCAAGGCTGATCTGTCGCCAGATGATGAACACTTTGAACTGTTGGAACTCATTGATCGAGAGATCGAACGGATTAGTTCCATCATTCATCAAATGTACCAGTTGTATCGACGAGCCCCGCAGCGGCCGAACGAATTTGAGATCGAACGGACCATCGCAGAAACAGTGTATCTGCTGGACGGTGTAGCTCGCAAGCAGCAGGTCACGCTCAGCACGAAAGCACGTGATGACTCGACGCAAGTCTTGTTGCCCGAAGGCGAGGTCAAGCAGATCCTTTACAACCTGATTCGCAATGCAATTCAAGCTTCCCCTCCGGGCGAGACGGTAGCCATCTGCACTGAACAAAGTGATGACCAAGTCTTGGTCACTATTTCCGATCGTGGCGCGGGTATCGCGGATGACGTGGTGCCGCATATTTTTGATCCGTTCTTCAGTACCAAGAGCGGTGTACCCAAAACGGGCATGGGACTGGGGTTGTCTGTTTCGCAAAGTCTGATCGAAGCGATGGGTGGTTGCATCGACGTTGCCAGCAGTGTGGGCCGAGGCAGCCAATTCACCGCCGTATTTCCCCTCAAGGTCGAGCCGTCTTTTGGCAATGCCAATGAGTGACAATCTAAGAGCCAGGATTCTGATCGCTGACGACGAGCCTCTCTATCTGAGGACGACCGGTGACCTCCTGCGCAAATCGGGCTACGAATGCGAGTGCGTACCAGATGCTGACGCGGCCCTCGCGGCGTTATCACGAGACACGTTCGATCTCGTGCTATCCGACCTGAACATGCCGGGTAATCTACAGCTTGAACTCCTGCAGCAGGGGCGGCAAAACTGGCCACGCATTCCATTGATCGTGATCACAGGAGTTCCGTCACTGCCCACGGCGATCGAAAGTATTCGACTGGGAATCGCCGATTACCTGTTGAAGCCCGTTAAGTACGACGATTTGCTTTCCAGTGTGCGTCGCGCGCTGGCACAGCAATCGGACCGCCCGCCCCCCATGGAACGTAGTGACGCGGAGAGACGCACCCTGGCGAGGCAGTTCCCGGAAATCATTGGCGACAGCCCCCAGATGCTCGAATTATTCGACATCATCGACCGTGTGGCCGGAACGGACACGAATGTCCTGCTCACCGGCGAGAGTGGCACAGGCAAGGAAGTGGTCGCTCGGACCATTCACCAGCATAGCGGCAGAGCCAGTCATAAGTTTCAAGTCATCGACTGCACTGCCGTCCCAGAGACGCTGTTCGAATCGGTACTGTTTGGACACGTGAAGGGCTCGTTTACAGGAGCCGTCAGGGATCAAGCGGGGCTGCTGACTCAGTGCAACCAAGGCACGGCTTTCTTCGACGAAATCGGGGAATTGCCGGCGACGCTTCAGGCCAAGTTGCTCCGTGTTGTTCAAGAACAGACATTTACTCCCGTTGGTGAACACACATCCGTCCAGGTCGACACTCGTTTTATTTGCGCCACGAATCGCGATCTGGAACTGGAAGTCAACACCGGTCGATTCCGTCGAGACTTGTTTTACCGCCTCGGCGTGATCCACATCGAACTGCCACCGCTGCGGAGCCGAGGCGATGACGTGCTCCTTCTCACTCGGCATTTTGTCAACCAGTTGCGGCCCCGCGGCTCCCATGTCCAGGATGTCTCGGATGAGGCCACGTCGTGCTTGCAGCGTTACACCTGGCCAGGCAATATCCGCGAACTCCGCAATGTGGTCGAAAGGTCGCTGGTCCTTGCCCGTTCCACCCAGGTCGAAGTTTCCGACCTTCCACCGTCAATTCGCGAGGCGAGACATGCCCTGAAGGGCATGCAAGTTACGTCATCGCGTTACGAAGCATTGGATGATGCCGAACGAAGCTACCTCACCTCCCTGCTAGTGAAGCATTGCGGCAACGTCTCGCACGCCGCGCGGCAAGCTGGGATGTCGCGGCAGGGAATGCACAAGCTATTGAAGAAGCACGGAATTGCTGCCGCCGACTATCGGGAGTGAGCAGTGCTCGTGTACCCCAGGTGTCTCGTCAACCTGAAGCACGCTGAAATGGGTAACGGTCGCTTACGCCCGCATCGACCGAAGTGACAACAATCGGCGACACTGTCACTTGGTGAAGTCACCCGTGCGTCGCTCGCACCGTAAGCAGAGAGGTGCAATTGGCATGGTGATCCGTTTCGTCGTAGACGAACCACTCTGACGCGTCTTTGACGCACCGGCATCAAAGTTGCACGGCATTCTCTGCCGAGATGACGGAAATTCGATGCACCCAACTATCTACCCGCCAAGGCCGCCCTCCGCAAGGATGTTATGGATGTCTTTCGATGAATGGAACGTGAGGAACGACCTGCAAAACTCCCTACGAGACGCAATCGAGCAAGGAACGTACGGTCGTCTGTCAAACCTCAGGATCGAGGTAATCGATGAAGCCGTCGTCGTGGAAGCCTGTTCCGCAACCTACTACGCCGTCCAATTGGCTCTCGCCACCATAAACGCGTTTACCGTAGGCGCGCCACGGATGACGCCAGCCAAGCTCACGTTCCACGTCAACGGGCATGAACTGGTACTGCGGAATCCCAATGCAAAACAAGCTGGTCGGGCTGCTGGTGATGACGAACAGCGGCGTTCCTCGGATCGTTCGACTCCATCGAAGCCACGACACGCAACCCGTTTGCCTTCGGCACGCCAATTGCATGCCCATTGGCAGTCATCTTGACCGCCTTTCCAGTCTCGATAGCTCAGCAACCGGTCTTCCGGAATCAAGACATGTCCCATCGCAATATCATTATCATCAGCGAAGATTGCCGGCGTTTGGAGCATCTGCTTGCGAGTGAATTCGCCGAAGCGATCGGACCGAAGTCGTACCTCGTGGATTTACGTTCCGAACTTCAGCGCGCAGTCATCGTCGATTCCGACGAAGTCCCGTACGACGTGATCACGATGAACTCAACCGTCCGTTTGCGCGATTTGGACACAGGTGAAGTTGAAACGTACACCTTGGTCTATCCCGGCCAAGCCGATATCGCCGCCAACAAGCTGTCGATCCTGGCACCTATCGGGACTGCTATCCTCGGATACCGTGTTGGCGATGTCGTCCGATGGCGCGTTCCCAGCGGCGAACGTCGTTTGCAGATCGAAGAGGTTCTTTATCAGCCGGAACGAGAAGGAGCGTTGCATCTCTGATTCTCGCACAATGATGAGACTGGGCTTGGCTGGTTGAGTACCTGCGCAACGGTGACGCGCAAGAATGCTTCTTCCATGGCTGCGTACGCCTGGTCCAATTCCTGGTGTTACCGTGCCATCCCGCTTGGCTCAAGAGATCTACTGAACTCAGCCACGCCTACCCGTGGGCCGGATTGAGGGCGGATTGGGAACGTCGCCAAGTCCATTTCTGACTCGGCCTCAGTCGCCCATCCGTCGTCAGGATGGGCTCAGGGGAGAAAAGGCAGGGGTCTAGTGTATGGTCCAGTGTTACACCGTATCTTGACGCGCTACGGTCATGAGTTGGCGTGCCCCAGCCGAGATTTCCACGAGCAGATCAGCAGCGGAGACTGGTTCTGCTAGTCTGACGCGGGAGTTAACCCGTACTTCCGCATGAGGGCGTGCATTTGCGTTCGCTGTATCCCGACCTCTTCAGCGGCTTTGGTGACGTTTCCCTCGTTGCGACCGAGCGCTTCGGTCAGGAAGCGGCTTTCTAGTTCCTGGGTCAGAGCGTCTCTCGCCTGGTGTTTGAATTGCTTGAACTGCTCCCAACTCCGGGGAAGCTGGGTGGCAGTCAGAAATTGCGGTGCCTCATTGATCTGGAAAGGCAACTGCCGCGAGCCGATGCGATTTCCGTCGGTCAGAATCGCCATGCGTTCCACGATGTTTCGAAGCTCGCGGACGTTGCCGGGCCAATCATAGCTCTCCATTTTGGCGATCAGATCGGGAGTGAATCCCTCGATTGCGACCTCGTTTTTCTCGCAAAAGTTGTTCAAGAAAGCCATCGCCAGCTTGGGAATGTCACCCAGTCGCGCACGCAGCGGAGGAAGGTGGATTGGCACCACGTTGAGCCGGTAGTAAAGGTCCTCGCGGAACGTGCCTTCGCCTACCATTTCCTCCAGGTCGCGGTTGCTGGCCGCAATCAATCGAATATCGACCTCGCGTTCAGCGGTGTCGCCAACTCTCCTAACCAGTTTGGCCTCCAGCGTCCTCAACAGTTTTCCTTGAGTTTCCATGCTTAGGTTCGCCACTTCATCCAGGAAGAGGGTTCCCCTGTGGGCCGCCTCAAACAATCCCTGCTTTGCTGCGATGGCGCCAGAGAACGAACCTTTCACATGGCCAAACAGTTCGCTCTCAAGCAGCGTCGGGGCCAGCGCGCTGCAGTCGCAAGCCAACAAGGGTTGGTCTTTTCGCCGGCTCAGTCGATGGATGCCCCGGGCCACCAGCTCCTTACCCGTTCCGCTTTCGCCGGTGACAAGAACCGTACTGTCAGTGGGAGCTACCCGTTTGATCAGAGAAAACACCCGCTCCATCGGCTGGCTGTCGCCAATGATGCCTTCGAACCCATGGTTGAGTTCGAGTTCACGGCGCAGGGCGGCGTTCTCCTGCATCAAAGCGGAACGTTCGAGTACTTTCTGAAGAACCATCCTCAGTTGGTCTGGCGAGAACGGTTTGCTGACATAGTCGGCTGCGCCGTGCTTCATGGCCTCGACCGCCGATTCCACGGTGGAGTGTCCTGTAATCACAACGACTTCGGAGGGCACGCCTACAGAATCAAGCTGTTTGAGGATTTCTAGTCCTCCGATTCCCGGCATCACCAGATCCAGAAGGATCACGTCGAAGTCACCCGATAACGCCGCGCGAAGACCGGCCTGCGGATCTGTGAAGGACTGGACGTCATGCCCTTCCTGGCCGAGGATCCGTTTGCAGCTCAGGCCGATAACCGTCTCGTCGTCAATGACGAGGATTCTTTGCCCTGCTGCGGGAACATCTGGTTCAGGTCCTGAGATGCTCAACGGTTGACCTTTCCGTTTTGGCTATCGGGCTTTTAACGCTCCGTCGAAGGCAAGACCATCGTAAATGTAGTCCCTCTGCCGACCTCGCTCTCGACTTTCAGCCTGCCGCCATGCTGCCGGATAATGCCATAACTTACACTCAGTCCGAGCCCAGTGCCCTTGCCCACGGGCTTGGTAGTGAAGAATGGTTCGAAGATCTGGTCCAAATGCTCCCGAGTGATGCCACAACCAGTATCGGCTACTGTCACCGAGACCTTTCCGTCTTGAACCGACGTACTGATCGTCAACGTACCGCCATCATGCATGGCCTCGCACGCATTCAGCGACAGGTTAACCAATACTTGTTGGATCTGATTCATGTCCGCATCCACCCGCGGGAGACCTTCCTCTAGTTCTCCCGTCACAGTGACATCGTGGAACGCCTCCTGGTTGCCCAAGAGCTGAATCGTCAGACGCACCACGTCATTGACGTCCAAGGGCTCCTTTACTGCGGGTCTTTCTCGGGCAAACTCCAGCAGACCTTGGACGATTTCGCTTACCCGAGTGGTTTCATGGATGATCAGGTCCAGGTCTTCCTTGGCTTGCTCGTCCAAGTCCTCCTTTTCTCTAACCAAGTGGCTGAAGGTAAGCACGCCGGTAAGCGGATTGTTGATCTCGTGCGCAACGCCGGCAGCGAGTCGCCCGACCGCGGCCAGCTTCTCAGATTCTGCACGTAGCTGTTCACTCTTCCGAAGCGATTCCTCGGTTCGCTTGCGCTCGGCCAGTTCGTTGCCGTACTGGGAGAGGGCTTGTCGTAGCTTGCGGTTGAGTCGGATCACGTGGAACGATATGACACCGGCGATGAACAGAACTCCCGCAGCGCCTGCGAGCCACGGCCAATACCGGCGGACAACGGCACCGCCGGTCAGTTTTCCGTAGTCTTGGTAGGGCCTTATGCGAAGCTCTCTCAAACACTCGTGGACCGACTCATAGTTGTGCGGTATCGTCCAACCGGCGCACCTGGCCGCCTGAGCCACAGAGCTGTCTAGGGGAATTCCTTCCAGAGCAACGGCAACCTTTTCCGCCAATTCGTCAGAGGTGCGCGCGGCCTTGGCGAGTGGCCATTCCGGATAGATTCCCGTCGAATGTTTGCATGGCAGATCATCGTCCGCGCCGCGTTGCTCATGGATCACGTGAAATTCATCAAGGCGGATCTTGCCTTCCATCGCCATGCGCTCAAACGTGTCAGCCCGGACGGTACCTGCGTCCACCTTGCCTTCCTGCACCGCCACCACAACTGCGTCGTGTGTTCCTCCGAACCGTAGATCGCTGAAATCACGACGGGGGTCGATGCTATGCTTTTTCAACTCTCTCCACGCCATCTGCCATCCGCCGAACGATTCTTCATCGACGGCCATGAAGGTCTTACCTTTCAGGTCATCGAGGTCGTGGATGTCATCGCGATCAGCTCGCCGGAAGATCGCCGCGGCGTAAATTGTGTACGGTCTGCCGAGGTACAAATTCTTGAGAGTCACAATCCGGCTCGCGCCATAGAGTCGCTCCAATTCCACATAAGAAGAAGGGTTCGTCAGGATGAAGTCCACCTCTCCCCGCTTCACTGCTAAGCCGACCTCGTCATGACCAAGCGGCCTGATGGCAAAGGAATAACCAGGAATCTCCGCCGTCAGGTACTCGGCGGTGGGCCCCCACTTTTCCAGACACCGTTCGGGGCCTCGCTTCGCCAGGACTCCGATGCGTACCGACTCCGACTGCTCCGCGGCTGCCCAAGCCGTAACCGGGCAAGCCATCAGTGCTAGGAATACCAAAACGAATTTGGCAGGCAGGGAAGGCAGGGCTTCCCGAAAACCGTACATATTCCTATTAAACATGAGAAAGGAGCCGCCGCCCCTATTCTTGCCAAAGTACAGGTTGCGGTTGCCGTTGGGTCTAGCAAAAAACTTGGATTCAGACCGATCGGCCTCATCCTATCCCGCTCAAGGGAGGCCGGCAAGTGCAGCAACATCTCCTGCCTGAATGGTCGCTACGGCAAGACACGAAAGCACCGCCTTTAGACTAGGTTGACGGATACGGCAGCGGCAAACCATCGCCGCACCAAGGCTATCCTGTTCCCGACTGCGATGTCTGGCTCTTGTCCCAAGCATGCGGTTACGAGTGGACCAGGAGAACCTTCGGAGATCACTGCCACCGTAACCGATCCACCGGGTGTCAAATGGCTACGGTTTCGCTATCGTAGTGTGCGATGCCGGCAGTGTGGGCTTGTTCTTGATTTCGGCGATGCAAACGCAGTGCGCACAAAAAAGCGGCGTCCCGTTCGATTTGAACGGGACGCCGCCGTGGTTGACCAGACCGGGTTGTCTTCCAAGGAATCGCTGCGGACTGTCGATCAGCCGCACTTGCGGCAACCGCATCTACGCTGCTTGCCGCATGGCGTCGGGCAGCAAACGGTGACGGGCACCTGTTGGCAGACCACCTTGGGCACGCATCGCGTCACCGTGTACGGGACTTTGCGAGCGACGCACCGGGGCACTTTGATCGTCTTCGTGTAGCACACCGGCTTGCAGACCGTGTAAGGTACCTTCTTTACACAAACCTGCTTCTCGTAGCTGCAGACCGTGTAGGGAATCTGTTTGGTCTTGCACTCTTTGACCATGCGGCAGACGCGGTAGGTGCAGACCTTCTTGCGGGTCTCGGGCACCATGCGGCACACGGTGTAAGGAATCTGCTTGGTCTTGCACTCTTTGACCATGTGGCAGACCTTGTAGGTGCACGTCTTGGTCTTCTTTTCGGTGACGTATCGGCAGACCGTGTAGGGCACCTGTTCCTTGACCACGCAGCGTTCGTAACGCACGCAGTTGATGGTCTTTTCTACGACTTCGGGGATCCAGACCTTTTTGCACACCTTGCGCGGCGGGCACTGCACCTTGCAGACCCTAACCTTGCCGGGCACGTACACGCAACGGCCGGAGCAGGGATCCCAAGTCCAGCAGCCAGGCTCGCGAACGCACTTGCGAACGACCGGCCCGGGGATTTCGCAGACTTGAGTTTCCCAACGTCCGCTGCAAACCTGAACGGTCTTGGTGTAGTGCACGGGCTTGCAGACGACCTTGCAGACTTCCTGCATGCGCGTCTCGTAGACCGGCTTGCAGACGTTGTAGCAAATCGTCCGCGTCTTGGTCTCCCAGACGGGCTTGCAGACCGTGTAGTTGCAGGTCCGGTAGTGGGTCTCGTAGACGGGCTTGCAGACCGTGTAGCAGATTTCCTTCTGCCGCGTCTCCCAGACGGGCTTGCAGACCGTGTAGTTGCACGTCCGGTAGCGAGTCTCGTAGACCGGTTTGCAGACCGTGTAGCAGATCTCCTTCTGCCTGGTCTCCCAGACGGGCTTACAGACCGTGTAGTTGCACGTCCGGTAACGAGTCTCGTAGACCGGCTTGCAGACCGTGTAGGTGCACTCGCGGTAGCAAGTCTGGGGCACGTACTTGGTGCACGTGATTTGCTGGTCTTCGTAGACGGTATCGTAAACCGTCTTGTAACACGTGTACTGCTGTTTTTCGTACACCACCTTGCGGCAAGTCTTCATGACGGTGTGACACTGCTGCTTCGCACCGCAGTAGTCGGCCTTTTGCACGCTGCCGCCACACGCCTTGTAGCTCGAAGCGCCGCAATAGGCCGCCGATGCCGTGCCGGTCGAGGCGGCAACAAGCAGCAGAGCGGTCAATGCGCCTGTAATGGTCTTCATTTCCATCTCCTTGGTTGACTGGCTTCAATGTGTCAAATGGGTCTGGTCAGACAATCAATTCGCACCCAAAACGTCCGGCGGTCCTCCGTTACTCTCGCCGATGGCATGCGGTACCATCGTTTGTCGACATCGGAGACGTTGCCTCCGTCTGTGTGCCGACTCCCCTACTCTGTCAATCGGGCAAGAGATTACGGACTTTGCGGACAGCAAAGGTGCGTCCTATGCGTTATATAGATCGTCATTAACAAGTTGCCTCAATAAGGAATTCGTTCTTGCCTTAACGCCAACGAAAACCGTTTCGGTTGGGCGAGTATTCAGACTTGAAGGGGTCGTGACGATTTCTCCAGGGGACGAACCGCCTTTACCCCCCCCAATATGTAGAGAGCCAACGATATTGGCTGGATCTAGCCTGGTTCCTATCGGCATGCAGTGAAAGCAAGCGGCAAACGGGGTTAAATGGCCAAGAAATAACGATTGGCGTAATGTTGCCGCCTGGAGGGAGTGTTCAGGACGTATTCGTCTTGGCAATCGCCTAGCTGCCTGCCATCATGGGAAGAACTCGTCACATCACCCCAAACGGCAGGAATCGCTGTGTCAGAGTCGTCACCTGCCGCTGTGCTCGCATGTCGTGGAGCACGTTGGAAACGCGCCCGACGTTGGGCCCACGGGAGCATTTCGAGTTGCCTGATAGCTACATCTACTCGTTTGGATTATTGCTGACCGCCGCGCTGGTGGCCGGACAGGCGGCATTGTGGCTACGGTTGCCGCGCGTCACCGCATATCTGCTGGTCGGCTTACTCTTGGGGCCCCATGTATTCGCGGCTATTCCCAAGGAGCATCTCGAGCGGTTTCACCCACTGCTGGACATGGCAATGGCCTTGGTTCTGTTCAACATGGGTTGTCATTTCTCACTTGGTTACTTCCGCAAGATTTTCCGCGGCGCATTGCGGCTTTCAGCGGGCGAGTTGGCCGTGACAATGCTGTTGGTCACGCTTGGGATGTTGCTGGTGGGGCAATCGTGGCAGGTCGCCGTATTGTTCGGCGTCCTGGCGTTAGCAACGGCACCGGCTACGACGGTGCTGGTGTTGAAGGAAAACGAGTCGGAGGGCCCGATTACCGAGTATTCAATGGCGCTGGTGGCCCTGAACAATCTTGCAGCCATCGTGGCATTCGAAGCGGTCCTTGTGGGTATATTCTTCCTGAACAATACGGCCGGAGCTTCAGCGCACGAGCATCTTATCTGGCTGGGGTTGCATCTTACCGCCTCTTTGGTGCTAGGCATCGCCGGCGGGCTGTTGATCAGCTACGCGTGCGGTCTGCTATCGCCCAACCGTTGGTTGGTTCTGCTGGTGGCCGTTGCCACGGGTGTGTTGGGATTGTGCGAGGTACTCGCCGTGCCCTATCTGCTGGCCTTCTTGGCGATGGGGGCGACGGTGGCAAATGCATCGGATCGGACTAATGACGTCCGCCAGGAGCTGGAGAGAATAACGGGGCTTCTTTGCGTCGTGTTTTTCGTCACGCATGGGGCCGAGTTGGACATCGGCGCGTTGTGGGCAGCGGGTATTGTCGGTGTCGTGTACATCGTGACCCGATCCGGGGGAAAGTACCTGGGCATCTACCTTGCGGCGGGGAAGCAGGGCAATCGAGATGTGCGCAGGTGGCTGGGCGTTGCCCTGCTGTCCCAGGCGGGAGCGGCCCTTGCCCTGAAAGAAATAGCCGTGGAGCGGATGCCGGAATTGGGCAAGGCGTTGGAGCCAATCATCCTCGGAACGGTTGTGTTTTTTGAATTTGTGGGGCCCTTGCTGATCCGCCGGGCAGTTCTGTCGGCTGGCGAAATGCCGTTGGACAAAGCCATCCACCACCAGGCAACGACGCCGTGGATGGAGCTTCGCAATATGTGCAACCGCCTGCTGTTGGCCATGGGGTTTGATCCTTGGCATCTCCGATCGCCCGACGATCTGACGGTGAGCGACATCATGCGCAAGAACTACGTTACGATTCAGGCCGCGGCGACGTTTGACGAGTTGGTATCGGTGCTGGAACACAGCCACGACAACATTTTCCCGGTCATCAACGGCGACGGAGAGTTGCTCGGGGTGATCCGCTATCGTGAGTTGCGCAATGCTGTCTTCGATCCAAAACTCGGGCGGCTTGTCCGTGCTGTGGATTTGGCCCAACCGGCAATTAACGTGCTGCATCCGGATGGCCCGCTGAGGGCGGCTTGGGAATTGGTCAGAAATTCCCCGGACGATCTCATTCCGGTGGGATCCCAAGGGAGGTTGGTGGGGATGGTGGCTCGCCGTGATTTGTACCGTTTCTTCCTGAAACGCTCCGAGTAGAGTTTTTGTGGCAGGACGGCTCTCCTGAGCCGTCCGGACGGGTCCACCCGACGTGTCCTACGTTGGTTGCGGCTCGGCCGAGTTGGGTTTATAGTTACTCAATGCGGGAATGTTGAATCCTCAGTGAAGGGACTGGCTCGGAGCGAATGAAGTCGGAAGAAGACGGCCGCAGCTCAGTGCCTGCCCTTTTCTGGGGGTGCTGCAATGTTCGCCATTGCGGAACTTGGGGGCAGGCGCCGCACCGTCGGCGCAACTCATGCAACTGTCACGATTTGTCGCGACAGCCAGTTCGCTTTTCCGCTCCCGCTTTCGCTCTGATGAGTTAGAATCGTATTTAAGCGGAAGCCTTGAACCACTGTACCTAGTCAAGCGTACATACGTTTGTTGAGAGCCATTATCGCCCTTCTTGGGACACGCGGCGGAGGATGTTCATGGATATGCCAGCCACAGCGGGATCGAAAGCTTCAGCCTCGGATTCGATTGGTGAGCAAAGTGATGTCGTCATCGAGGCCATGAATCTGACAAAAACCTACCGGGATTTCTGGGGACGCCAGAAGGTCCGGGCGTTGAAGGCATTGGATCTGGAAGTCCGGCGCGGCGAGGTTTTTGGATTGTTGGGCCCCAACGGATCGGGCAAGACAACGACCATCAAGTTGCTGCTGGGACTGCTGTTCCCAACCAGCGGTCAAGCGTTGGTCTTTGGCAAGGAAGCCAGCGACGTGTCCAAGAACGAGCGAATTGGATACCTGCCCGAAGAGTCGTATCTTTACAAGTTCCTCAACGCCGAGGAGACCCTGGACTTCTACGGGCGGCTGTTCGACATGCCGACGACCGATCGCCGGCGCAGAACTGACGAGTTGATCGACATGGTCGGCCTCGGTTGGGCTCGGCGGCGGCAGTTGAAGGAATACTCGAAGGGCATGACGCGCCGTATCGGACTGGCTCAGGCGCTGATCAACGATCCCGAACTGATTCTGCTGGACGAGCCGACAACCGGCTTGGATCCGATCGGCACACGCGAAATGAAGGACTTGATTATCCGGTTGCGCGATGAAGGCAGGACGGTTGTGATGTGCAGCCACCTGCTGGCCGACGTTCAGGACGTCTGCGACCGCATCGCCATCCTGTACCAGGGTGAATTGAAGGAACTTGGACGCGTGGACCAACTGTTGACCGTGCGTGACGTCACGCAGATCCAGGCTAAGGGTCTTGACCGTGCGGCCGAAGACGAGATCAAGGCGGTGATCCAGAAGCACGGTGGAAGCCTGCTGTCGGTGGAGAACCCGACTACGACGTTGGAAGAACTGTTCCTGGACATTGTGCGAGACAGCGAGGCTCGGCCGGGACGGCGAGCACAAGAAAAGCAGTAGCGAAATGGTACTTGAAAAAGAAATCCTCTCAATGTTTGAGTGGCTGTTGCCCAGCGTGGATCGCATGGGTGCGCTGCTCGTATTTGCCTTGGTAGTTGTGGGACTGATCGTCGTCTCGCTTTTCCTTGCCTACCTGCGAATGGCAGTGCTGCTGGGCCCGGCCGAAGGCTTCTACGCAGTGGCCAAGGCAATCGCGAAGGCCGTTTCGGATGATTTTCCCAATACGTCCCTTCGGCGCATTGTGGCGATGGCCCGGCTGGCCGTCCAAGAGTCACTGCGTCGTCGCGTCTTGGTGGCCTTTGCCCTTTTCGCCCTGATCTTCCTTTTCGCCGGCTGGTTCCTGGATCCCGAGAGCGACCATCCGGCTCGCCTTTACTTGAGCTTTGTGCTGACCGCCACCGAAATGCTGTTCCTGATCCTGGCCGTGCTGCTGAGCGCGTTTAGCTTGCCGAACGATATCAAGAACAAGACGATTTACACCGTCATCACCAAGCCGGTACGAGCCGGCGAGATCGTGCTGGGACGAATCCTGGGCTTCTCCGTCATCGGCACGGTTTTGCTGGTGCTGATGGGTCTGGTCAGCTACGGGTTTGTGCGCCGCAACTTGAGCCACCGGCACGTCATCCTCTCGCAAGACGTCGAGCAGATCACAAACGAGGACGGCAAGACGGTGGGTTGGAAGGGCGAGACGCCCCTTGCTTCTGATGCTATTGCTGGCGAGAGAGCCCATCGCCATGAGTTCAGCATCGGCATCAACGGCCTCGGTCAGACCGACGCCACGAAGGACCACTATCACGCGATCGAGAAGGTTGGCGAAGGAGAAGACGCAACCTACAGTGTCGGATCGCAGCAGGGGGCACTGGTGGCCAAAGTGCCCGTCTACGGCAAACTCCGGTTCATCGACAACACCGGGCGCGAAGGCCAGGGCATCAGTGTGGGGAAGGAATGGCCGTATCGGAAATACATCGAAGGCGGGTCACTGGCTGCAGCCGTTTGGACGTTTGAGGGAACTACGGAGGATCAGTTCCCCGAGCACTTGCCGCTGGAAATGACCATCAGCGTCTTTCGTACGTACAAGGGCGACATTGTCTCGGGCGTTCTTGGGGCGATCATCGTCAAGAACCCAACGACAGGTCTGAGGAGCGAATCGATCCAGTTCACGGCCAAGGAGTTCGCCACCTACGCGCACAACCTGCCCCGAAAGATGAAAGCCGTCAGGGCGGATGGTACTTTGTTCGACTGTGATCTGTTCGAGGACCTGGTCGACGAGAACGGCAATGTCGAAATCTGGATTCAGTGTTTGGAGCCCAGCCAGTATTTCGGGATGGCTGCGCCCGATGTGTACATGCGGGCGGAAGACGGTGTCTTCTTCTGGAACTTCATCAAGGCCCATATTAGCATCTGGCTGCAAATGGTCATCGTCGTTTGTTTCGGCGTGACGCTGAGCACATTCCTGAGTGGGTCGGTCACCATGTTCGCGACCTTTGTCGTGTACATCGCGGGGCTGTTTCGAGAGTTCATCATGAATGTGGCGACGGGCGAACAGGTTGGAGGCGGTCCGCTGGAATCCCTTGTTCGCATCATCACTCAGAAGAACGTCTCGATCGACCTGGACATAAACCCGGTGATCGACTGGCTAGTTCCGGCCATAGACACGGTGTTGATGGCCCTTATGTGGGTAGCCGCCAGGGTGCTCCCGGACTTTCGCGGATTCAATACGTCACGTTTTGTCGCCGACGGTTTCAACATCAACGGCAATCTCATGGCACAACAGTGCCTGACTGCGATGGTGTTCGTTCTAGTGCTGTCCGTTTTCGGCTACTTTTTCTTGAAGTCACGGGAAGTTGCGGGATGAGCCAAAGCATCTCTTTCTGGCGTAAAATCATCTATGTGGCAGCGATCGCTCTGCTGCTGTTTCCGCTGTATTTCATCGGCCGGCCGGCGTCGCGACGCGACAGCGGTGGCGGCAAGTTGGCGCAACTGCGCCAGGAGTACGGCTTGGCTCAGGCCAACTTGGGCGAAATCGATCCGGCCAGTGAGTCGATGAAACTCGCAACGCTTGGGATGCGCGGCGTTGCAGCGAACCTATTGTGGCAGAAGGCGTTCGAGTACAAGAAGAAGGAAGAATGGGATAACTTCACGGCCACAACCAGGCAAATCACCAAACTCCAGCCCAACTACATCATGGTTTGGGAGTTTCAGGCGCACAATTTGTCGTACAACGTGTCTGTGGAATTCGACGACTATCGCCACCGATATCACTGGGTGAAAAAAGGACTCAGCTTCCTGATCGAGGGGACTCATCACAATCGCGACAACCCGCGATTGCTGCATTACACGGGCTGGATCACCGGTCAGAAAATCGGCCGGGCGGACGAGCATGTTCAGTTCCGGCAGATGTTTCGCGAGGACGATGATTTTCACGACGAACTCAACCAAGAGGTCTTCGTCGACAACGCGGTGGGCTACGACGGTCGTCCGGACAATTGGCTCGTCAGCCGCCTGTGGTACAAGCGGGCGGAACGATCGGTGGACGAGGGCGCGATGTGGAAGGGCAAGAGCCACCTGATTGGCGACGACGATCCCTTGCGGGGCAAGAGCCCCTTGATCTTCCACAACGACGCTCCCATGTCGAACATCAATTATGCGTCCACGATCGAGACGGAAGGGATCCTGGGCGAGACGGCACAACGGGCGTGGATAGTGGCTGATAAGGGTTGGATGGAATTCGGCAAGAGGCTGATTCCGACCACGTGGGGCCATGTGCTCCGCCTGGGCGATCTGGAAAGCGCGAAGAAGGATATCGCCCAGATGCGCGAGCGATTCGAAGAAATGACGAAGGGCATCCGCGAGCAGATCAAGGAGGAGAAGACTGCCGCGCTGACCTCGGAAGAACGCGATGCATTGAACACGCCGCTAGACAAGATGGATGAGGACACCTATCCGCTGTACTACGACGCAATGGGAAAGACAAGCGTATCTTACGCAGAGATTGCGGAACGCGCCCCGGCGGCTGAGCGAGATAAGGCAGGCAGATTGGCCTCGCGGATGGTCGACCAGGAGACACTCGCGGGCCGGATCGTTCATTACCGTAGCACCATCAACTACGACTACTGGGAGATGCGCTGCAAGGCCGAACAAGAGAAGATTACAGTCGAGGCTCGCGAGTGCATCTACAAGGCGGAGAAGGAGAAAGAAGCCGCCAATCCGGAGAAGGCGCGCGAGTTGTACGAAGAAGCCTGGAAGAAGTGGGCGGAGGTATTCGAGAAGTATCCCAGATTGAAAGATGACGTGGAATCCGAAGACCTGGTCAAATCGATCCGGAGATACCGGCGGATGCTGCAAGCCTATGACAAAGATTTACCGCAAGACTTCATTCTGCGCGACATGCTGATAGGCGAAGAAGGCTTCAAGGACTTGTACGGCGATGCCGACGGCTCGGTCCCCGAAGAAGGCATGAAGGAAACCATCGAGAAAGGCGACGACGAAGGGCCCGCGGCGAAGACACCCGCCGAGCCAACTCCCGATGCTGAACCGGAGCCTGATGCCGAACCGGAGCCCGACGCGGCCCCGGTGCTTGACGCGACTCTGAAACCGGTTGCCGCCCCGGAACCTGACGCCAGTCCCAGTCCGTAGTGCGCCCCTAAGTGCTGTCTTTACCGTCGCTTTGAGCTAAGATGGAACCATCGCGATTGGTCCCGGCCAGATCCGTTCGTTCGGCCGGGGGCAAATCGCTTAGGATCGCTGCCAGAATAGTAGCGGCATTTGCACTCTCAGGCGTTTTTCGTTTAACCCCAAGCCCAACGGGCTGGGCGCGTCCGCGCGGGCCGTTGGAGCCTGCTGAAAAAGTCCGTGGGATAGGTTTCCAGCCTGTCGAATACGTCGTTTTGGCAAACCAGGAAGTTGAAAATACACAAGCCTGACAGGCTGGAAGCCTATCCCACGTCCATTATTGCTAGCATTTCAGCAGCCTCCGTTGGCCCAGCGGTTAAACGACGGTTCCATTCCGGCAGCGATCCTCAAACCGGACTGATTCAGCTCGTCGGGCAAACGAGGAAAACACTCGCGGATCGAGGTCGCAATGAATCGTTGGCTGATCGTGATCGTGCTTGTTGTCTTTGGGACGCTGGCGGGCGGCGTCTTTTGGTATCTCTCGGCCGGCGTGCCGGTTCAGACGGCACAGGTCCGACGCGGCGAGATACGTGAATACGTCGACGAACGCGGCAAAACGCGTCTGGCGCACACGTACGACGTCACGATGCCGTTTGCCGGACGGATCGAGAAGATCAGTCTGTCCGAGGGCGATACGGTGGAGGCCGGGCAGGTCGTCGCGCAGGTGGTCGACAGCGACTTGGAAGACGAAGTCGCCGAGGCGCAAGCTGTGGTCGACCGTTTGCAGGCGGCCATCAAAGAGAATGACGATCACTCGGTCGAACAGCGGGTGCGCGAGCAGGCCGAGGAGTTTGTCACGTCGATCGTTCATACCGTAGCCGCTGCCGAGGAGCGGGTGACAGCCGGTAATAAACGGAAAGAGTATGCCGAGTCGTTTCTGGAAAGAGCGCGCGAGTTGTACCAAAAGAACGCTAAGACGGTGGAAGAAGTTGAACTGGCCGAAGTCGAGTTTGTCGAAAGCGACGTCAACTCGAAGCAGCACGTTCTTGTCTGGAAATCGATGCAATCGATCCTGGCCGCTACGCAGCTTCTGCCGGAGATCATCGATGCTTACGTCACCCACAAAAGCCTCACCGGGGCCGTGCTGGAAGAACAGAAATCGGAAGCGGAAGCCCGGCTGAGGCAGACACTGAAACGCCGGGAGCGAGGTGCCATGCACAGTCCGATCGACGGCGTCGTATTGGAGAAGACGACTGACGACGAACAGTTCACGCCGGCCGGCGCCGTTCTGCTCAGGATCGGATGCCTATCCGATCTGGAAGTCGAAGTAGATGTCCTTAGCCAGGACGCCACGTGTATTCGTCCGGCGGCCGATGCCAACATTTACGGACTGGCCACCGGATCGGCGACGGATCACAGCGTCGTGGGCGCAGTCTATCGCGTTTACCCTCAGGCTTTCACCAAGATCAGTTCGTTGGGCGTCGAGCAACAGCGAGTCAAGGTTATCGCGCGTCTTTCGGATGATGCTTTGCAGCAGATACGTGAATTGGGCGTTGGGGCGGACTATCGTGTTCGCGTACGTATTTTCATGGACGGCCGGTCCGACGCCGTGCTTGTGCCTCGATCGGCGTTGTTCCGCAATTCCGATAGCGGTTGGCAAGTCTTCACGGTGCGTAATGGGAGGGCCCGGTTGCGTGACGTGACGGTTGGACTAATGAACGACCAGGACGTGGAAGTCACCGGCGGCCTCGAAGAAGGCGAAACGGTGATTCTCGCTCCGGAAAACGACATGATGGAAGGTATCCGTGTCAGGACGGCAACATGAGTAATCCCCAAGTGGTTATTATCGGCAGGCCGAACGTCGGCAAATCCAGCGTGTTCAACTGGCTGGCTGGCCGTCGGCTGGCGATCGTGGACGACGTGGCCGGCGTGACGCGCGACCGAATGACGCATACGATCGAACACGACGACCGCCAGTTCGAACTGGTGGACACGGGCGGGATTGGCATTAACGACATCGACGATTTGACAACGGAAATCGAAGAACAAATCGCCATCGCCATGAGCGAGGCCGACGTGATCCTGTTTGTGGTCGACGTGCGCAGCGGATTGGCGTCGCTGGACGAAGAAGTCGCTCGCCGGCTGCGTGGAATCGAAAAGCCGGTAATCTTCGTCGCCAATAAGACCGATGCCGATACACTGGATTCTCTGGCCGACGAATTCTATCGTCTTGGCGTGAAGGACATCCTCCGCGTCAGCGCCAAGCAAAACCGCAACAAAGGCCAACTGCTCAACGCGATAGTCGCGGTGTTGCCGAGCGGCGAAGAGCGGGGCGAACGAGAGCCGGAGATGAAGGTCACGATCGCCGGCCGGCGTAACGTGGGCAAGAGCACGTTGATCAACACGCTGGTCGAGACGGAGCGGATGATTGTCAGCGAAGTGCCCGGAACGACGCGGGACAGCGTGGACGTGCGTTTCCAATTGGATGGAAAGACATTCGTCGCCATCGACACGCCGGGTGTGCGAAAGAGGAAAAGTGTCCGCCAGGATATCGAATTCTATGGACTGCATCGGGCACAACGCAGCGTACGCCGCGCCGACGTGGTGCTGCTGCTGTTTGACGCCGGCCAGCGAATCAGCCAGGTGGATAAGCAGCTTTGCGGTTACATCGAGGAAAACTACAAACCGTGCATCTTTGTCGTGAATAAATGGGACCTGATGGCCGGCCAGATGCCGACGGAGCGCTGGGCCGACTACTTGCGCGACACATTCTCGACCATGTGGCACGTGCCGATTGCCTTCATCACAGGACAGACCGGCAAGAACGTGAAGAAACTGCTGAATCACGCACAGATGCTTTTCAAGCAGTCTCGCGAACGCATCAGTACGGGCGAATTGAATCGTCTGATTCGGAGGGCGTTGGAACACCATCCTCCGCCGCTCTATCGCAATCGGAAGCCCAAGGTCTTCTACGCCACCCAACACGCGATCGGGCCACCGGCGATCGTCTTGAAATGTACCAATCCCAAGGCGTTCTCGGCATCGTATCGGCGATATCTGCTGGGCGTACTGCGAGATCAGCTCGCGTTCGGCGAAGTGCCGATCAAGCTGTATTTCGAGAAACGGTCGCGGGACGACGAGCGGGGCGAAGCCATTCGATGAGAGGCGGATGACGTGACCGATTCCGCGGGACAGCAAACTCCGCCGCAGGCCGTGTTGTGTGCGCTTGCCGCGGGCGCCGCATTCCTTTGTGTGATTGCTGGGGCCTCGTCAAATGCGGAATGACCGGTTTCATCCGAAGGGCGAAGCTCCCGCTGAGGGCGTCGACAACACGTAAGTCGCCTCAGTGAAACGACTTGCGTTCTGTTGACTGCCGGGGATCCGTGTCCACGGATCAGGGAAGCCGGACTATCTTCCTTGTTTTACCTATGTTTCTCAATTAATATCGCATAATTGACTAAGTTTACGAAATGCAACACGCTGGTCACGCTTTCCATGCCCGTGCCCGGTTGGGTTTGAGTGTGTCGCAGCGCAGGCGTTCGGTCGATACATGACACCGAGTGAACACTTATCAGGGGCCTTCCTAACGAGGTAGACAGATGGCTTTGCGAAAATATCGTGTTTTCGTGTTGTTGGCAGTGGGAGCAATTTGCTTGAGCGCAACGAGCGTCTTCGCCCAACAGGGCAACGGCGTGATCGTGGACGCCGATGGCGTGTTTCGCACCCGCGTGGTCTCCGATCCGACAGGCCAACTTACCCGGCAGCGTTTCCTGGCGGCGCGGGCGGCCCTGGCCCCTGATCTGGCTCGCCCCAGCAAACTGCGGAAGATCTCGTTGACGCGTCTGGAAGCCGCCATCGCGCAGCATTTGGCTACCGGCCAGGGGCTCACCGACGATATGCGGTATCTGGCCGGCCTGACGCGCATTACGAACGTGTTCTTCTACCCGGACACGGGCGACATCGTGATCGCGGGCCCGGCCGAAGGCTACATGCCGAACGTTGCCGGCCGCATTGTGGGAATGCACACGGGTCGAGCCGTGTTGGAACTGCAGGACCTGGTTGCAGCGCTACGGGCCTTCCCGCCCACTGGCGAGAAGACTCAGGCGCTGGTCGTGTCGATTGATCCGACGCCAGAAGGGCTGGCGCGAATGCAGCAGTTCCTGGCCGCCATTCGCGGTCAAGTCACGCCACGTGACGCTGGACGGATCGCAGCCGGCCTGAAGGATAACTTGGGCCTGCAGAGCGTTCGCATCGAAGGCATCTCGTCCAAAACGCACTTCGCGCAAGTCATGCTCGAAGCCGATTATCGAATGAAGCTGATCGGCATCGGCCTGGAAAAACCGGCAGTGAAGATCACCAGCTACGTGGCCCGAGCCAATCCGCGAAGCGTGGCACGCAACGCACTCCAGCGTTGGTACTTCACGCCCAACTACGATTGCGTGCGTGTTAGCCAAGACGAACTGGCCATGGCGCTGGAAGGCGACGGCGTGAAGTTGATTGGCCAGGATCAACTGGTCCAAGCACACGGAGGCCGAGTCGTGACGGGCCAAGTGGACCGGGCCAGCCGGACGTTCGTCCACGAATTCACCGCGAAGTACGGGCAACTGGCGGCCAAAGAACCGGTTTACGCCCAGCTTCGCAACCTGATCGACATGGCCATCGCGGCCGCCTTCATTCAACGCTACGACTACTACGGCCAGGCTGGCTGGACCATGGACGTACTCGGCGACGAAGCGCAGTTCGCTATCGAGACCTTCCCCGAACCGAAGCAAGTCGAGACCGCGGTGAACGCCATTTGGAAAGGCAACACGCTGATGACGCCCGTCGGTGGCGGCGTCAACATCCAACCGCTGATGGCGTTGGCGACCGATCAGATGAAACTGGATGAAGAAGGCGAGCTGAAAGAGCTGCGAACGCAGGTCGAAGTCGAAGGTCTCGCCAAAGACCAGTGGTGGTGGGACTAGACACGCCCCACAAACGCACCGCAGCCCGGAGGGGGAGACCAATGGTCGGCCCCCTCTCTCATTGCACACGCGGCGGCGTCATGCCCGTAACGACAGATTCGGCTAACTGACAACCTCAACGGAGCAATGGGGAGAGCAAGGAAGTAGGGTGGGCCAAGTCTTCGCAGGCCCAACGTCTTGTTGTTCGGCTATCTATCTGGTGGGCCTG
>JADHUC010000062.1 GCA_016784735.1 Pirellulaceae bacterium | reverse complement strand
TCGGCGAATCGCTGGGGATGAAACTGCAGGTGCATACCGATTCTCGCTATTTGGAACGCAAGGTTACGGGCGATGAGATTCATCCGGACGAATTGATGTTGCCGTGTCTGGACCGACTGGCTCGAAACCGGATCAACTGTTACCACCTTCTCTCCGGCCTAGAGAATGGTCCGAAGCTGCCGGAGCGCATGCGGCACTTGGTGGACGAGTCACATCGGCGAGGGATCAAGGTGGTGGGCGGTTTCCGGCCTGTCGGAGCCCAGCAAGGGGACCGGAGCACATTTCCGTGCTATTGCGACGAACAACACGTGCAGATCGTGCTGGGCCACACGCGCCAATACATCGAGGCCGGCTGCGATTTCATTTACTTCATGGCCGACGACTACTATTCCGATAAGCTCCTGGGCCACTGCGAGAAATGCATTGCCCGCTTCGGCGATCTGGCCGGTGAACAGCAATTCATGTTGCACCAGATCGTAGAGCTTGCCAACGAGATGGGGATGGAGAATCACCAGATCCTTTTCTGCCCGACGCACTACGACGCGCGATCACCGCGGGATGTCGATTACTTGAAGACCTTCAACGACGATCCGAAGCTGAAGGGCATTCAGTTGACGTTCACGTATCTGACCGAGGACGTGATCCAGGAGCGAAAACAGTCGCTGCCCAATCTTACGTACGCTCTGTTCTACAACGGCCCTCGGTGGCTGGCGTACTACTGCCGCCGGTCACCCAATACATGGGGCGTTTTGGCTAACTCTGCACGAAATGCATTGTACTTTCCTATTTACTATGGCTGGCACGCCGCTCAGTACAGTCCGGCACAAGGCTGGTTCGTCAATACGACGGATGCAGTCCGGCGAAACTTCCACGAGGTGATTCCCGGGTATACAAACGACACCACACTGCTGGGCAATATCGCCAACTATAGCGACTCGATCTTCAAGGGACCGATGGAGTACGCCCTGTGGGGCCACTATTGCTGGAATCCAGAAGTCCACGATACCAAGCAGAGCGAGGTGGCCGTGGGCGACTTCCTTTTCGGCCCACAGTGCGGCGAAACGCTTGCGAACCTGAATCGAGTGCTTCTCGATTTGACTCAGCTCGTCTATGAAGAGGTGACACCGCAAGGAGAATCGCTCGAAACGCTAGACGATCGTTTCGAGTTGGCCAAGATCCTCCATCGGCGATTGAAGGAGGGCTACGAGGCTCACTCGAACTCCGTCGCACCGGACTACATCCCGGCCACACAGGATTTCCATGCCAAGCTTGGCATCGAGGACATGGGGCAGTACATCGCAAGGATGGAGCATATCGTCGAGCTGCGCGGACTGCTGAGCGGCAAGCCGAATGCCACGCCGTCGCCACGGTATGCAGGCGTGATCTTCCCGGCCAATGGTGACGACTCCTTCTTCGTTTCCGGCGGCTGCCAAGGAGGAAACCTGACTGGCTGTCTGAACGACCTGTGGAGATACCAGGTCGCAGAAGACCGCTGGGAAAAGTCGGACGTGCCGACGGGCATGATGTCGCCTCGCTGCGGCCATTCGGCGGTGACGATCGGTAAGAAGGTTTTCTTCTTTGGCGGAACCAGTGAGAGTTTCGCCGGAGTTCACAACTCGTTGCACGAGTTCGACATCTCGAAGGGGACCTACCGTGAAATCACCGAGATCCAAGGCGAACCGCCGCCCGAACGGCTGGTCCATGCCGCCTGTGCTGACAGTCAAGATCGAATGTGGATCTTCGGCGGATTCACGACGGACCGCAAGGCGTTGGACGACCTATGGTGTTACCACACCGACGAGAACCGTTGGGAGCGAGTCGACGATGCGAAGGGCGACCTGCCCGGTCCTCGTTACGGCACACGTATGGCCACGGTGGGCGACAGTCTCTATCTATTCGGTGGCAGCGAAGAACGAGGGACGACGCTGAACGACCTGTACCAGTTCCAACCCGAGCAGCGGCGGTGGACGCGGCTCGAAGAGGGCTCAGGCGAACGACCGAGCCCGCGTTACGCCCCGGCCTTCATTGCCATCGGCAAACAGATTTACCTGTTCGGCGGAGGTGACGGCAAAGGAGCATATCTAAACGACCTCCATGCCTACGATCCATCGGCCGATCGCTGGGAGAAGCTCGCGCCAAAGGGCGATGTGCCTGCACCGCGAGGATGTCCCCTCCCACTTTGCATGGGCGAGAACCGAATCTACCTGTTCAGCGGAGCCCAATCAGCAGCCCAGTACGGAAGTTGGATCAACGGCGATTTGCACGCCTATGACATTCGAGAGAACACCTTCAGAAAGCTCCGCTCCGGGATCAGTTGGTGAAACCAGAACTGCAAAGCTACAGCGGTTGACTCTGCTGTTGACTCCGCACACGGAGTCGCCCGGGATCGTTGAATAGCGGAAAACGGACGTACCAAACTCAGAAGCCTTGCAGGACCGCCGTCTGGCTGTGATAGTCCAGCAATGTCGCGTGAAGTTTGCTTCCGCGCGGGGTAAATGAACTCATCAAAAAGAAAGAGGAGATGTACCGTGCCAACTGAGAATGTCGTGATCTCGCTTATCGTGCCGATCGTCGCTTGGGTTGCGGGCCAGATAAACGGTCTTCACGACGAACAGCAGGCGAAGGCGGTGTTGGAGGCTGCTGCATATCCTGGAGCGCTTGGCCCAGCCGCGATTGCTTTGGTTGGCGGCCCGACCGCAGAGCGGGCCCCGTATTTTACTCTCTCCGAGTTGCAGCACGGGCGGCTCTATGTGCCAGTAGTGTGGGCCCACGTTGGCGGGGGAGGCTGGCCATACGAGAAGCAAGAGTTGGACCAAAAGGTATGGAACCACCTGCGGTCGTTTCGTTACCTTGAAAGGCTTCAGATTTCATGGTGCAGCCCTGCCCAGACGCTAGATGCCGATTTCTCGGGATTTGCGCATCTTAAGCGTGTGGCCATCAGCAATACTGCGTTTCCGCCACGGGACATCCGCACACTTGAACGGCTTCCCCAATTGCGCGATGCAATCTTCACGAAGAAGGAGGGCATGGATCAGTGGTTGCCGTCCGTCGGTCAGTTGCGAAACCTACGAACGCTTGAAATCGGTGGGGATGCTTCCGATCAGGGGCTTGGAAACCTTGCCGGTCTGGGAAGCCTGGAGTCGCTTTCCGTGGTGAGCGACCGGATCACCTCGAATGTGGTCTCGACACTCGCGAAGCTGAAAAAACTCGGAGCATTGACGTTATCGGATGCCCGGATCGACGACGAGGGCCTTCGTCAATTGGCGGCACTGAAAACCCTGCGAGCACTCGAGGTGCGCGGAAGTGACGCTATTTCCGACCGCGGCGTTAGCTTCCTCGAGGCTTTGGAGGCACTTGAGTCCCTCAAGTTAGATAGTAAGCGCGTCACGTCGAAGTCAGGTCCAACTCTGGCGCGAATGAAGCATCTTAAGGCCCTGCTGCTGCCCAATACGCAGTTCGGCGATGAGGGCCTTCGGTCACTGAGGGACCTGAAGGGGCTCACAGGTCTTGACTTAAGCGGAACGCTCGTCACAAACGTGGGTGAGGAGCTTCGTTTTCCAGAACTTGGTCTGCTTTACCTCGACGATACCAAGCTGACCGACGAGGGAATGCGTTACCTTTCGCGTTTACCCAAACTTCGCTTACTCACAATCCCTGGGACGCGCGTAACGAACGCTTCGATAGACACCTTGGCTGCGATGCCGTCACTCATGCAGGTGTACGCATACGACACACAGATTGACGAAGCCAGCCCCGAATGGCTGCGGCTATTGGAGACATTGAAAAGAAGACGCGCCAGCGAATTGGCTACCGTTATGTCCAGGTCCATGCAGAAGCAGCCTTGGATTCAGAGCCTCATGGGCCATTAGTGACACCGAACGCGAAGGGGAGTGTGCGGCGGAAGCCGCCGTGGGGTGTGGTAGTCCAGCGAATCCTAAAGAAACGCACGGAGCGCAAACAGCAACGCGACGCTGCCGCTGCGAAGAAGCCATGATGAATTCCATGCAGCGCGCGCAGCGTTCTCGTCTTAGCACTCTCGGCGAGTAGTCCCGTTTCGGATACCAAGCGGCTCGCCTACGTTGTTCTTGAGCCGGGAGGCCGGACGAGCCGCTACCGCGTACGCGTGGAACTGACTGTGCCCCGGGTGGCTACGGCGCGCTGGTTTGGGCCAGCCACGTGTGGATTACCCTGGAGCCTGACGATACGGGCAAGGACGATGAATAGCCGCCAGCGCGTAATCCGGGCGATCGAGATGACCGGCCCGGATCGGACTCCGATCATGCACGATACGCTTCCGGGGGCTTCTTCCCGCTACGGCGAGACTCTGGACGCTCTCTATCGTCGGTATCCACAAGACGTAATCAACGTGGGTAGCGCAACGTACGGCGAGTATGGGCCGGAGATTGACACGTCCAGCCGCGATCCGTGGGGTAGCCTTTGGATTCGCCACAACGACGAGCACAAAGGGCAAGTTGTCTTCCACCCTCTGGCGGATTGGGACGAGCTCGACCGATACCAGCCACCGGATACCGCTACCGACCGGATCGTCGCTGCGATGGTGCGGCGAATCGAGGAAAACGCTGAGTGCAAATACACAATTGCTGACGGCGATACGCTTTGGCAGCGGATGTACTACTTGCGCGGCTTCCAGGCGGCCAACGAAGACTTGCTGATCGAGCCTGAGCGCGCGGCCCGGCTCCGCGATATGATCCTCGAAGTCATCCTCCGGCGGCTCGAACGTCTGGCCACGCTCGATGGATTGGACGGTGTACATTTTCGTGACGACTGGGGCACTCAGACGGCGCTATTGATTCGACCCGATCTGTGGTGCGAGTTCTTCAAGCCGGCTTATGCGAAAATGTTCGATGTGGTCCGGCGGTCAG
Organism: Pirellulaceae bacterium; assembly: GCA_016784735.1. GTDB lineage: Bacteria > Planctomycetota > Planctomycetia > Pirellulales > Pirellulaceae > JADHUC01. The sequence continues at coordinate 38,600 of JADHUC010000062.1, read as the reverse complement.
GTAAACACGTCTGGTTTCACAGCGATGGTGTGATCCACGAGATCATTCCCGATCTCATCCAGATCGGTGTCCACGTGCTCAATCCACAATGCAACTGCATGTCGCGTGAGCAGCTCAGCTCGCTGGTAGCCGGCAAGGTCTGTTTGTTGGGCGACCTGGACCGCCAGTGGACGCTGCCCCACGGGACTCCCGAAGACGTTCGCGCGGCCGTGCGAGCCGACGTGGAAACTTACGGACGCCATCACGGCGGATTGATCCACCGCGGCGAAATCGCTGGCGACGTGCCGCTGGAGAACGTGGAAGCCATGCTCGATGAAATGACGCACTACGAAATCCCGTAAAGGAATACCCATGACTCCCCGAGAACGAATTCTCACGACCTTGAATCACGAGCCGCCTGACCGAACGCCTACTGACGGCTGGTTCCACCATGAGGTGATCGACTCGCTCAAGCAGCATTACGAGACCGACGACTGGTCGGATGTGCTTTCGGAACTGGGAATCGAAGGCTGGGCCGATCTCAGCCCCGAGATTGTCTCGGGGGACCGTGCTGATCAAGACAGCTTGCTGCCGGGACACGCCTCTGGACAGCCGGCCGTTTGGCTCGACGAGCGCACCTATGAAGACGTTTGGGGCGCCCGTTTCCGCCTGGGCGACGACGGGCGTTATCGGCAGTGGCTCAGCGGGCCGCTCGAGCATGCCGAAACGCTGGAAGATGTCGCCGGCTACGCGATGCTTCGGGAAGCAAAGATCCTGGAGCCGGAGGACTATCCCCGGCAGGTTGCGGGCCTGAAACAGCAAGAGCTGTTTGTCACAGCGGACCTGGAGAACCCGTTTCGGCGGTTGTGGAATCTGCGCGGCTTCGAGAACGCATTGATGGACTACGTGGCGAATCAAGAGCTTCTGGAGGCCGTCTACGATTCGCTGTACAAGTTGTACACGGAAACGGCCTTGCGCATGACCCGAGCCGGCGTCGACATGATCAAGATCGTGGGCGATATCGCCATGCAGGACCGGGTCATCATGGGTCCGGATTTGTGGCGGCAATTTGACAAGCCGCGAATGGGCCAACTGATCGACGCTTGCCGGCAAGTTCGGCCCGATGTTGTGTTCTTCTTCCACCGCGATGGCAAGCTAACCGACTTGGTGGACGATTTGGTGGAAATCGGAATCAGTGTCCTGAACCCAATCCAACCGGAATGCATGGACCCGGCAGAGGTAAAACGGCGTTGGGGCGATCGGATCACGTTGCACGGGTGCATCAGCCTTCAGCGAACGCTTCCATTCGGCTCGCCGGATGATGTGCGCCGCGAGGTGGAAGATTTGATTCGCTCGTGCGGGATGGACGGCGGACTGATCCTGATGCCTTCTAACGTTATTCAGCCCGACACATCCGTCGAAAACATCATCGCCTGCTACCACGCGGCACGTGATTTCGTTCCACGTTAGGTCAAAGCGAAAACGATCGACTTCCTACACTAGCCATCGAGAGTTGCTGTCTGTGTGGATCACTTCGATCTTTGGGCGGTCTCGACCGGGCGCGAGGCGAAAAGTAAACGGCAGAACGTCGCTAACGATCGTCGCTCCGTTCTCTGTCGTTGACTGGCCCCCTACCACGAGCCGGTCGCCCTGAAGTCCAAAAAGCTCAAGACGCCAGGGCTGACGATGTACCAGTAACAGCTCTCGCGCCCGCGCCGTTCCGTAAAAGGGTAGTTTCTCCAGGGTCCGATCATCGGGACTTATCACCTCGATAGCAAAATCCGGTCCGCCAAACCAGAAAGCTCCATGGTTGACAGCGTGGCCGCCATTCAAGAAGACAGCCACATCCGGAACGCGGTAGTTGTCTTGCCAGTCGTCGATCCGATCGCTGACATTCACGCCCGGACGCACGTGTCCAAGCTCTGGCCAATCGATAACGTCCTGAAAGATTGCCGCGAAACGATTGACAAGTTGCCGACGCTCATCATTCGGCATCGGAGCCATCACGTACGTTCCTTCCCAAACCTCATCATAACGGTCGGCGCCCAACGCTCGACGCTCGGCATGCAAGCGTTGTTCCAAGTCGCGATCGGTGATCAAGATGGTCATGGCTCACTGCTTTGGTTCTGGTTCAAGCGTGGCATAATCGTCCACGGCATGTCATTAGCTTCATTACAACGCGATGGCTTGGTGCCGTCAACAGAAAGCCCTGTGCTCAACGAAGTTTTCCATCCAATCCACCGCTCCTGCTATCGACGCGGACCGGACATATCGACGGGCGGCTTGGCTACCGCCTGGAGGCGATGGACGCGGCGACTGGCAGGACGAGATGGGGGCAAACAATTTCATCGCGCCATCGCATCTACGCTCCGCTGACCTATGGAAAAGACGGACAGCAGTCTCATCCCACCATAACCGGCGGACGCGTCTATCTGATGTCTCACATCACCGAAGCGCTGATCTCGATCGACCTGCATACAGGCGAAATGCCACAGAATCCGGAGCTGTTCGACTTCTGGATCCACAGCAAGACTTGTGCGGTGCCAACGGCATCGGCCACGGGTCTGTATTTCCGCCGAAATAGCTGCTACATGTTTGACCTGCCATCACAAAAGGCCATCGACTTGACCGGTGCAACTCGCCCAAGCTGCTGGATGAGTATCATTCCGGCCGGCGGACTGATCCTCATGCCTGAGGCTTCCTCCGGATGCACGTGCGGGTTTGCGTTACAAACATCGGTGGTGTTGGCACCGCGTCAGCCGGACCAGTGATTGCGAGGAAATTCTCGATGGAGTGCTCAGTCGTCCGGCGTGGCCTCCAATACCATGACCTCGAAAGGTGCCAGGCGCAACGTGTGAGGCTGTCCGGCGGCCAGTATGTCCGGCGCGTCTGAACTCGGCTCCTTCCAGCGACTTTCGACTGCATAGCGTCCAAGTGCACCATCGGGCAATTCAAAGGCGTCTTGGATGTCAATGCTAAAGCTCGCTGGCTCGTCGGCAGGATTGCGCAACGTGATGATTCCTTTGCTGGGCGACCACGAAGCGTAGCCGTATATTTCGCCTTTGGCAGGATCGCCGCCGATCCCGTGTGTGTCGACCAGCACGTCGGCATTGCGCCGTACCCAGCCGATGGTCTCGGCCATGGCATCCCACAATTCGGGCGTCAACATCGCGGGTGTGACGAAGAATTCCTGCATCTGCGTGCCCGAGGCGGCGGCCATGTGAATGTCGTCGAGTAGGTCCTTCGGATCGTTTGACAGATCGGCCGCCAGGCTGAGCGGGGCGCACATGACACTTTGGAACTTCAGCGAGTTGAGTGGGTACAGCGGCCCTCGCTTTGTGCGCAACTGATACCCTATCCCGTCACGATAGGTCAGCCACCGCTGTCGTGTCGAACCGACTCCTGCGTACCCGACGTCCCGGCCGCTGCGCCAGATCGAATCGCCGTGCCACAGCCAAAACGGCGATGGCCAGGTTCCTACTGTAGTGTTCACGAACACGTCCGGCCGGGCTTTGCGCAAGTCGTCGATCAGCCGAAGCAAGGCTTCGATGTCCGGGCCGTACTCGACGCCTGCGCCGGTCGAAACGTCTCCCGGACCAACGCCGTCGAATTTGAAATACCCCACGCCGTATTTCCGAATCATCTCGGTGCACACAGCGCGGAACCTCTCGTAATACTTCGGTCCACCCAGCGAAAAACCATGGCGATTCGTTTCGAAACCCTGCGTCTTGCCGTATTCCAGCCGCTCCGCTTTCGCTCGACTGTAGCCACCCCAAGGTGAAATCCAAGTGCCGACAATCGCGTCGTACCGGCCAGCCGCTGAACGAAGCGGTGTGAACCCGGTGGGAAACGCCGAGTGGAACCCCCACAGAGTTCGGTTGTCGTCCCAGCCGTCGTCGAAAACGAAGGCATCCAGAGTCACGCCGCGTTTTCGAGTCAGCTCTCTGCCATAGGCTTCAATACGATCAAGGCACAGTCCCTCGTTCATCTTGCGGTCCTGGGCCGCGATGTCGAACCACGAAATGTAGTAGACGAACGGGCTGTACGGCCGGGCTCGCTCGCGATCGACGTAGTACAGAAAGGCCCGCCGAAGCTGCCCGGCCGGCGTCACACCGATGACCGACGAAACGGTAAACGGCTCGTTTGGGCGCACCGGTTGAAACCGAGGCACGCTGCAGACGATCGTGCCCTCCTCGACTCGATTGTTGGCCATCGGATGTTCGCAGGCAAAGAAACAGTTGCCGGCGACCACAGGAGACCCATCCACGTTGCCTACCTTGCGAGCGTGGGGTACATCGATTTCCAAGACCGATACTTCTTCAACTGGGATGTCGCCGTCCCCGGCCGTGAGAGTCAGTTCCTGCCTAACGTAATTCGATCCGTCGCGCAAAACGGCGCGCCACATCGCGTGGATTCCGCCATCCCTTGAAACCAGCGACACACTGGCGTGCCAACCGGCGAATCTGTGCGACAGCCGAACGGCGTCGACTTCCGGTTCGATCCGTTCCAGTGTCGGCTTGCCCGTCCGGCGGAAGTCGGAAGCCTTGATGGATTGGCCGCCTTGGAGTCTGACAACAAACGGTTCGTGCCGACCGCGAGGGCGAATCGCAGTGTCCGAGATCCGATCAGCGACCTCCACAAGCTCGAACCGGTCAGCCCGCAGTTCCCATTTGGCTGCCAAGACGGCATTCTGCATAAGGAGACGTTCGCCAACGAGATTCGCGTTGGCAGTTCCAGGGTTTGGTCCAGGGAACTCTATCGCATAGGCCGCCGTAATCGAGAATCCCCAACAAAACAGCCCGGCTGTACAAATCCCGCGCAGAATCGTCATGACATGCACCCGTTCCGTTCAATCGCTCAAGCAAAGCACTCGTCCGTCTACAGTGGCCACGTACAGTCGACCGCCTGCCGCAGCGAGGCCGTCGAATACGGGAGGCGAGCCCAATTTGCAGTCCGCCGCTATCTGGCCACCGGATGTCGATACGGCCACTAAGACCCCACCTTTCTTGCCGTCCAATGCGGCTGCTGGATCGTCGGCTTCAAAGACATCCGGAGGCCCGGCGACAAATATTGTATCGCCGGTCACGACCATCGCCCTGGCGAGAACCGGCAACCGCTGCTCCCAGCGGAACGATCGGCGGGGCGGAGCCGGTTTTGCCCGTTTCTTCTTCGGCGCGGGTTGTCTTGGTGCTTGTGCGACGGGCCGCGGGTTGCGGTCTGCAGCGAACAGACGGTAGTGCGTGAAACGTCTGTCTGAATCCCGATCCGGCCGAAAATGAAATACGGTCGCCCCGTCGATGCCCACGTGGGCGCCGTGATGGATGTACTGGTTCCGGCCGAAGCCGTAGACTGTCGAGTCGTCGAGCGCCAACAGGCGTCCGGCCGGTGCCCGACTGCCCGCGTTGGCCCATCCGCCGTAGTTGGTGGCCATCATCGTGCCTACCATCCAGTAGGTGCGGTGCCACCAGGTGTCATCGAGGAAACCAGCCGAACTGAACAGATGTGCGACATCGGGCGTTTGCGGCTGGCCTTCGAGATCGAAACGAGAGTGTCGCATGTAGATCGACTCGGCGTCGCAGGAGAGGACATCGGGCAATGCGCCCGGCATGTTCGTGCCGCGAACGGAGCCTTTGCGCTGGTATCCCGTCTCCGGATCGCGATGGTCGATCACTGTCTCCGACAACAGCTTGCCCGTCGTCGCCTTCAGCCGGCACAGCCGAATACTGCCGTCGAGATAAGACGACCGCCCGGCAGTACAGTACACAACGCCGTCACGCACCAGCACACTTCCGTGCACCGGCCAAGCCGATTCGAGCTGCCCGTACGCCACGATACGCTGTTCCTCAGGCGCCGCGCGAAAACGCCACGCCAAAGCTCCGTCCGAGGCACGCAGGCAGTAGACATATCCGTCAGCCGCCCCGAACAGCACGCGCCCCTGCCAGATCGTCGGCGGGGAATCGACGCGGCCCGCGACCGTGTAGCTCCACGCGGGCTTGCCGTCGGCCGCGTCCAGTGCATGGACGGTGTGCGCGTCGATCTGAGCGACGAACACCTTGCCGCCGGCGACTACTACGCTGCTGAGCCGTCCGCCCAATTCCTGCTGCCACGCTGGTTTCACATCAGTGGAAACCGAGCCGGACGTGCAGCCACTACGAGCCCCGTCGCGGCGATACGTCGGCCAGTCATGAGGATCTTCGATTGGCGATTGGCGATTGCCGATTTGTCCATATGCTGTGCCCTTTTCGAGTCGCGTCTCCGCTGTACTTTTCGACTCTTCGACTTCTTCACTCTTCGACTCCCGCTTCGGAGCGAAGCAGTTGAAACCGTTCAGCTTCGATCGGATGAAGCAGGCGCAGGAATGCGGCGGCACGTACAGTAGACCGTTCGAGGGGATAACGCCGTACTGGCACGTACCGCGGGTCCAGTGGTTTGCGATGCCTTCGCCCGTGGCCACGTCGATAAATTCGACACCGGATCGCCCCAGCACAAGGTACTGGTTCGTCGCTTTGTTTCGGTAGCACCGTCCGTGCCCCATGCCGGCTTGGAAGAACTCCTGATCGCTCGGACGGGTGCGTTTGATTTCGCCGGTCTCTGGATCGCGGCCTTCGGTGACGCCCGGTTCGTTTGCCCTGACCAACTCGCCGGTCCACACAAGACCGTCGGCGACCAGAACGTCCACGGGCGCGTTGTAGCACTCGCGGCACTTGCCGCTCCACAGTCGCTCGCCCGTCTTTGCCGAAAAGGCGATCAACTCGCCCACCGGCGCCTGGCCGCCGGCGCTGCTGACGATCCATTCGACCGTGCGGTCGGTCGTTTGATCCACCGTCTTTTTTTCCGCCACCGCGCGGTCACCCGACAGCACGACATCGCCGTACACGACCAGCGTCGGGGCGGTCCAAGTCGGTCTGCTGCGACTCACCGTGCGTTCGGCTTGCCAAACTTCCTCGCCGGACTTTGTATCCAAGCAGACGACGTTGTCTGCGTTCTGGAAGAACACGCGATCGTTGCTGACGGCCAGCGTCGTGGGCATCAACTCGGTTGTATCGGCGTCAGACTTCTTCCACATCACTTTGCCACTGTCCGCGTCGATCGCCATGATGCGTTTCGTAGGCGGCTGCTCCAGATACGCAGGACGTTGCGGCCGCACGGCGGTAAGGCCGCGGCGTTCGGCCTTGGCCACCGCCTCGCCGTCCGACGCATCCCCGGCCACGATGAACAGGGTACCATCGTCGTGCAGTACCTCGAGCGTACCGTCGGTCCCTTCATAGGTCGCGATGGTCTCGCCCGTGGCGGCACCCAATACGGAAAGCGGCGCATCGACACCGAGCGTCACGTACACCCGATCGCCGACGGCGACAAGTCGTCTTGATAGATCACTCGGGCCGCTGCGAAAGCCGCGCAGGTGCCATTGCCATTTCGGTATAGGACGCTGCCACAGGATCACACCGCTAAAGGCGTCGCGTGCGACCAAGTTCCACTGCGGCTCCAGGACAATTGCGGCAATTGGCGCTTCGTCCACGATGTAGAAGATCCGACCGCCAGCCGAGACCGCAGCGCTGACGCTACCCAAATGATCGTGGCTCCGCGCCCACGCAGGACCACCCACCCACTGCAACTGGCGTGGCGGGCCGACCACCGAATCGTCCGCAACAGCGTTGTTGGTCGCGTCGTACAGGAAATGCGTCCATTCGTCGATTTCCGCCGGCCGCGGCTTGCGAACCGAGGTGTCGGGTATCGGGTTTCGGGTGTCAGGCGAGGTCTTTAGTAGAACACCCCCCGGTGCCAACACTCGCATGATTTCTTCATCTCGAATCCCGCATTCCGCATCCTGCATTACGACCAGGTTTGCCAGATTGTCGACGTACGGCAGGCTCTGTCCGCTCAACCGTTCGATCGAGACGTCTCCGTAGCATCCGGCCGACCGTACGCAGTCGCGGGCCTTCTGGACGTTTTCCGCATCGGCATCCAGGCCGTGGACCAAATAGCCCTCGCCCTGCAAAGCGACGGTCAGCTTTCCGTCGCCACAGCCAATGTGCACGATCAGCCCGCCCTTGACGCCCGTTGCATCGAGGATCTGCTTCGCCAAGTCGGCGCTGTCCGAAGCATCCGCTTGCGTCGGGCCAAGCATGATTAGTGTGGCCGTCAGTAATCCGAGTAGACTGCATGATTTCATGTGATGTTCCTCCCGTCCAATAGCCCGCAGATCGTTAGAATCAACTCGCCGTTGGCGATCAATCACGGCTTCTTGCTCTTGCTAGCCCCGCTGGTATCGTCGGCCTTGCTTGCTGCATCGGCCTTGCCTGTACCGTCAGCCTTGCCTGTATCGTCAGCCTTGCTTGTATCGTCAGCCTTGCTTGTATCGTCGGGCTTGCTCGTATCGTCGGGCTTGCTCGTATCGTCAGGCTTGCTCGTATCGTCGGCCTTGCTTGTATCGTCGGCCTTGCTAGTATCGTCGGTCTCGCTAGTGTCACCAGTCTCGCTATGGGAGATGGTGATTTGCGTCCGCACGATCTTGATGTTGCCGCCCAGCGATTCTTCATTGACAAAGGCCTGCCGCAATTTCTCAACCGCCTTCGATGTTACGGCAGTGTCCTGCAGCCACAATCGCTGCAACTTGCGCAGCTTCGTAAGATGCTCAACTACCGCGTCGGTCACTCCGGTACCATTCAGACGCAGTTCTTCAAGGTTTTCCAGATCGGCGAGCTGAGCGACCCCGGCATCGGTCACGCTCGTGCCGCCAAGGTTGAGAAACCGTAGGCCCTTCAGTTCCTTCAACTGCTCAAGGCCGCCGTCTGTGATCGCGGTATTCCACAGATGGAGCTTCTCCAGCGCCTTCAGCTTCGCCAGATGTTCCGCGCCAGCGTCGGTGACTTTCGTCTTCCCCGCGGCCAGGTACGTTAGGTTGGCGAGGCCGGCAAGGTCGGCGAGCACCGCGTCGTCACACTCTTCCGGCAGGCAAACGTACCACACTTGGCCAGCTTCGTCGGCAATGAGAAACCGCTTGCGCACCGCGGTTTCGTCCATCCCTTCCGGGCTGCCCAACGCGTCAAGGACTCCTCGGCAAACGGCCTTCGCCACATCCCCCTCGATTTCCTGAATAGCCTCCGAGGCATCCTTCTCCGTCTTCCCATCTTCTTCAGCGCCGGCCAACGACAGCATCACGCCAACTAAACACGAACACCACGTCATCTTACTCACCTCCCATATTCTCCATGGCACTTTGTTCGCTGACCGAGAGTCTTCTCGATCAACCAGGGTGCATTATAAGCCAAGTTCTACCGAGGTTGCGATACTCCCTGATCGCGTTCACGTGGAGTCGGTTATACGCAGAGCGTGTCCGGCGAGGCATGAAGGGGCGGTTCCGTCAGCCCTGGTCGCGAAGCGCAAAGCGGATTTGGTCCAACGCCTTGCCCCAGGCTTTTGCGCCGATGGCCATGCCTTCGCCACGCCAGTGGACTCCGTCGCCGCCCATGTAGGTTCGGCGGTCGCCAGCCGCTTGGAAGTCCTCGAAAATGTACCCCGTGGGTATCTTCAGCTTGCGGCACAGCTCGATCACGTGCTTGTTGAAGTTGGCTTCGGGCTGCGACTCCGGCGTCCAACCGCGCGGTGGGATGGTTCCCAGGATGGCGACCGTGCCGCGGTCTTCGCACGCTCTGACGATTGCCGCCAGGTCGTCCATGGCTTGTGGCAGGTGCGGTTCCGCCTTGTTATTGTTCGTGCCGTACAGCACGAACATGAATTCTGGATTGTCCTTCTGAAGGATCTCGTGCACCTTATCGCGCCCAAAGCTGGTTCTCATGGACGGATAGCCGTAGGCATTGACCGTCATGTTGCGAAATGCTGCTTGGGCACGTTGAGGATAGACTGTCGCACTGGTAAGCGAATCACCGAATAGCGTGGTATGCCCCTTGCGGACTTTGCCTTTGCCCTTTGCCTGGATGCGGCGGACGTGGGCGGCGTAGCCCAGACGGTCTTGTTGTTCACGAGTGACTTTCGGCTCGCGGCTGGCCGAGATTGAATCGACAGGCACCGGATCGCACCACGGACCAAAATTCTCCTCGAAATCGACGGCAAACACGCGGTAGCGGTATTTGCCCTTGGCTGCCGTGGCGTCTTGATATTGCGTCGTGTGGCTTTCGCCAATCTTCTGGAAAGCTCCGGAACGGTCGGCTCGCGAAATTACGTACACTTGCACCGCAACGTTGTCGTCGGCCGGCTGCCAGGACAACCGGACGCCGCTGCGTGTGGCCTGGGCCATGAGGTCGGTCACCGCGGTCGGCGGCTGCCGATCCGTGCCGCGATAGAAAACGAAGTTGTCCTGTGCAAAGGCCGTACCCGGCGTACGCTTCGCCGGTCCATAGAAACGCACGCTGCTGTAACCGGTTACCGGTGCCACGAAGCCGGTGGTTCGCGAGTTGTAGCGACAGCGATCCAAGAAGTAGAGGATCGGCGTCCAGTGGCCATCTTGAAGATATCGGTAACCGTACGGGGTGGTGTTGTCGCCGGCAATCGTGTCGTAGATGTTCACTCCGGGCGTTTCCAGGTTTCGACCTTTCATCATCAGTGCCATTTTCAAACCGCGCGAACCGCTGATGCTCACTGGCAGATTAGCGCCGGCCCAATCCCCGTCGCAGGCGACGTGGATTGCTTGGCCGTGGACCGAGTCGCCGACCAGGCTGATCTTGCCACCGTTGACCGCCTCCCAGCCTTCCACGTCCTTGTCAAAGTTCATCTTGTGGTAGACCGTCACGCCACCGAGTTCTTTCCCGCGGTTGGGCACAATGGGCTTGGGCGCCGGAGTAGCGCGGACTCGCCTGACGCCGTCTGCACGGCGAGGCACGTTCACGCCCGTGACGATGCCGAATTCACGAGCCGCGTGGTAGTCGTCGCCGGTCATGATCGACCACGAGTATTGCATCGACGGATCGCCGCCGCGCGCGTTACGTGACCGGTAAATGTTCATGGTCCACATTTGGTCCTCGCCCACGTAGGCGTCTATCTCTTTCATGGGGATCTTCAGCACGGCCGTCCACGAACGCCCTTTCACGACCGAGGTTTTCACCTCCGCCGAACTGTTCCATTCGCGTTGTCTGTCGCACGCGTCGTACAGGGTGCCGCGAGGATTGACGGCAAACTGGCAGTACGGCTTCTGTGGATCCGGCCGCAAGAAGACCTCGACCGAATCGTCGCCCCAAACAGCGTCGTCTCGTTTGGCCGCTCGGATTGCCATGCCATCAGTGTCCGGCTCGGCGCAGTAGACACCAACGTACACGTAGGTGCCATCGAATAGCACCTTGGCCCATGTTTCGAATTCCTGACGATTCTCGGAAGTACACGCACCCGTGGGCCACGGTGGGCAGCGTTTCCACGCCGGATCGTTCATCGTTCCGTCCACGGGCGGTCCGGCCTCTAAATTTACAGCGACGGCCTCACCACGCGTGGGAGGTTCGTTCGCGTCCACGAAACGAACGGCCGTCAGCATGAGTACGCAGGCGAGTGGGACCGCCGCGAGTTCGAGTGTCCGCTTCATGATCGTGTTCCTCCGATGTGTCATCTGGAAATCCTGATTCTCCTGGCTGGTTATAAATTGGTGGTTATAGATGAAGAACCGAAATGGAATCGCAGACGTCTTTGTCTCGTTTTACTATCTATAACCACTAATCTATAACCACCACAGTCGCCATCGCCGCTTCGACCGGCATCGGCACTCTGCTCGATACTCCCGATCGCCAAGTTGCTTTCGTGCAGTCGGGCGACGGAAATGAGGCTGATTATCGCGCGCGGCGACGGCGTGTGCAATCTTCGACTAACTGTTTCCATGAGCTTGCAACTGGTCTTCGACGACCCCAGAATATGCTGGAGCCAGCCACACGCCCCAAGGTCCCGCTCGGCAAGCGGGACCTACCCAGCCGAAGGAGACTTTCATGATGAAACAGCACACATTCGTTTCTATGTCTCTCGCGGGTCTCGTCTTCACATTGCCTTCTGTCTCCGGTCTGATCGCTGCGGAGGAGTACGAAATCGGCGGACCGTTGGCCGGAGTAAAATTGCCGCTGTATGTCGGCCAGCACGGCGAGGAGCCCGGATATCCGGGGTGTATCCCTGAGCTGATGGAAGAGGGCGAGGCCTTCGACGACATGGGCCATGCCTATCGCGATTGGGGACCGCAGGGGCAGGCGCCCGAGTGGCAGCTTTACGACGGATCGGTCGAACACTGGCGAGGCTACATGTTCAAGTATATGCCCATCCGCAGTTTCTTCGATCGTCAGAGCCAACTGAAGAACTTCGTGGCCCCCGACTTGCCCGGCGCCCGTGGGGCACAGAGCGAACAATATGCCGCCCCGATTTACTGGGTGCCGCGTCATCAACAGCCGCGGCTGACGGGCCGTTTTCTTGAACCCGTGCCGGTGGTACGGATGAAGGTCGACGATCCGGTGCTGAAGCTTGACCTCGGCCAACTCGACCAAGGATTGTACGCCGTGCGTGTGATCGGCGCCGTGGAGACAAAGAAGCTGCGCCCTTTTCGGGCGCCGCTGTTCATGCGAATGACCGTCAACGACGGCGTCGAAGGGGAGACCTCGCAGTACCGACTGCGACTCGGCTACTGCGACGAGTTGTACAGTGTTGCGGAGTTCTACTTCCACGCGCCGACCAAACGCCGGTACCAGGCCGAGTTGGCCGTGGATCGAGGATCGACGGTCGATTTACTGGTACACAATGTCAGCTTGGACGACGCCTTGGCCGGTGCCGCGCGTCAGGCGATAAAGACACGCACGACTGTCAGCAGCGCCGAACCTGCGGCAAAAGCGGCACTGACCGAAGCCAAAAAGCAAGGTCGTACTCTGCCGGACCCGCTGAGCCACGAGCAACGGCTCCAACGCGATGCCGACGTATGGCGAGGGTTCCCGCCGACGAACGCTCAAGGCAGCACCGTCCGCGTAGGGCACGGTGGCTATGGCTCGATCCGTGGTGTTCGGGCAGGTTCGGATCGGCTGACCGGCGAGCAGATCATCGAACAATACGGAGGCTGGGTCCCGCCGGAAAAGGCGGGCGAGATGCGAAAACGGGACGACTGGCGCGAAGGCGACGTGTTCCTGGCAAACCCAAAGCTGAACCTTGTCTACACCGCAGACGACCTGCACAACAACCGGCCGCTTCCCGACCCGTATCCGTTGAAAGACGATGGCGCCGGATTGTACTTCCCGGACGCGGCCAAGCCCGAGGAGGGAGCCGTGTGGTCGCCCATCGGAAACCGCGTACATGAGTTGAATCGCGGATACTACCAGAATGTCGGTCGGTCTCTCAAACTGTACAAGCAGCGAGGTAATCGGGACGACGCTCACGACGCGGCGCTCGCGCTGGTCCGCTACGCCTATGCCTTCCCAACGCTCGATTTCTCCGAGTACTCGAGCAACACGGTCCACGACCCCGGCCCGTTCAACCGCGACGCAAGCTGTCGCCGCCGTTTCACATTGGCCAACTTCCTGCCGCACTACCCGCTGTACGTCAAGCCGATCATGTTCCAGTACGACGAGCTGTTCGATTTCATTCGCGACAACCGGTTGTTGGCCGAATCGGTCGGACGGTTCGTGCCATGGGTGAAGACACCCGAGGATGTGATTCGCTTGATCGACGTCTACTTGGTTCAGACCGTGGCCAAGCGGATTATGCGTTATCACTACCACACGGACGTCGTGGACATCGCCAATCTGGCAACTGTGGTTGGTAACCGCCAGGTAACCGATCCGTGGATGGAATGGCTGTTCTCGCGTACGTTCATCTACCCGTTGCCGGTCGCCGGTGTTCAAGATGCGATGATCAGTGGTTGTACGCGAGAAGGGACCGAGGTCGTCGGATCGACCTATTACGCTCAAGGCGAAGGCGCGTTGCGCGTCGCTTCATCGTTGGATATGTACTTGAAAACAGGCGGTAGCTCGAAGTTCGACCTGTCGGACTCGCGCCGTTATCCCAAACCGGCCGCGCACTGCTATTGGCGACTGGACAACGTCGTTGCCGGGGGCGATTTCTTGCGCATCGGCGATGTTTGCGGTCCGGACAAAGTACCTGGCCACACGCTTCGCGACTTGGGCTTCGCCCGGAACGGATGGCGATGGACGCAAGACCCGAAGTTCGCCTTCGTCACGCGGCATTATTTGGACCGCGCCGACGAGACTGACCAGCAATGGTCCGAGATCGAGAAGGCTGCCGAGCGGCAGGCGCGTGCGCCCTGGCTGGAAAGCCGCTCGCGCGTCCTGCCCATGTGGGCCGGCGTCCTGGAGACCGGGCACCAGCACGACGATTATCGCTTTCGCCGCGCCGCGTACTTGCGGCTAGGCTTTGGCGTGGGACACGAACACTACGATTCGCTGGACCTGCAAGTGGCCGCTCACGGACTGCCGATGACGATTGATGGTGGCCAGCGTCCAGGTTACTCGGTGCCAAGCGATCGGACGACGCGTGTACACAATCTCGTCCAAGTGGACGGCCATACGGCGTTTCGCCATTCGTGGGCCACCGCGTTGGCCGATCATGCCGGTGCACGATACCTGGCGGCCAACGTTGCGCCGCCGGAAGGCGTAGGTTTGTTTCGACGGCAAATTGCCCTGGTAGATGTGGACGAAGGCGACGGGTCAGAGAAGTTGCCGCCCGCGGGGCAGCTTCCGACCGCGGAGTTGCCCGGCGACGTGACGACGCCGAACTCGTACGTGCTCGATGTGTTCCGCGTTGGCGGCGGTCAGCGGCATACCTACTGCTTCCACGGACCGCTGAACGACGATTTCACTTGGAATGCGACGAAGGTGAAGCCACCGGCTGAAGGCACCGACGAGGCCGAGTACTTAAGCCGATTCAAGTTGATGCCCGAATTGAATTCTGCAGGCGACGCGCCGGACACGTTGGAGGCGACCTGGCAGTTGATTCGCGAGGTCGACGGACCCGGAGCCGGTGAGAAGGAGCTGTTGCGAAAGAACTACGATCCCAACTCGCCGCGAAAGTACACGCGATTGCATCTACTCGGCGCCGGCGGAATGCGGGCTCTTCGAGGCGAGTTCGTGTGCCGCCAATGGAAATACCATTTCACAAATTTGATGGTCCGCACAGCAGAGGCGTCCGTGTCGACGCCCAGGGTGTTCGTCGCTCTAATCGAACCGTATGTGGGCAAACCGTTCATTGCCAGCCGTCGGCAATTGCGCGTGACCCAAAACGAGGCTGACGCGCGACGATCGGTAGCTGTGGAGGTGAAGACCCATAATGGTCACACCGACGTGTGTTTCGCCGACGGCCGCTCGGGTCGCCTGCGACACATTCCCGAATCCAAGCTCAAGATCGCGGGCGAGTTCGCATTCTACTCGACCGACGATGCGGGACTGCGACAAGCGACGTTGGTGGGAGGCCGAACGCTTGACAGTCCGTTGGTGAGGATCTCCGCGGATGCCGCCGAGCGCCGCGGCACCGTCACCCGGATCGACTACGAAGCTCGGAAAATGTGGATCGACCAGCCTTGGCCCAAACGGCAAGGTGCCTGCGTTTTCGAAGTCGGCGTGCCGGATCATTGGACAACCTACACCGCCACGTCGATAGAGCCCACGGGAGCCGGCGGCATGCTGACGCTCAAGCGAGGCGCCGACTACTTCCGCAGTCAAATCGAGGAAGTCAACGCCGCCGAGTCTACGGTCACGACCACGCTTCGTCCGCTCGTGGAATACCTGGACCACAACCGCGCCGGCTGGGTCGCGTCGGACGAGATGTGTCAAACGTTCTGGCGTGCCACGTACCTGGGCGAAGGCCGATTCCGATTGGACGATGGCCCGGCGGTCAATCGAGATGCGTTTGGCGAAACGGGCGTGTTGCGACTCTGGGAATGCGGCGTAGGAGACGTCGTGCGGCAGAGTACGTCGGTGTCCCTGCGGCGGGCTGAAAGCGGCATTTACGAGGTGAACGCTGACGTGCCCGTCACGCTTTCCCTTCGGGGGCGGCAAATCCAGGTATCGGGCGACAAGAAGAACTGGGCCGGCAAGTCGAAGACCATCGCCGACGGCTGGGCGGCCGTGGAGCTTCCCGTCGCCGATCGTCCCGTGTACTTGAAAATCGTCGGGCCTTGACGAGACCTCGCTCCCAGGCTCCGGCCTGGGAACGTACTGTCTTGCCGGCTCAGCCGGCTCTTGCGAGGCAGAGTTCCGTAACCAGTGTGTTTTCCGCGACTTGTCCACCAGTGGCGAGGTGTTCACAGCAATTCGTTTCCAACGTACCTTGGCACGATGGAATCGTGCCCCTCGTGTGGTCGTGTTCGCGCGAGCTTGACAACGCAGCGCAGCCGTGACACATTGGCACGAAAGGCACCTACGTGGTTCCCTGGAGACTATTGCCATGTGTCGCCCGAGCAGACGCGCACGCCTCCGGCTTGCGGTTAAACGGAACCGTCGGACGGCGTCGGCCCTGTTGCCCGTTCGTCTGGCATGCACAATTGTTCTGGCCACCTGCATGCACGGCCAGGCCAACGCGGCCGAGGTGATCGAGCTTCAGGCGAAAGACACGATCACCGCCCTGGAGATGAACCACGGCGATACCTGCCGGTTTGCGCTGCGCAACGGGCAGACGCGGACGCTGGTGCTTTTGGACACTTCGGCAGCCATCGTCGAACGAGTCGAACCGGGCGGCATTGTCTATCGGTTCGATTGTCGCATTCAGGTCGACGGCCAGCCACTGACAATGCGCCGCTACGCGTGCAGTCAGGAGTGTTTCTACGAGCCCTACGTTGTGAACGGTATGCGAATCTGGCCGGACATCGTGAAAGACGTGTTCGACTTGATTCCCGTTCGCTATCCGAAGAAAGGCAATCTGCAATGCGTCCCGCGAAAGGACGCTCGCTTTGCGATCCATGACGCCACGTTGCGGATTTGCCCGGAAGAAACGCGACCATGGCTGGACGAGCGGCAGAACTACGTCGATGTGAGCCGATGCTACAACGGCGACGACTGCTACTTGGGACCGTACCTCGGTCAGGCCTGCCACGTGGGAATGGACATCAATCATCCGAAAGGCAGCCTGCTGTTCGCGCCGATCAGTTTCGACACTCATGCCTACTTCAACAGCCTGAAGGCTGGCCACAACAACAACCGCTGGCGAGGCATCCGCCGCTGGCCCAACGGCGACGTATGGGCTCTGCAGACACATCACTTGATCAAGCTGTTGGTTCCTGAGGATACATCTCTTTCCGTCGGCACCGAGTATGCGACAACGGCTGGAGTACACGTGGGCAGCCACGAGCACACACACTTCGAATTCAAAGTGGGCCGGCCACGCCGCTCCGTCTTGCCCCCTCTCCCTCTGGGAGAGGGCCGGGGTGAGGGCCCGTCTCGAACAGAAGACCCTCATCCTAACCTTCTCCCAGGGGGAAAAGGGACTTCTCAGCCTACATCATCCATTGCGTTTCCGATCGACTTCGACGATCAGTCGGAACTGGCCCAAGAGCGCCCCGAGGTTCTGCACTTGGATCCGTGGATCGTCTTCTGGCAGATCTTCGAAGATCGGAAGTCTCGTGATGGTAAGATTCGCGCGACAATCGCTCCGCTTTCCTCGTGCCAAACGGGCCAACTAGTCACGTTCTCGCCCGGCGGTTCGCGTCCGGGGGCCAACGGCGCAGAGTTGTCGTACTACTGGACGTTCGGCGACGGTGGTTTCGCCATCGGCCCGAAGCCACAGCATGCGTTCGCGCGTTCCGGTGTGTATCCCGCGACGCTGGTCGTAGACGACGGAACGAACCAAGCCACCAGTACCCAACACATCACGGTAAACGGCGAATCCGTCGTCGAGCCCGTACTCGCCCTGTCGGCTCCTGACGAAATCGCCTTTCGGCGTCGTCCGGTGCCCGTCGCCGACGTGTATGGTACGGTGCCGCGGCCGGTACCTCACGCTCTAGAGTTTGTTGCGCGATCGACGCAACCGGTGCCACGAACGAAGACTATCCGCCTGGAGAACCTCGGCGGAGGCACGCTGCCGGCGATGAAGAGTCCGTCGATCGTGTATCTGGAGGGCGCTGACTGGCTCATGATCGAACCGTCCGGCAAAGGAAACGGCCAATCGCTAAGCGTTCGTGTAGATGCAACTGGCCTAAGCGAAGGAGGGTACACGGCGGAGGTCAACGTCGTCTGCTCCGGAGCGGTCAACTCGCCACAGAGTTTTCGCATCGTGCTCCGCGTCCCGTCTGCTGGTCCGGCCGCGCAGGTAACGATCGACGATCGCGACGATGCCTGCTACGCAACGCCGTACTTCTGGGTCGGGCACCGGTTCTGCCGATGCCCGAAAGGCAAGCGAGGCCACGGGAGTTTCTATCTGACCAACGGCAGCAGGTCAGCGGCTGGCGAATTCGTTCGATTCACCCCTGATCTGCTCAGCGGCCGATACGAAGTGGCATTGGCCGACGAGACTCCATTTCGGCTTGGCACCGAATTCGGAGTGCGAGTGCGCCACCGTGACGGGGATTCGATCGTGAGAGTTGTGCCGTCCAAGTCGCAGACAATCGGCACGTTCGACTTTGACGAAGGCACGGATGGCTTCGTCGAAATCCTCGCCGAAGGATCGAAAGGACTCGTCATTGCCGACGCCGTCCATCTTCGCCGCGTGGCAGACTAGTCGATGGCCGGCGACTTGGTTCTCACGTCGAGATTCTCTATTGCCGTGAACAAGTCTCCTGCTTTGCCTCGGGTGGGACAATCGTCACCACGTACTCGACCAGCCCGGGAGCAGCAGAAGCAATTGGGAATGCCAGGACGCCCTTGCGGATTGTCTTCCCGTTGCGATCTTGAATCTGCCATTCAACAACGTCGTTGGCCTTTCTCACGTCTTCAAAGGTTAAAATCGTGTTCTTGCTTGCATCGGTCGCTGCCCTCGGCATGGAGTACCCAGATGGACCCACGAAGCAAACAGCAGCAAGCAGGTCAGCAGGTCCGTACAGCGATGGTTTGAGAAGCTAAAGGTTGTCATCAACATCTCCTTTCTGTCCTACTCTCAGAACGCTGACCACGATCAGCACGGCCGATCTGCGGCTTCCGTGCATTCCCAGGCTCGGCGGACGGTTACCCTTGCAGCCGCACATGATAGATAACGTTGCCCTTCGCGGCCGTCAACGTGATCAGTGCCAGCGAACTGGCCGGAGAAATGGGGCCCATCGAACATTACGCGCATGCCAAGGCGATTACGGGCCGTGCCGGGTTGTTCCCTTCTCGGTATCAAAGCGAAGGAGTGGATCGCGCCGACGGCCCCCTGGCCCATCTCCGCAATGCACGGCTGCGAGCGGCCTGGATGCGAGTGGCCGACAATTTGATCAAGTGCAACGCTCACTTCCGCGGGAAGTCGGCCTGGTGGAAGCAGCGTGGCGTCGATGCGCGTGACATCCGTTGTCGCGTGGCCAACCGCGCTGTGCGAACCGTGTTTCAAATGGTCAGCGGCCGGCGTCTGTATCACCACCCCAGCCGTCTGGATCGGCAATACGTACTCGACAAGCTGCTGGAGTTCCATCAAAAGCACCACACGCCGCCGCACGTGATACTGCGCGATATGGCGCACGCGGCGGACCAAATTCCGAAATATGAGTGGGCAGCGGAAGCGGTTCCGTTGCAAGAAAAATGCGAACGTGCCCGTCGAAGCCGCCGCACTGGCCCGCAAGCCATCAGCGAGATCTTGCTGGCCGTACTGGCCCGCTACGGCATCACGGGATTAGAATCCGATTTGGAGGCTCAGGGTCCTGACGCGTCTTCGTCCGACGCGAGCACCGGATAACGTCGTTGACCCCATGGGTAGTGCCAGGCTGGGAGACCGGTTTGTGCCAAGCCCGTCGAAAAGTATGGCGCTCTGTCGGAGGTTGAACGTCGGATAAGGCACCGTGGGGCCCGAGCCCCGTATTACCAGGTTGGCGAGAACAGCCTCATTTCATCGACAGAGATCGCTCGTGAGCGACAAGCCGCCTCGACCCAGGTCTCTTTCAAAAACCGCAAAACGCGGCGGCGCTACCCGTACGCGCCGAGTTACAATAGCTCGATTCCCACATGGCAGCTTTTCTTCCCTTTTCTTCCCCGCGAGCTGTTATCCCTCTGGAAGTCCAGCACCCCCCCATTCGAGACATTCGCCGTCGTCAGCGTACCGCTCGATGCGTAGTAGCACTTACCACCGCTTACCGTGATCGTGGTTGCGGTCGCACTGCCGAACAGAGTGAACTCACCCCCCTGCACCTCCAGCGTGATCACATTCGACCAGCAGGTGATAAAGACATGACCGCAAGAGTGCTCAGCAAGAGCGCTGCCGCGAACCGGCGCCCCGCTGCAACGAAGTCATCGCGTCCGTTGCGCTGCCGATTCGCCGGTTCGCTGGCAGCGGCGCGGGCTGCGCCCTACCGATAGCGTCGGCCCCAGCCGCGGCGCGCACGCCACTGAGGCTGCCACACCGAGTACCTCGGCGAGCGTCCGCTGTTGATGGCGGAAGACCGTTGTGTTAGGAAACGCCTCGACCTCGAAATGGCCGCATAGCTTGCGTTGTTCCGCCCCTGCAGCGATCGATTGTAACTCTGAGTCCGCATCTGGGATTGGAACGTAAGTGGCATGCCCAACTGAGCCCGGGCGGTCGAAGCACCGATAGTCACCAGCAGGGCCGCCGCCAGTAACGACAGGCATCCGACCAGGCGCCGCCGCGGGCCGACCGACTTGGATGTGACGTGTGTAGACATGGATTTCCTCCTTCAGTAAGTGTTGAGTGATAGTGAGTATAGCCCGGCGCTGCGCTGCGCCGTTCGCAACCAAACAAGAGAGTCCTACCGACGCCAGCAGGGCCGAGCCACTGCAAGGGTTGCCCCACGGACGTCACCATTCGTTAGCTGATTTTTCCCATTTGGCTGAGCCAGAACCTTTTCCGGATTTCGCCTAGTTGCCCTCATATGCGGTTCTTCTCAGCCCGCGGTTGATTCGCAAGATCGCCCGCTCAACGTCAGCGATCTCGACACACTGCGCTTTCGTACGGCGGCCCTAATCCTGTCTGCTTCTGGTGAGGCGAAGCAGAAGACATATCACGAGAAAAAGGATCGCCCCGGGTACAATAAGGTCCGGGGGAAATGGGAAAAAAGTGGTGGAAACAAGCATCTTTCTGTTCTCCCGTTTCAAAGAACCAGGGTGGAAACCGTACGATCATTCGGGTTTGACTCGCCCGCACATCGGTCGACTCTCACTGATCGGGGATCGTCATGGTCTTCCGCGTTGGTCGTTGTTGGTTCGGCTCTACTGTGAGAACGCATCAGTTACGCACGTTTCTTTGGAGGTTCGATCACGGAGTGCTATGACACCGGGAAACCGAGGCGGCACATTTTCTCCGTGACCTCTGCTTTCTCGTGTTGAAATCTCCTGAGCACTTCGACCTCTGTCGCTGTGATCGCTGGACATCTACGACCTCTTGCCCTCGTTGGATACTGGTGGCTTCACGATTCGCAGCTTTCCAGCTTGGCCTCGAAGCACTGCAGCTCCGTGGTTCAAGCAGAACGCGCCAAGGAACCAGAAGAAAGCGAATACCGGAAGCATGTCGCCGTTCCAAGTGACGCGATGGGGCAGTCCCGACACGCGAGAAGAAAGACAGTTGACCGCATCCAGGAGCGGGTAGCATCCAACCAGGAATACAGGCGTCCCAAGCAGAAGGAAGACGATGGCCAGCCAAACGGGCGTGGCGGGCCGCCAGATCGTTCCACAGTGTTTGCAGCGTCTGTTCTTGACGGGCTGGACGTGAGCCGTTGCGGTGCGTCGGACCTTGTTACTGCCGCAGACTGGGCATTGCATGGTCTCGTAATCCTTCTGCTAATAGAGCACGCTGTGCTGCGCCTTCACTGCCCAGCCGCTGTTCGCGGCTTGACGCGCGCATCTGGCCCGAATTACTGCGTCCGCCAGCCTTGTTCACCGCCCAGAGCAGGTCGGCACGACTGCCCGACAGTGGCGACTCGTCACGGTTTCGGCACTCCCAGCTTTTTCTCCCGGCCGTCCTTGGTCAGAATTAGTCCAGCACCGCGCACATGAACGAACCTGCGATCCTTGTAGACGACGAAGTACAACGGGGAGACCGTCGGCGCCTTGAAAGTGGTGCCTAGAATCCTCACTTGGCCCGTAATCTTGTAGACGCATCCTGGACCGAACGGGAGATTGTAAAGCGTAGGCTCCCCAGTAGGCGCAATTCCGGCGACTATTGCTTCAATCTTGTATTTGTCCGGTTGCGACGTCCCGGAGATGATGACGGTCCGATTGAAGCGGTGCCGCGGGTGGTACAGGGCCCTCGCGCCGTTTGCCGCGTGCAATTGCTCACTTTCCAACGTGTTCGCATCCACTTCAAGTACGAAACAGTCACCCATCCCTTCACGATCGAACTTCTCCACGAGTTTCTTACCAATCCAAGCATGCTGTTCCAGATACTTGAAGTAGTCGGTGAGGCCGATGCTCTTCCCCAGTTTGGCTTGCTGTCGCTGCCAGTCTTCCAGGAACATGGGATTGCTCCAGTCCTCGGTCGGAAGGATGTTGTAGTATTCCCTGCGATCAGATGCTCCCGCCAAATATGGAACCTGCGGAAACACGAGTAAGAACAGAATACAGACGCTGCCAAAGTGCTTCAGTCTCATCGCTTCTCTCCTTTGCCAAAAGGAAAACGTGGAAAACAAAGTGAGGTGGCATCCTGGGCAAGACGGACTATCGTTCGTGATTACGGTGTCATTCATCGTCGGGCATCGGCACGGTCTCTCGATATCTATTTGCAGCGAGAGCGAAATTCAAAGAGGTCGGGGGAAGCTGAAAGTAGTGGCGAGCGGCCTGATCTAAGCAGCGACGGAACTCTTCGGGCGACTTCAAATGGAAAAGCCCCTGGGCCATAAGCCTGCATGGCGGGTCAAGAAAAAGGAGTATCTTGCCGAACCCGTTTTCGCAGAGATTGATCAGTGATTCCTTTACATCGGCGTTGGTTATTGTTGGAATGGCCTCGTAGTACTGCATCCGTCGCGCGGTTGGGAACTTGAACATGAGTCCGAGTATCGGGAAGGTGGGCATCGCCCGAAAGACACAGTCCATCAGAGCTTTTCCCTCGCCTACACTGTCACTAATGGCGGCGACCCAACCGCTCTGCCTCGTTGCTGCCATCCTGAAAACGGCATGGGTGACTCCGTCCAAGACGTAGAAGTTGCATGCGTCGAGTCCACCAACACTTCGGGCCAACTCTTCGAATGAAATAACCTGCCGGATTGTCGCCCCTGCAGGCGCACCGCGCATGCGCAGTCCATGTTCTTGCGCTTCGACGAACGTCCTTCCTTCCGTTGGTACGTTCTCGAATGGGCCGCATTTGCCTGCGTGTTCGGGAACGGCCAGAGCTTCGTCCAAGCGGTGCGTTGGAATCACGCAATTCTCTTTCTCTGTATGCTCAGGTGCTGCCGATGTTCTGCGATCGTAGACCACCTCCGCGTCGTGGCAGAATGGACTGCGCAAATAGGCGCGAACCTCTTCGTCCGTCTCGCACGTGCCAATATCGGTGTAATGCTCAGCGGTCTCTGAGCACCTGTAGCGCACGATTGCGAGACAGCCGTGCTCTTTAGCGTATGCTTGGGTAGCCTGAACGTCTGAATGCCCTGGGTACAGACGCCGTATCGTTTCAATGCTCAGCGTACTCATTTGATATGCTCCTCTGTTTGATGGGTTTCTGTCTCAGTGCCGAAAAACGACATGACGGCATCCGTTCATCGAAGACTGCTACCGCCAACATCAAGACCGCTGGGTGTTCGAGTTCCTCTACGAAGCCGCCGCCTACTTCCCTGTCGCATCTTCCGTCGCCCGGCCACTCGGCTAAGTGGCGGAACCTCTGGTTGCCCGTTCCAGTCTTTTGAGGCGGGCCAAAGCCTCTGGCACTCCTTCGAGATGCGGATTGAGCTCGAGCGCTTTCTCAAGGTACGGGATGGCCTCGCCGCGTTTTCCCTGCTTCTCAAGCGCGTGGGCGAGGTTGCCGTAGGCCGTCGCGTTAAGAGGGTTGATCTGGATGGCCTTCTGGTATTCCGCTTTCGCCTCGTCATATCGCCCCTGCATGAACAGCCTGGCACCACGATCGACATGTTTCCGTGCTTCGACGGCGGTCCGCCCGGTTTTGGACCACTCGGCATAATCCGTTGGCGTCATCGCATCGAAGAACAGCCGCCCGCCACAATTGGGGCAGACAGGCCGCAGTCGCTCAACTTCAGCGTTACAGGAACAGCATTTCTTCATGATGTAAACCTCCACAACGTAGTTTCAAAGAAACACCGGCTTTGCGCTTGAAAACCACGACTAGTGGTCTCCATTCTCGGCAAGGTGTTTCTGGATGGGACGGAAAAGGCGATATGGCCAGCTCTTCCCTTCTTTAGGTATCGCGCAGATGGAAATCGCGCACGTATTGGCGTTATCCGAGTTTCCCCCTTTTCCCTTCTGGATGCAGCCGTCATCGCCTGACAACGCCCGTGCCATGACTCGCCTCTGAAGTAAGAACGCGGCAGTTACGCACGGTTTTCTTGCTCGGCTTGATTTCGTCCTCCTATCTGGAATTTCAAAGAACCAAAAGGGCAAACGGCGATGCCGCCAGCCGGTCAAGCCTCGCTCCTCGCGAGCGCGATCCAAACACCCCAGTAGGCGAAAGAAAGACTCAGCAGGACAAACACCACCCAGCACACCCAGGACGTTAAGCCGCCTTCCATGACGACGAATGCGCCACGGGCCAAAAGGCACGTCAAACCCGCACCCATTAGCGCGGCGACGACGCCAAGAGTTCGGCCTACGCGCGAGTATCTCCATGGGCCGGCCGAACGGGAGACTCTAAGTGCTGCCACCTCGTCGAACCGGAAGCGATTGCTGCAGTCGAACGCGGTAGGAACCGCCCTTGCGGGCGGCCCCCCGCACAGATCCGTACGTGACACATTAAGTCATACGGCTCCTGCCTCGGGTAGACGTAGAAGCGTTTCGAGGCAAACGCGTCCATTGTGCCTCGGACGATTGCTTCTCGTAGACGCTCTAGACCTGGCGACATCGGCGACTGGAGTGTACCGGTCGCGGCCGGCTCTGAGTCCGGGATATCCCGTTCTATTGCGTCTTCCCCTCGGCCGAACCCCTTTCCTCCACAGACTCCGCCTCGACAATCACAGATCGATTTGTTCGCCCGCTTCACTGGTACTACGGGTTCGTCTGACTTCCCCGTTGCGTACATGCCGATCGTGCGGCTACAAGCCTTCACCAGCCGACCCTCACCGCCGTGCGAGGGTACATCGGGGATCTCCCGGTTCTCGTGCATGGAGTTTCCACACATGCTCAGTTCCCGCGACTCCGGAGCGTCCCCATACGGCTCACGCTAACGCCGCATGGGATGTTGCCTTCCCGTACTGTCCACTGGGTCGGCACGCTCAAAGGGTGATTTCGGAGCTCAATAGCTAAGCCTGCGTGTACCCCTGTCAACGCTTCGCCCGTGATGTTACCATCGCCGGCGCATGACTCGGGGCCGAGGTGGGTCGTTACTCCTTCCTCGTACAGCTCTTTCATCTGCAACTCCATGCCGGTTTATCCCGGCGCTTTCAGACAGACCATTTTTCGTCTCTTCCACTTGATATGCTCGAAAGCCCGACCAAGGCCCAACCACGTCGCAAAGACGAGCCCCGCCGTCACGAAGTACCCCACGGGGTCGTGCCGATAGTGAACGGGTGAGGACATTTGTGACCGGTCGGTTAGGCACATGGCGACGACCAGTGCGGCAAACACGTAGAAAACCCAGGAGACGACCGGCGTCTTCTTCCGGACTTTCTCCGAGCCGCACGAAAGGCACGAAGGCGACCTTGGTTTGGTAAGAGAGTTGTTTGCCATTGCAATTCTCCTAACGTATCGCTATTGGCCGGGCCGCCTCCGCACAAAACCGTGCTACTGGAATAACGCAGCAGTTACGCACGGGTCTTTTTCTTGCCCCACGACGGATTCGCCTGGGGCTACCCGTGGTGGACGGATTAGTAGCAGGAGGAGCGAGAACGAACAAAGGCGGGGAATTGTCTCCGCGACCTCTGTTCGCTTCTGTTCAAATCTCCGAGGCAAATCGATCTCCGTCGCCGTGAACGCTGGACGTCTACGACTGGTTGTCCTCGTCGGATACTGGTGGCTTCACAATTCGCAGCTTTCCCGCTCTGCCTCTGAGAACGTCTGTCCCATGGTTCAAGCAGAATGCGCCGAGAGACCGCCCTCCCAACACGACCGGAGTCGAGAGAGCAAACTGTGTGAGCCTGGCATTATTTGGGAATCCAACCCAACTGCTGGGCCGCACCCACCATGAGCGACACTAGTTCTTCGTCTGCTTGCGAAGCGAGATGGGACAATTTGCCCTCATTTGAATGGCGGATTCGACCAGCGACGATTCTGTCTAGTTCGTTACTTGCCGCCAGAAGTGACGAGTTGGACGATCGCGTGCCGACAGCACGAAAGATGACACTCAATTCCAACGCGAGATGCTCATTTTCGATATGACCTCCGCCTTGGGCCGCCGCCGACCGGAGAAACCAGAGGACAGCTTCTCGCAGCCTGCCAAGTTGAAGGTTGATCACTCCTGCCCCGCTCGCGATTTCGCTCTTCATTGTCACGTGATCGAGTCTTTCACTGGCCAATCCTAACGCCTCATCGACGCGGTTGTCCCAAGCGAGAGCCTGCATGTACAGAGCACAGATGTTTCCGGATGCTGGGAATTGTTGAACAAGTTGTGCCAACGCCTTGATCCCCTGGGACCGGGTACTTGCATTCCAGGCGAGGCGGTTCGCCTCAAGAACGGCAGGGACATTCTCTATGTCCTGTGCATCTGGACGGTCTTTCAGGGCGTTCATCTCTTCGAGGAAGCTCTGCGTATCCATGACCTTGCTCCTTTCGTGCAATTAGGTCGAACGACAACGAAAACGTTTGCCTAGCGTACATCGTCCTTGACAAGCGTGAACGGATGCGACTCCTCTTTCATTCTTCGCGAGCATCTGTGGTGACTGCTCCGAGCCTTCCGCCACAGGCACCGCACTTGCTCATTGCATCCCAACTGTAACCAATGCAATCCTCGCAGATCACTTTGTGGCATTGGCGGCACATCCTTCCCTTCCACGCCCCAATAGGAACACTGAGCGCAGGTGGATCGCGTATCACGTCCTTCGGATCAATGCCAGCGGTTTCGTAAAACGCTTCTCGCATTTCACGGCGACTTTCTTCAGTGTCATCGGCTTGACTGAACCGGGCGACTACGTTGCCGCATTTGCGGCATCGAACCTCTTTGTTAGCCATTGTCATCTCCTGTGCAGAACGAATTGGGTTGTGTTCGCCAGATCTTGTCGGCTTCATTTCGCGGTGATCTCAAGGAGTTTCTTGATCTCGGCGAATTTGAATTCGAACGGCCCCCTCGCTTCTTTCGAAACGGGGAACGCGAAGGCGATACGGGTCGGGCTACTGTTTATCGTGAAGTTCACGGGTTGCCCTCCCTTTTCACGCGAGACCTCGATCTCGTTCTCCCCGGAATCCGGGTTGACGACACCGAGACGCCCCCGGACCATGCCGGACCACATTAGGTACTGCGTGCGACTCTCGCGCGCATGAACCCAGCCAATCGCTGCGGGTTGGTGACTGAACATCCCCTTCCGGCCCTTGATGCCGCACGAGAACGTGACTTCCTTCCGGGAAACGACTGGGGGCTTTGTATTGGCGTGTGACACGGTAGCGGTAACAACCACGATTTGCCCATTCTTTTCCGCGACAAGTTTCTGTCCGTATGCCTGAATCTCGCTAGTGATGGAGGCACGGACGGTGCCGACGGACCACGGCTGCTTCGCTGCGGCGTCTGGCGCTGGTGTCGGGGGCGTCTCGCGATCCACCTTCCGCGGTGGTGTCGCTGACTCAGTCGGGTTCTCCAATCGCTGCGGGCGCGTGTCCTTTTTCCCTCCCGCGGCAGCCGTCAGTTCGTTGTCCGTTTGTGCGCAAGAGCAAATGATCAAGGGCAGAAACGTGCTCAGGACAGTCGCGATGTGCGGGTTGGTGGTCACGACGCAATTCCTCCATCTCTTGTTCACACAAGGTTCAATGAGCGGCACACGTACCATTCGCGTTGCCGATTCATTCCTAGGGTCTGTGGCCGAACGCTGTAGTTCTTCGTCCCTACTGGATAGAACGCGGGACTTCCGCGCGGTTTTCTTGGCGACAGGCTTTTTCGGATATGCGCCGAGATTGGGAGTTCGTACAGAGACCGTCACGGGCAGGACCTTGAACAGCTCGACGACAACACACTCCATGGGCACGTCTGTTATGCGGCTGAGCCTGTGGCGCAGAGAAGCTATCGAGGCAGTTTCCACGGAACGCGCGGCATCGCTCTGGCAGAGTAGCGCGAACTTCTCTGCCGTAGAAAGCTGAAGCTCCCACGACGAAGGTTATGTGAGGCTCAAAGGGCGATGTGCCAGTTCTGCCCCGCCCTCGGGGTACCCAACTTGGTGGATCCGTTGCCCTTCAGCCCCAAGATGTTCAGATGGCCGAAGCCGTTGGGCTGCGGCAAGGTTCTCAAGGGCATGGGGGGACCGTTTTCCGTGGCGAGAGACCAGCCTTTCAAGCCTTTGGGGACGACGTAGAAATAGACGAGCAGAGCTGGTCCGGGATTGTCGTTGGTTACGTCGCCGTTGATCGAGAGTCCGAGCATGTGGAAGGGCTCGACCCAGGCGGGATGAGGAGGCCCGCCGAAACCCACTGGTTCGTATCTTGCCCCGTTGGCACCAATCACGGTTCGGCTCATGTCGCCGGATGGGATCATCTTGCCCTTAGGAACGCGCGCAATTGCGACTACCAGAAATTCGTGCCCTTTCGCACACTGCGCCCGGGCAACTCTACCAATGAGCGCAACACCGATTTCATCGAGCGTGACGGCGAAGGGAATCTGCACATTTGCGACGCTCTGCCCAACAGCCGCCAGACCTTCGCTGAAGTGTTGTGCCTGCGCAAATTGCGGTTTGATGACGAACTTGCCCAGCGGATCAACGAAGCCGTACTTGCCTCCGATCTTGACGGCGGCCCTCCCCCCGCTGAACTCTCCGGCATAGTCAAAACGGCGTTTTATGGCGAGCGCTCCATGTGCGTTGACGAATCCCCACTTGCCCTTGTGCTCCACCGGTGCCAACCCCTCACGAAACGAGAGTATCGCCTCGAATCGAGGTTCCACAACGATAGCCCCGTTCCGGTCAATTAGGCCGTACTTACCGTAGAGTTCTACCGACGCTATGCCATTCTCGAAGGGGCGGGCCGATGTCCAGCGGCAGGGAACGACAAACTTGCCTGTCACATCCACGTAGCCCCACTTGGAGCCAACCCTAACCGCCGCCAGTCCATCCGAAAAACCGTGGGCATCGTCAAACTGTGGAGCAATCACAACCCGGCCGGTTGGGTCAATGAAACCCCATTTTCGATCGTCTTTGACCGCGGCGAGCCCCTGCTGGAAACTGTATGCCTGGCGAAAACGCGGATGGACGGTGAGTTTCCCCGTTTTGTCTATGAAGCCCCACTTCCCTTCCTGATTGACCGCGGCACGGCCGCCTCGGAAGCTTCTTGCCGCGTCGAATCGCAGCGGGACGACAACCGCTCCGGAAGGATCTATGAAACCCCGACGGTCTCCGGAGGCGACTGCAGCCAATCCCTCGCAGAACGATTCGGCTATGTCGTACTCTGGCTGGACCACAGCAACGCCGTGCTTGTCCACGAAGCCGTACTTCCGATTCTTCCGCACCCGCGCCCGGCCCTCCTTGAATTCATCCGCATGTTCGTAGATCGTGGGGATGACGACCTTTCCGTTTGCATCGACGTAGCCCCACAGAACCTGGTCTACCGCATCGGCCGCAGGCAAGTCCCCTCGCAATGAGAAGAAGGCCGCCAGAGCAACACCGGAGGCGATTAGTACACGTTGCATGTTATGCTCCTGGAACTCGAAAATGGCTTACGTCCCTACAACGGATTGAGGTTTGCGTTTTCCCGTCGGACTCGTCGATTTGAGTCAGTTCCTGACTTCCTCGCCGGGCTCCTTCCCTACCGCTGACACGATTTCTCCTGCCACGTGAACAATCTGGATTTTGCGATCTTTCAAGCCGAGTACCACGAACAGCGCTTTGTGGCCCTCTTTAGCTTCCACCCATTGTCCAAACCATTTGACCTTTGCCGCTGACCTCGAACACTGTACCTCTGCCAAGAGGGAGGCCGTTCACGACCTTCCCGGTCCGCGGATTGAACGCGATCGGCACACCGCCAGTACCGACGTATTCGCCTTTATTGCCAACCGACTTGAGCTTCACACGCCAGTTCGGAGTCGTATTCTGGTGTGGCATTCCAAGCTTTCTTTCTTCCGCACCGAGTTCAGCTCCACCGACGTTGATCAACATGCGATCACCAATGCCTTCCTTTTCTATCATGGAGAGAAACTGCTCGGCTTCAGGTGGCTCCTTATCGTCCGCGGCGATTTGCGGCGACATTGCCCCAAAGACCAACGTCGCCCAAATGGCCGCGACGTACCGTGTGACGTGATGACTGTTTGATGGTTGCATTTTCGGCTCCTTGATCGTAATTGGACAGCGAACCTCAATTCTTCTTTTTGACTTTGTAGTTACCAAAGGGTTTGGGGCACTGTGATTGGTGTCACTTCCTGCTTTCAACTTCACCCAGTCATTGCACTCCCGCCTCGCCGGGCGTGTTAGTGCCTTGGGGCGACGGCATGACGAAATGCATGCTGACCAGCCAAGGTATACCCGACCACTTGGTGATCCCTGAGGATGAACGGGCCTTCTGCTGTTCACTTGTACGGCCAACCGCAACTCCAACATCGCATTTCTCCGCTCCACTCTTTGAGTGGGCCGTGGTCCCTGGGGCATTCCTTCTCGCCGCTGTACGGGTGCAAGGGCGTCTCCATTTTCGTTCCCGAGTCGATGGCGTCATACAACTTCTTCTCCTCTATCCACTTCACGGCGCCGTAGAAGGCGCGGTCGTAGTTGAGCGATACATCACAGACCGCGAGGATGAGGTAAAGGAGCGCGTTGAGCTGTAAGAGAAGCAAAACTGGAATGATGACGAAAGCGGAATACACCGCCTGTACGATTCGCGGAGCAACGCCGAAAAGGAGAAGAAACGGGAGAATGGGCAGAGCGACGGTACCCGCGATCATCAGCCCGAGCCAATTTAAGAACGCCCTGAGAATGAGTCCTTCTGCCATCAACGTTTCCCGTCCCCAAGTTTTGACAGTTTCGAGATGCATACCGTCCTCCCATTCCGTCGCCGCACGTTGAGTTCAGCCGCGTAGGCTTATGGCGGCGACGCTTGAACAACTAAACACGTAATCGAAGCAATCGACGCTGATACGTCCGGCGCCCGCGTGCGTCGGCTGCAACGTCTTAGTCCTTCTCCCCCACTGGATAGAACGCGGGAGCTACGCGCGGATTTTTTTCGCGACGGGCTGGAAGATGGGTTTCGGCCCTTATCAACGCACATCTGTTACGCGTCTGAGGCTGTGATGCGGAGAAGCTGTGAGGGCGAATTCAAGGAAAGAGGTGCGGCGTGGCTTCCGCTGATTCGCGCGGGCTCTTCTGTCGTTGAAACGTGAAGTTCCGACGACGAAGAATCCGTGAGCCTCAAGCGACGAAATGCCAGTTCTGCGCGCCCTTCGGAGACCTGGATTCGCCAGATGTTCGGGTGACCGAAGGTCGATATGGTCCGTGCTCTCACGAGTGTATGCGAAGTGCCTCTCCGTCCCTCACACACAAGTCTCCAGGCTTCGTATTGGCGGGGACGTCAAAGAGTAGGATTAACCATGTCGTTTGCTCTGGACTAAGGTGGACCTTCAACCCGCCTGTGAACTCATTCACGATTGTGAGACCTTTGACGTGGAGTCTCTTCAGCTTCGCCGGGTCGCCCCAGTTCGTGTGCGGGAGAAGGAAATCGACCGGTGTAACGGTGCTCTTGTCCGCGAGTGTGAGTCGGACATCCAGCGAGCCGCTCTTTGACGAAAGGTCCACCGTGACAGGCTTGTTTGCGGCGTTTTCGAAAACGGCCAAGATTTCCACGTACGTTCCTTTCGGCATTACCGGGTTTACTGCCGTTTGGGCGAATTCCGCACGTGTCTCCCCGATGGACCTGACGAACCAGATGGCGTATTTGCCCTTCGGCACACTCTCCTGTATGAGGAATTTCTGCTGTGGGGGTGTCCAGGTTCGTGCCCCGAGAACGCGGACCGATACGCCGTCGTCAAGTGTCGTGGCTGGTTCGTCAGGAGCCTGTGCTGCCGTTGACGTAGCCTGCATGGCCAAGAGCACGCTTGCAGCGATGGCCGATCTCATGAGTATGCTCCCCGCGAGTTCTAGTCCAATAGCGCATCCGTTGACTGTGGTGACAAACGTATGGCCGAGCGACTGCACTGTGGCCAAGAATTGCGGACGACATTCATTGTTCTGATGCCTGCGTCGTCAATCGTTACTCCCATGACTGACAAGGAACCGACCGAACGCACCGTTGTCCTCTATGAGATGGATCATGTTGGAGTTTGGTCGTATCACGAAGCGGAATTCTTCGCCCGTCGGCGACGAGAGCACAAGGTGGTTTGAAAGACGACCGCCGACTACTTTTGCCTCAATGGTCTTGAAAAGGACGGTGATCTTGCGTCCGTCCACTTTGTATCCGACATGGACAGTCTTCTCGGCGCCCGCTGTTTCCAGCTTGCCGCGTTTGAAGGCTGTCCGCGCGACACCATGCTCAAGGTACACGCCCCTTTTGTTGTTAAGCTCCGTCCACCAGTATTCGTACGCCTGGGTAATTCGGCGCTCGGCGGGGTTGTGGGCTTTTGCCACGAAACCTGCCACCGGCTTCCCAGCGTCATCCCAAAGCAACAGACGGCCTTTGCTATCAAAGTGGATTATCGTCGTCCCCTCGCCAAACATGACGATTTCGCCCACTGTTCCGATGTCCCCTTTCAGCGGCGTGCCCTTTGTATCAAATTGGGTGCTTGCATAGAGCGGTACGGCCGCCTGCGCGAAGCAGTTTGCTGGCAACAAAAAGGTCGCGACGACGAACGATGCTGCAAGAGCTTTCCTCTGAACGGGAGCTTTCCAGCTTTCGACGCTGGCCAAGCCTTTCACACATGGATGTGGATAGCTGTGAGTTGACTGATGCATAGGGTTGGCCTCTTGGTTCGTGGTGCGGAACTGCGTTTTCTTCCCGCGCGCTGGTTTGATAAGTATCAGTCGAAATCGTCGAATATCGTGTGAATCCACTTCCGGGCTGGGGCATCCGATCCTCCAAGAAAGAAAACGCGAGAGTTACGCGCCGATTTTGTGAAAATGTGGCTTCGGTGTTCGCGGCACTTGGTCTGAGCGTGCTGGGAAGTGGACGTTCATCGACGCAAGCTCCAACGGACCCATAACTTGCGGCCGAGGCGTTTCGATTGCGTGGCGGCGCCGGCGGGGATATGATACGATTTAGTACCTTCTGTCGTTTGTTCTTGTAGGTTGGCCCTCCGAGGCCGACCACGGTGCGACGGGCTCGGAGGCCCATCGTACTGACAGAATCAAATGACGCGTGGTCCGAGCCTGCCGCACGGTTGGGCGGTGTGTCTAATGCCTATTTGTTTGCGGGTGTCTTCTCGGTTTTCATCGGGGCCGTAACTTGGAAGCGGTTAGTCGCGTGCCTATCGACGAAAAGACATCGACGACACTTCTGGAGCGGGTTACGGCGAGCGAGCCCGAGGCGTGGGCTCGACTCGTTGATCTGTACGGTCCGATCGTCTACCAGCGGTGTCGCAAGGCCGGGCTCCAGGAAGTGGATGCGGACGAAGTGTTTCAGGAGGTTTTTCTAACCGTGTCGCGGAGTATCGGTCGGTTTCGGCGCGATCGGCCGGGGGACAGTTTCCGAGGCTGGTTTTCTACGATCACCAACACCAGAATACTGGATTTCCACCGGAAACAAGGACGCCAAGTTCAGGCCAAAGGAGGCTCGACCGCACAAGTCCGCTTAGCGCAACTGCCGGAATCAACCGGAGATACGTCGATAACCGACCTGCCGCTGGGCGAAGACGGCGGCCTTCTGCGCCGCGCGTTGGAGTTGGTTCGTCCGCGGGTCAGCGAGCAAACCTGGCAGGCCTGCTGGCGTCTTTTGGCAGACGACCAACGCGTCGCTGACGTAGCCGAGGAATTGGGGATGACTCCCCGGTCTGTGTACGACGCGAAATATCGTGTGATGCGGATGGTCCGTGAGGAATTTGGTGATTTGATCGAGTGACGGTTATTCCAGCCCTCCGCATTCTCTAAAATGCGCGCGTAACTTCTGCGTTCTTGTTGTAGTGCCATCATATATTCCGTTGCGCGTCGTTTGCAGGAGCAGGTATCGTGGAACGCAGCAATTGTCCCAGCGAGAATGATCTGCTGGCCCTTCGTGTGGGAAGTGCTCCAGAAGAGCTGGCATCGGGCGTTATCGAGCATTTGAGTACGTGTGCGGCGTGCCAGGCTGCGTTCGATACGCTTGACGAGTCGCCCGATTCCTTTGTTCGCCAGATGCGACAGGGGATCCCGGATGCGGCGTTTCTTGACGAACCGCGATGCTGGGAAGCGATCGGCAGGGCAAAATCGCTCGCAGCCCCGTCGTCGGAAACCGATTACCACGGGCGCGCGCAGGCAACCGAAATCGACTCGCCGGGCACATTGGGAGAATATCAGCTTCTGGAGCGGATCGGTCGGGGGGGCATGGGGACGGTCTACAAAGCCCTGCACACCAACCTGCAGAGGCTGGTGGCTCTGAAAGCGATCTCTGACGATTTGACCCGCAAGCCGGACGCGATCGCCCGGTTCTACCGCGAAATGCAGGCGATCGGCCGACTGAACCACCCGAATATCGTCCAGGCACACGACGCGCGTGAAATCGAAGACCGGGCCGTGTTGGTGATGGAGTTCGTTGAAGGGGCGAGTTGGGCCGATCTGGTGCGCGATGGCCAGGCGTTGGCCATTGCCGATGCGTGTGAGTTGGTGCGACAAGCTGCCATTGGACTCGACTATGCCCATCAACGCGGACTGGTGCATCGCGACATCAAACCATCGAATCTGATGCTGAACACACATGGCCAAGTGAAGATATTGGATCTCGGCTTGGCTCTCTTGCAGGACGTGCAGGCGCAGGCTTCGGGCGAATTGACGGGATCGGGCCAGATCATGGGCACGCCCGAGTACATGGCTCCCGAGCAATGTGATGACAGCCACCGTGTCGATCACCGAGCGGACATCTACAGCTTGGGAGCGACCCTCTATAAGCTACTCTCGGGCGAAGCTCCATTCGGCGGCGAACGGTACAATACACCGGCCAAGAAGTTAGTTGCGCTGACTAGCGAGGCCCCTACGCCTATCCAGGAGCGGCGAGATGAGGTGCCGCCGGAACTTGCAGCGGTGCTGCATCGCATGTTGGCACGCGATCCGGATGATCGGTACCCCGATCCGGCTGCAGTGGCCAGCGCCCTGGCCCCCTTTGTCGCAGACGCCAACTTAGGTGCTGTACTTACTCGCTCTGAAAGCTCGCCCTGCCGGGAACAGGAAATGCCGGCCTCGCTCAGCACATCGGGAGACGCGTCGGCTGCGGTGGAAGACACGGATCCAAGCGATGCATCGCGCGACGCCGTTGTCCCGGTTATTGATTCCGTATCCTCAGGCTTCGAGAAGTCGGCATGCGACGCCGAACCATCGCCAGTCGTCGTCCGCAGGCGGTATTCTTCGCGTCCCTTCGTGGC
The DNA here is from genome assembly GCA_016784735.1 of Pirellulaceae bacterium. GTDB lineage: Bacteria > Planctomycetota > Planctomycetia > Pirellulales > Pirellulaceae > JADHUC01. Next base: position 2,822 of record JADHUC010000062.1, on the reverse strand, counting down.
GTCCGGGATCGTCGGGCTGGCTGCGCTGGCACTCTTCGGCATCATCCTATCGATCACCGGAAAGCATGGCACACTAACGATCGAAACCGATGATCCCAACATCCAAGTCGCCGTCAAACAGGGCGGCGAGACCGTCGAGATCGCAGACCAGGAGCACGGTTGGACCATCCGGCTGAAAAAGGGCGAATACGAACTCGACCTCCAAGGTGGCGAGGACCAATTCGAACTCGATCGTGACTCCATCACGGTCCGAGGCCGGGACGACATCCGTGCCCGAGTGACGCTGCGGCGCGTCGCAAAGGCTGACTCAGACGACCATCCATTACCGCCCGGCCTGGCCAACCGTTTTCCCCCGGTAGCACCGGCGGGTCCGCCGACCAAAGCCTGGGATGTGAACCAGCCCGCGGAAGCGACGATTATTCAGTTCGGAGGCCCTGATCTGTACAAGATGACCGACGAGATTACGGACATCTGCGGCCTATCCGATGGCAGCGTGCTCGTGTGCGGCAGCATCGAGTCGGCGGAGGCAATTCCCAAGGGGGTGCCGGTCTACCGATTGCTTGGCGATACCCACGGACCCGCGATGGGGTTTGTCGCACGGATATCCGCCGATCTCCAGCATGTGGCATGGGTTGCCCGGTTTGCGACCAATACGTTCAAGCCCACGCATGTTGCCGCAGGACTGGACGGATCGATCTTTCTCGGTGGTCAGGTGCTCGCACGGTTCTTTGAAGAAAATCCCTCGCTGAATGAAGCGGATTGGCGGAGCATCAACATCGGGACTGCTATTGTCAAGCTGAGCGGTGACGGCTCGCAACTCATGTGGATTGGACGCGGCGGGCCTAATCAGGTACGGGTTTCGGGGCTGTTCGTGGATCAGCAAAACCGATCGAACTGGGCAGCCACTTTGCGGGATGAGAATCAACACGGTGGCGTGTACCGTCACACTGTCGACGGTTCTGCCTGGGATTCTTGGACGGCCCGCCCGGAGCCGAACGGTGACCGCATTCTGCTGCACACTTCGACGGAGGACCTGAATCGGCCCGGCCAATATTGGCATTTCTATCGACAGGGTGAATCGCAGCCATTCGATTTCGATGGCCAGGGTCCGGCGGGCGCAGTGCGAGTCAGGGTGCGTGACATCCAACCGCTGGGCGGACTATGTGCACTTCCCGGCGGCGATTTGGTTGTCTGCGGTATTGGTTTTTTTGACTTTCGATCAGGCGATAGCCAGGCATCGCCCTGGGATGTTTTTCTCGCCCGTTACTCCGGCGACGGCGAGTTGCGCTGGTCGACCAACCTGTATCAGCCGGGCGACAGCCTCCACTTTCGCCATCAAGTGGGAAAGGCCGTCCATTTCGATGCAGCAACCGGCGATGTGATCGTCTTGGCCACGCAGCACGGTTCCGATTACTATCGGCTCATGGGAGATATCCCGGGTAACATTGGACCGAATCAGATCTCGTGGATCGGTCGAGTCGATGTGTCCACAGGGAAGACAATCGCTGGTCGCTATTTCTCAAGTCCTTGCCAAGGCAGTCCGTATCTGTCAACAAACGAGTTGCATTGCGTCGCCACTGACGCCGGAGGGCAAGTCTATGTGGCAGGATTCAGTTGCAGGTCTCCGGTTACAACGCTGAACGCGTTTCAGTCCTGGCCGGAGCGGCAGGATGCCGGAACCCACGCCGTGCTGCTCGTTCTCGACGCTGACCTGCGCGAGACGCCTTATTCCACGATCCTCCGCGGCGCGCAGTTGGACGACGGAGGGGCTGCAGTAGGACGAGTTCATATCACGACTCTCGAAGTCACCGATCACGGCGTCTACGTGGCCGGCCGATCCGAGGCAGGTGGTTTCCCAGCAGGGAAGCAACCGGCTTGGGCAAACGCGGACGTGGCCGGGCGTGGCGATTGCTTCGTCGCCCGTTTCTGTTTCAAGGAACTGCATCTCGCCAATTAGCTGATCGACGGCGATCGGTCCGTCGGACGCCGTCTGAACGGGATCCCGTGTACTTCGAATTCAAAGGTTTATCGACATCCCAACGCTTCAGCCAAAGCCGCCGCATCGGTACCTAAACTCCGTTTGGTCAAAAAATCCGGGAATATGACTGTTTCCGGCTCGGCAAGAGTGTTGAACAGACTTGCAGTTATATAGACTAGATACTGTAGCGGACACGGTCCTTGTTCATGTCTGTCCTAAAGAAGAACACGTATCACTCCGACATCGCCGAATCAATGCGACGTGTGTCGTCATTGATCGCCAGCCCTGGCAGGTGAACTCATGCGATCCACAATGCTGTTTCGAGGGCGTGTCGCATCTCTATGGATCTTGGCACTGATGGCTTCGTCGGCCGTCGCTCAACGCGGCTACGACCGTTCAACACGGCAACCGGCTGATGACAAGCCAAGTGTCCCCGGTTTCGGGCACGTCGAGGGGACTCGGCCCATCCCCGGCTTTGGCACCGACGCAGTTCAAGCGGTCAGGGTGACGCAGGAGGACGCCCAGAGAGCGGCCGAACGAATGAAACAGTACGACACGAATCGCGACGGATACGTCGACCGAAGCGAAGCGAGCCGAGGACGTTGGCGCGACGATCCGTTTCAGTATGATAGAAATCGCGACAATCGCCTGAGCCGATCGGAAATGGAGCAGCGGTATGCCGTGCGCCGCGTGCGTGAAGCGGCCGCTCGGAGTCCGGCTCCGTCGGGATCGCGTCCTTCTTCAGACCGATCGCAGGAACAGGCGCGGCAGGAGCAGGAGCGCCGAGAACGAGAACGCCAGGCGCGAGAGGAGGCCGAAAGACGTCGCGAGCGATATCGCGCGA
>JADHUC010000061.1 GCA_016784735.1 Pirellulaceae bacterium | reverse complement strand
GTTTCGACCGCGACAATTTTTGCGCAGGCAACATGTCCTTGCACGTGAGGCTTCGAAGAAGTTGGTTTCATCCGCGGTGGCGGTTCTTTGTGGGTCGAGAGAACCAGTTGCCCGTGGACTCGAACAGCTTGGTCGCTCTGGTCGCTCCGAATGCTTGCATGTTGAGTACCGCGACAAACGAAACCGAAGCCAACAATTGGGCGCAAGAACAGGTATACAAGTCGGCAAAAACCGTCTACGACTTCCTGGGCGCGGGAGACAAGATCGCGCTTCGATTTCGAGGCGGCGGGCACAGCACTTCCGCCAGAGACATCGAAGACTATTTTGATTTCTTTGACTACGTGTTTGGGCGAGGCGATACGGAGCCGCCGCGCACTTTGTACCACGACTATTCGTTCGACGAGTGGAAGCGAGCGAGCCGTGAGAACATTGATCCGCTGGATTATCCAGAAAGAGGGATCGACGACCTACTTCGTTCGTCGGACGGTCGCAAGATCGACACGCTGCGGCAGTGGATGAAGAAGAAGCCATTGATGATGGAACGGATTCGTTGGAGTTTAGGCGAGACGCCGCCCGGCGTCACGAATCCTGGGCCAAAGGAGTTTGCGGCAGCCGCCCAGCGACCGAGAGCTGATTACATTTCCGCTACGATCGGCCGACCATCACCGAGGGCAACGATGGGAAAGCTGACCTTATCTCCCTATCTGTCGTTTGGCGACTATTTGCGGGGAGACTTGTATTACCCCAAAGAAGCCGATGAAGAGAGGCCGAGAGGCAGATTGCCCGTCGTGATCTGGCTTCACCCTTTCTCGCATAATCCAGGTTACGGCAACGGGCGATACCCGCCGCCGGCGGTCGCGCTGACAAAGATGGGGTATGCGGTGTTTGCGTTAGACCAGATCGGCTTTGGAACGAGGGTCGCCGAAGGCGCGAACTTCTATAAGAGGCACCCGAATTGGTCTCTGATGGGCAGAATGGTGACGGACGTCCAAGCGGCCGTGGACGCCCTATCGAACTTTGATGTGATCGACCCGGAAAGGATCTACTGTCTTGGCTATTCGATGGGCGGTACGGTGGCACTGTATGCCGCCGCCACGGACGACAGGATCAAAGGGGTAGTTACCGTCTGTGGCGTTTCGCCTTTCCGCTTGAGCAACCGCGAGAAGGAGAAATCGCATGCGATCATCAAAAGGTACTCGCACATGCACGGACTGTTGCCGAGATTAGGCTTCTTTGTTGACGATCCCAAGCGAATCCCGTTTGACATGCATGAAACACTGGCTCTCATCGCACCTCGACCAGTGATGGTCGTTGCGCCGCAGCTCGATTGGGATCATCCGCAAGCGGACGTTGTCCAGTGCGTCGGTGAGGTGCGCAAAGTGTATGGCTTGATGAATGCGAGTGACAGGATTCGATTGCTTGCCAATTACGATATCAACAGGTGGTCAGCCCGTTACCGGGACACGCCACAGAAAGAAGTGTTCGACTGGATATCGGCAACGTTCAAATAGGCTGGGACGCGTCGTGGTAGATCGTCTGCCGAGCCACCTGGACCTGTGCGTCCATTCCGATTGGGTTGCCGGTGTTCTGATTGCGATCCCAGAGCGGCCAACAACTGCTTTGAACGTGGATGCGAATCCGATGGCCCTTGCGAAATACGATCGCCGCCGGCATGGCCACTCGAAAACCGAGATTGCCCGCGCGACCCGTCGGAGCACTGCCGCCGCGATGCGCCGAACGGCAACCCCAGGCAGCGGCGAGCCAGAACCCACCCCTTGCTACTCGCCGTGAGCCACCTGCAGAGCCCACTGGGTCATCGACGATATCCACGACGTAGGGGCCAAACCAATCTTGACACCATTCCGCCACGTTCCCATGCATATCGTGGAGACCGAATGCGTTCGGGCGGTAGCTGCCGACCTTGGTGGTTCGCTTCAAACTTGGTCCCTCTCTCGATGTACCGTATGGCTGCGTACCGTCGCAATTCGTTTGCCGTCCGTCCAAGTCGCTGCCGAAATGAAAGGGTGTGGTAGTCCCGGCTCGACAGGCGTATTCCCACTCGGCTTTTGTAGGCAAGCGATACACGCGCCCTGCACATTGCTCATTCAGAAGCGAGGATAGCTTTTGACAGAACGTAATGGCCTGGCTGGGTGATTGTATTCACTTAGCCGTGGGAGGAAAATGTTCATGGGAACCGGTCAGTGAGGCAGCGGACTGCTCGTCGTGTTTGGCGATTCAGGCAATCTCAAGTCGGCTCAAACGCAGTTTCCTTCCTCAATATTGTCAGGGGATGCTCGCATGACGACCAAAGAATGTAGAACGCGAACGTTCACTCGCGAAGAACTCTACGAGTTTGTCTGGACGCGACCGGCGACCAAGCTTGCCAACGAGCTTGATTGTTCCGACGTGATGATTGGTAAGCTCTGTAAGTCCTTTGACATTCCGAAGCCGTACCCCGGCTACTGGGCGCAGCTAGCCAACCGCAAGAACCCACGAAAGACACCCTTGCCAGAAAACCCAGATCCCGATATTCAGTCGTTGACATTCCATGCACATGACGACTTTGGAGTTTCCGTCAACGAGCCGCCCCGAGAGTTGCAGTACGACTCAGACATTTTGGAGATTCTTGAAAAAGTCCGAAAGCTAGGCCCGGTAGAGGTTAGCAGCGCGCTTCGTAATCCCCATCCGCTAGTGGCGGCAATCAAGGAACGGATCGAGAAACAGATCGCAGAGTGCAAGATTCCGTGGTCGCAACGGAAGCATGACAGCCGGGAGACGTTAGGGCCGACACTCTCCATCGAAGTCAGCGACGGCTCGGTCAAGCGGGCACTTCGAGTGATGGATGCCTTCATCAAGAGGCTTGAAGCGATCGGTGGAAGCGTCGAAGTCGTGACCTCCCGCTACAACAAACGAAGAACCAGCACCGTCGTGATAATCGGCGGCGAGAGAATTACTGTGCTTCGCTTGCGTGAGAAGCATAATCAGGTCCGCATTAAGAACGAAGACGCGGAGTATTCCTGGGACCGCAACCGCACTGAACTTGTTCCGAGTGGTCTGCTCCTCTTTGATGACGGGCCATCAAGCTATCGGTCTCCGCTCGCGATGGACGGTAAGTCGAAGAAGGTCGAGGACAAGCTCGAAGGATTGCTCCTTGAATTCGTCAGAGAAGCCGGAGAAATACGAATACGCCGACGGGAAAAGGAAGAACTTGCGCGACAGCGTGCGGAAGCAGAACGACTCAGAAGCGCACGCGAAGAGGAACTGCGTCAACGGCGGGAGGAACTTGAAAGACGCCAGGCCGAAGAACAAGCGAAACTTGATGAGTTGCTCCTTCACGCGGAGTCATGGCAAAAGAGCAGCCTGATACGCAAATACCTCGACGCCCTGTGCGACACGTGCGCTGCCGACGGCGAAGTAGTAGCGTTGGACAGCCCGTTGGCTGCTTACTTACGCTGGGGGTTCGACCAAGCCGATTGTTTGGATCCACTGCGTCCCAGTCCGCGATCGGTCCTGGATGAGACCATTGAAGAGAACTGTGTGGATATCGACGTCGGACAAGCGCCTCGCAAACCACGCTAGGCTGTCAACGCGATCGAATGTCCTCCTGGAGCCAAGTAGGGCTGGTTCCCACCGGCCAAATGCTGCGAATAGGTCGATTGGCTGGTGGGAACCGACCCTGCGCTACTTCGAGGTGGACTGGGTGCGCCCAAGTGAATAGAACGGTAATGATTCGATTTTGGAGACACGACAGAAGATGAAAGACAAGACTGGCTACGTTGTCACCCTCATGCTCGTTCAACTGCTACTTGCGGTGTCCCTTCAGGCACAGCAACTCAAACTGGGCGAGCTGGAGCTTATCTACACCGAAGACGAGATTCCAATTCGTTACGACGGCAGTCTCTCGACTCTCCGGAAGGATGGCGAAATGCACTTCTTTCACTCTTTCGGCTGCCGTCTCGAAACCAGCCAGCAGCGAAGGAGCCGCCATTCCTGGCACAAAGGCCCGCCTGACGATCCTCTCAAGTGTCACGTCGGGAGTAAGACCGACAAAGCATTTTGGGACTACAACGGCTACTACCAGGACCAGTTGGAAAAGGGAATCTGGATTCTCGGTATGTACGAATGTCCCAACGGCGATCTACTGACGATTACGCATGCCGAACTCAACAACGCACCCAGAGAAACCAGAAGAAGGCAAGCTCATCAACGTTTTGCTTTGGGGTTGGGTTACTCCACCGATCGCGGCGTGAGCTGGACCTACTGCGGCGAAATCGTCAAGCCGGCAGATGACCGCCAAAATGTCGGTGGCGGTGCCTACATCATCCGCGGCGACTACCTCCATGTCTACTTCAACGACGTCATTCCCGCGGAAGCCGGCGCCCGGCGAACGCCCATTCAGTGCGCTGCGCGGGCCGAGCTCGACACGGTGATCACGGCTGCGGCCAAGCACCAAGTCACCCCCTGGCACAAATATCGTGATGGCAAGTGGGACATACCCGGCCTTTCAGGCGAGCCGGGCGAAGATCTCATTCCTCATATCACCGGCGGCGAAGACCTTCACGCCGACGCCACCTACTGTACCGCACTCGGCAAATACCTCCTCGCCGTCCAAACCCACGCTGCTGGGAAACTACTTCTGTTCTCGTCGCCAGACGGCCTTGATTGGTCACTCGAAACGGTCGTCGACCAGGTCAGCAATGGTGCGATCCAACCCTACTCCTCGTTTGTTGACTTTGACGGTCCGTCGGCCGACTGCCACACGGTTGACGATGATTTCTTCATCTATTTCCCGCGAAAGGGCCCCGACCACGATCACGACTATATGTATCGCCGCAAAATCAACATTGATTGAGACTTTGTCCGCTCCAGCGTGAGGCTACTCCAGGCGTAGGTGAATCACGCTGTGGCCATCCAGTTCCAGATCGAAGCGGACACTGCCTGATGGGGCGGTCGTCAGAGACGGCGATTCCAGTTTGGAAAGTGCACTCATTCGCTCGTACCTGGCCTTATTTGCGGCCATGACTGCGATTGCGACGGCGTAAGGATTAGCGTTCGCGCCCGCCGCCGCACGGGCTCGATCCATGTCGGCCTTCTGCTCGTGCATGAAGCCGGTGTGACGACCGTCGATGATGGCGGCCCGAGTGATGGTCCAGTCGTTGTCTGCCATGGCGTCGCCTTGCAGGGTCACTCGGACCGGGACCGGTTGGCCGTTATCTCGCACAGCCAGGTGGCGAAAGACGATCAGATCGATGTGTCCTTCCTTCGTGACGGCGATGCATCCGACATGGTCCGCCTCGCTGGAACGCGATGCCTCGGCCTTGAGCCGCGTGCCGCCGACCATCGCTTCGAGCATGTCCATCACATGGTTGAGTGGGATGGGGATTCCGCCTCCTTTGTTGGTGTTCCACCACCATTGGTAAACTCGACGTACGCGCAGACGATAGATCTTGTCGGCGAAGTGCGCCATCCACGAACCGCCGAATTCGGTGCCGTCGCCGACGATCCACTTCCCACCCTCGCTCAGAATGCCGAACTCCTGGATCTCGACCGGCGTGTCGGTAAATTGGGGATATTGCTGTAACTTGCCCCGCAGTAGCTCGATCAACGTGTCGAAGCGTTCGTCCGTCGTGCCCACCGCCGTGTAGTAGCTCGATGCGAAGAAGCTCATCGGCGTACCGACCTGGCCGGTGGCATGGTTAGTCCCCGTGGCGCAGTGCTCGATAATCTCCGTGCCCCACGACTGCCATTTCCGCTTCTTCACAGGATCGATGATATTCCCCGGCCCGATATTTGCGCCGGGAAGCACACTCAACACGGCCGCCACCGTGTGGTCATAGTGCGCGAAATACTGCTCTTTCGTTCCCGACCAGTGTCCCGGTTTGAGATCGGGTTCGGTGCCGACGCGGAATCGCCACCGGCTGACTTCCTCGCGTCCGAACTCATGGACCAACGCCTGAACGAACTGCCGGACGTAGCTGCCCCAGACACGAAAGTCGTTGGGCGGTTCCGTGTTGCCGTAACGGTTCTTCGTGGGGGTATCACACATTGCTGCCGGGACGTTGTCCAGTACGATCCAGGGCGTGAATCCGCACTTGCGAATGCCCGAAAGCATCGCGATCCCTTCTGAGAAATTGCAGATCGCCCGGCCCTGGGCATCGACGCCCCGGAAGTAGTCGTCCTTTTCCAAGTCGATCCCGCCCAGCAGTCGTACGCAGTTGATGTATTCAGCGTACCGATACGTCCGGCGCAGCTTCGCGTGTTGCGTCTCGTCTAGGAACGGCGTCTGGACCGTGACCGGAAAGACGTTCCAGAAATTGTAGAGTTCTCCCAACTTGCTGTTGACGTCAACGACGACGTCGACGCGATCGCCTTGAGCAATGCCGGGCGACTTGGCGATGCCCTCGCAAGGGGAAAAAAATGCTGCAGCAACAAGACAAACGGCCAAGCGGTCCATGACGGTTCCCTTCGCGACAGACTATTGATTGGTCAGTGCAATTCCTTTGACTCGACGAATTCGAAAGCGCCAAGGTCCGGGGCGTTTCCCTGGGGTCGCGGCGTCCTGTTGAAGTCCGTTCGAACGAGCGGGATGCGAATCCCTGCGTCGATAGCCGGGCTATCGGGGCGCAGGCGGACATCGCCCGTTGCTGCGTTCAGAAACTCCGGATCAGCCTGCATGTTATTCGAGATCACGCTCCCCCGCCCATGGTCCTCGATCTTGCCCTCGACGAGAATATTGTTTTGGACCCGATTGCCCTTCTTGCCCTCATGCAAATAGATCGCCCTGGGGCATCCCACGAACGTGTTGTGGTAGATCTCGTTTTCATTCGAGTTTGCGCTGATGCCGTAGCGGACTCCTCCGCCGAGAAACACGTTGTTGTAGATCTTGTGACCGCCATCGCCCCAGGCCACGATTTCGCCGTAGTAACCTCCACCCGCCATCTTTCGCGGTTTGCGGAACACGTTCCCGTAGACCTCCGACCGTCCACCCGTCGGATACAAGTGAATCGCCGCACCGGCGATCTCCTCGAAGACGTTGTACCGGATGATGGTGTTCGACGTGCCGCAGTATATACCGTGCAGGAATTTCGTAGTCCCGATCTTCTGGAAGAGATTGTGCTCGATAACGCAGTCCTTCGCCACAGGCTGGATCCCTTGGCTGCGGATACAGCGGATGGTGCAGTTGCGGATGGTAACGTGGTGCGTCGTGTCTCGCTGTCGTTTGAAGGCGTTGTACGTGTACTCCACGGTCAACCCGTCGAACACATTGTAGTGGTTCTCGTAGAAGCTGATCGCGTGATATGGCGCGGCGCGGATCTTGCGAGCGGAGGGATCGGCGCCTCCGGCAAGCCGCACGTACAGCGTCTGGTCCTCCACGAGGAATGATCCAGGGATCATCTGCCCGATCGTGTCGCCCTTGAACCCGTGGGCACCGGGTGACGTCAGGGGCTCGTCGCCGTCGAAGGCGCACTCCGTACCCTTTGGCACGGTGGTCGAGTAGATGTCGTGCTGCACCTTTTTCCATGGTCCTGAAAGAACGGTCGAGTTCGTGATCCGCACGGGACCGTCGCCGTGCGCTCGGTAGACGATGGGAGCCTCGGCCGTCCCCGCGCGGCGGAAGTACAGGCCCTGTCCGACGTAGTAGTCCCCGGCCCGGATGCGGACCGTGTCGCCAGGATGCACACGATCGGCCGCATGCTGAATCGAGCGCCACGGTTGCGTCTCGTTTCCCGGATCGCCGTCCTGGCCATCGGGGGCCACGTAGTAGGCTTCCGCAAACGTTGGATGTGCCCAACCGAGCATGAATAACAGACAGCACAATTCGAGAAGGAAATCACATCGTTTCATTGGTTAACCGTTTCCTTTCGAAGACAGCATGTATCTCAAGAGATCGACTCACGGCGGAGGATGCGGAGCGACCGGCCGTCCAACCTCCAAATCCTCGTGCCGGGTTCCGTAGGCTTGTCAATCGGGACGTAGTCATCCGTCGTCGCAACCTCAACCGGGTTGACACCGTAGTTGGCCAGTGCCACGTACAGCTCGCGGTTTGCGAATGCCGAGGCCACCACGTTGTTGGGCAAGGGCGCGGCGAAGAGGCTTGACTCGCCCAATTCCAGCCACGCCCATGTGCTCTCCTCGACCATCGGCAGGTACTGTTTGAGCCAACGCTCGTGCGCGGGGCGCGCCGCGGGGCGAGGGACGGCCGAGTCCCACTGGGAATACGAGTAAGGTCCGTCGGGATGGGCTTTGTAGTGCTCGTGGATGGCCAGGTAGTGCTGCGACCAGTGGTCCTTCCTGCCGAGCGTGTAGGTGATGCCTGGAATCGCCGCACGCTCGCCGGTAAATGGCCGGCCGGCCGAGAGAAATGGGAACTGCATGTAGGGAATGGCATGCAGGTAGAGTTCGTCCTCGTTTTCGATGGATGCCTTGCTCATGTCCAGGCAAGGAACAACGTAGGGCGGGTGGTCTTTGACTGCCTCGCGGAGTCGATCACCGTTGCGTCCCCCCTCGCCGACCCACAGGTAATCGTAGACCTTCAAAGACGTCTTGGGGCACTGTGTTCCGCTACGGTGCAGTTTGACAATGCCCCCGCGCCGTTTGACCATGTCGTAGATCAGCCCCAGCATATCGGTCAGGTAGCCGTCTTCATCTTCGGTTTCCTCGAAAGCGAGCACCTCATCTTTGGTCGGCGGCATCTTGTTGGCAGCGACTCCTTGCCCGTAACCCATGTCGTTATACAGTCCGTCGACGCCGTACTCGTCCATCATCCGCGCCAATCGTGGCAGCAAATAGGCTCGCCATCCGGGACTGGCGTACGAGCATCGTGCCCAGTCCCAACAGAGTTCTCGAAGGTCCTGCTTCTCGTTGCGCGACCACTCGGGCCGCAACTCGGGATCCCTCCGCTCGAAGTAACCGGCGGACGTGTAAGGGATGATCTTCATGCCGCGGGTGTGCACTTTGTCGATGAATTGGCGAAAGGTGTCCGGATTGGGCGCGTTGAACTTATCGCCGCCGAATAGGCGAAGTTCGTCACACCAGTCGAGCCACACCTGGATCAACTCGATCCCATGGTCGCGAAGCCGATCCAGTTCCGCGTCGTCATATTCGCTGGGTTGCCACGGTTTGCGGCTCGGGTACTCACCCAGGTTGTAGTACGCCTGGCCCGGCAGGTAACTGGTAATCAAGTGCTTTCTGAGGCACGTCGCAATACCACGCTCGCAGATCGCGATGTTCTCAAGCCGTCGCCGGTGGTCATCGGCCGTGTAAGCTGTCAGCGGCTTGCGAATCGAGCGTTTCTCGGTGCGCGGCGCGACGCTGCCGGCAACCAATCGGGAAGCACCCGGAGCGGTCGCTCCCACAACACAAGATGCAGATGCGGTCTGAAGGAATCGTCGTCTGTCCAACGGATTTACTCCTGTGTCCTGGTCCACCGATTCTTGCGCAGCCCTTGGCGAAACGCAACTTCCTGTTTTTCCGGAGGTTATGATAGCCTCTGCACTATGCGGAGGCACCATGCCCAAACAACAATGTTACAATAGTCACCGCCCGCGAGCCTGGACCGGTTTCGGGTTCAACCCACATGGGAAATGTCAGTGCAAGGAGAACACGCCGTGGATCGAAGAACAATTACGTCGAAAAGAACTCTTGCGACCTGCTATTGCGTCGCGCTGATTGCAGGCTTGCTGTGCGGCGGGCAGTCGCAAGGGGCCGAGTGGCCGCACTTCCGCGGGCCGGGATACGACGGTAACTCACCGGACGGGCAGATTGCCGGCGACGGCGTGACCGAGGTTTGGTCGACGGGTGTGGACAACGGCTCCTGCTCCGTGACGATCGTCGACGGCAAGCTTTTCACCATGGGCAACGACAAAGGTTCGGAGCACGTTGTCTGTCTGGACGCAGCCACGGGCGAAGAGATTTGGCGTTTCGCGTACAAGTGCGACTTGAATCCCCGGCTCTACCCCGGCGGTCCCAACGCTACGCCCACGATCGTCGACGGCCATGTGTACACGATCAGCCGCGTGGGGCAGATCTTCTGCCTCGACGCGGCCGACGGGAAGAAGCGCTGGGAGGCCTCGGCCGAGCAGTGGAAGGCAAAAGGCGGATGGTGGGGTTTCAGCGGATCGGCCACGGTCGTCGGTGGCCTGGTAGTGTTCAACGTGGGCGAGAAGGGACTTGCGCTGGAAAAAGCGACGGGCAAGACCGTTTGGAGCAGTGAAAAGCCTGCCAAGGCATATGCGACGGTCGTTCCCCTACTGGATCATGTGTTCGATCGGCCCGCGCTTGTAGTCCAGACGGCGACCAACATCCACTTTGTTGATCCGCGGTCGGGCGAGCCGGTATTCACGGAATCGGCCGACTGGCGCACTCGCGTCTCAAACTGCAATGGGGTAACGCCCCGGTGGTACGACGGCAGTCTTTACGTCCTGCACGCCAAATTCGGCCTGAGCAAGCTCGCGCTCAGCGCCGACAACGGCAGCGAAGAATGGCTCTGTGAGGCCGCCAACTTCGGACGCGACGATTGGTTTGCCTTCAACCAGGAGGTCTACCACGACGGTTATGCGCTGGCCAACATCAGCGGCACGAAGCGCGAGGGCGTGCTAGTTTGCGTGGATGTTGCTTCAGGCGAGGTCGAATGGGAGAAGCCCACCGAATTCGGCAATTTACTCCTCGCCGGCGACACGCTCGTGAAACTCAGCCAGATGGGCGAATTGTCCTGGGGAACACTCGACGGAGGCAAGTACGAGGAGCGACAGCGGATCAAGCCGCTTGAGGGAGACCGCTCCCGTGAAGGCAAAGGGCTCTACTGGCCCTATCCGGTGCTCGTCGACGGGCATCTCTACGCAAAAACCACGAAGGGACACCTGACGTGCCTTAAGTTCGAGTAGGACCGTCCGATTCCATATCCGAACGCTTCTTGGGAGTCCCACCGCAGCAATCCGCCGCCACCGATCCCCATATGACACAGAACCCCTTGATTGTCCGGCAGGTCGACCAATGAGCAGTTTGTTAGGGCGATGTGTTGTGGCCACGGTCGTGGTGGCCGGTATTGTGGGCGTTTCTACGGGCCAAGAATCGGCGAAGGGCCTGAGACTGGCTTCGTCTGACGTACCTGCAGCCCAGTGGCCCGCATACCGTCGCGATCCCGGCCTGACCGGGTTTTCGCCACTGGTCGGGGGACTCGCCGAGGCACCGCACAAGCGATGGACGTACGACCTTGGTGGTGCGAGCACAAGCACCGAACAGGTGCAGTTGGTCGACGTCGACGGTGACGGACGTGACGAGTTGCTCCGTGTGCTCGCCGATCGGCTCATCTGCCAAACCGTGCATGGAGACAAGTTGTGGGAAACGCAGCAATTCTCCCAGCCACAGGTGATTCAGATTCGGGATTTTGCCGGCGACGGCACGCGAGGATTGCTGATTGCATCGAGCACCGGCGTCGCACATCACCGCTACATGGTCAGCGGCTCCACGGGCAAGGCCGCCTTCCTTTATTCGTGTGGAAACGTATTTGGGCGCTACGAACGCTTCGGCAGTATTCTGGCCGGCATTCCGGGCGAGCAGCTTTGTGCATGGTGGAGCGGCGATTCAGAGAAGCGATTTGGCGGCAGTGCGGCGCGCGGTGTCGGATACTTGTGGAGCTTTGAAGACGGAGTCGATGCACCCAAGTTGCGTTTCCACGCCGAGGAAGAAGGCACGATCTACGCCCCGCTGCATCTGCTGGCTGACATGGATGGCGATGGGCACACCGACATGGTGATGATCTCGCACGAAGCGATGTGGGTTTACGACCTGTCGTCGGGCGAGAAGACGATGCAGACAACGTGGGGGCCGAAAATTCGCACCTATTGGGCGGCGACTGCGGCCGTTCCGTTGGCAGATGGTGAACTGCCGTCACTGTTGATGATCAATCCGATGATCCCCGGCGTTCAAGTTGCCACGCAGGACGGCAAGACATCGCGGAGCAAGTGGAAACGCGTTGTTGGCGACGCCGAGAACCAATACCAATCCCAAGTGAAAATCGACCGGGCGGCCCCAGATCCATTCATCGATCTGGACGGCGACGGAGAGATCGAGATCTTGACCGCCGTCACCAATGAACACTCCGACGAGAAGGTTCACCTGGTCATCTTCGGTGCCAATGAAGGTGAGCGTGTTTACGACGCCGCCGATCAAACCGTGCTCACCGTTGACGACCTCGACGGTGTCGCTCCTCTCGAAGTTCTTCTTCGTGAGGGTAAGAACTCACTGCGGATCTGCAATTGGACTGGCGACACGTTCGTTGATCGCTGGCGAGGCGAAGACGTCACTCCGTTGGTGATGCCGGCTCCGTCGGAAGGCAACTTGACGCGGGCGGTTGGTGCTCGTAGTTCGAGCGTCAACATGCCGCTCTGGCGAGATCAACCGGCCGGCGGATTGTTCCTATTGCGGTTCGCTGACGGCGTTTGGGGTTGCCGGCTGACGAGCGATTCGCTGGAGCGGGTTCAAAGGATCGAGAGTCATGCGGCGCTGGGCACGACGGCATCAAAACCGCGTCCCTATTCATGGGACGGTTCAGAAGTAACGGTGGTCGAGAACGGAGCAAAGCGAGTTTCGTATCGGGCTCCGCGTCGGCAATCGTATGCAGCCACGCCAGCCGTCGTCGGCATCCTCGGCAACAGCATGCGCATCGTCGTTCGCGAGTTTTCCGGTTCCATTGTCAGTCTCGCTGCGAACGGTTCGGATCGGCGCGTGTTGATCGAAAAATCACCGCCGTCCGTTGGCGTTTGTATTACGGACCTCGATGGCGACGGCAAGAACGAGGTGCTCGCCCCGCAAGAAAACAGCGATGGCGTCGTTGAGATTGTCGCCGTCGATGCGGCCGGAAACCGAGAGCTTCAGATACTGCCTCCGACCGGCGCGACCGAGACGGCTCTCGGACCATCGGGCAGCCTCGGGGCGGGGCGCGGGCGATGGTTCGTTGCTCGCTACCGAGTCGCTTACGAGAATACCCGCGTTGTCGCCTATGACGGGACGAGTGGCAAGCCACTTTGGATGCGAGATTATCTAGGTCCCAAACGCGTACCTTCCACAAGCTTTGTTCTTCATCTTCCGACGGCCGTTCACGATCTTGATGCCGACGGAGCCGACGATCTCATCGCCTCGTCAGAAAATTGGTACGAGGTCATCAGCGTGAAGGGCAACCGCTCCCTGACACCAAACAGGGCCATCACGGCCGCTGTGCCGGGCCACTGGGGCGCGTACGCGACACCGATCGTGGCCGATCTCTCGGGCAACGGGAGGCCGCTCGTATTCCACAACAACGCTTATGCCCTCACGCTGCTGACGAAGCTCGACGGCGCGCCTGTATGGCACTACGGACTGACGCGCGATACGACGCATGCAAGCAAAGCGGGCTTGGCGGATCTGGACGGAGATCGGGCGATTGAACTGGTGACCACGCAGAAAGACGGTCTGTTGCGTGCCTTTGACGCCGGACCGCTTCAAAGCAGATGCCCGAATTGCCCCGCCGACCAGGAACTCACCGCGGCGAACCACGGTGGAAATGTCCGCTGGACGCTTCGACTCCCGCCGCCGCTGAGCGACTTCGCCACGCTCGACGTCGATGCGGACGGTCGGACCGAACTGCTCTGCGGATCTGGCGACGGCAAGCTGTACGCACTCAAGGCGACCGCCGGCAAGTGTAAGATCGTGTGGAACGTCGACCTTGGCGCTAGAGTTGAGTCACCTGTGATTGCTGATCTTGATGGCGATCAGAAGCCGGAGATTCTGGTGTCGACTGTGGATGGCCGGCTGCACTGCCTCGGACGCACGGCGAGGTAACACGTATCCTCCCGTGGCCGGGGTTTGCGCACCGAGAAACGACCGATTTTGCAGATGGCGCGGCAATGCCCGCCCATGGGTTGACTTCGCTGGGGCCGCCCACCTAAATTCACCGCAGCGCCGTTGGACTCAATCCGCTGTGGACTGGGCCTTGAACGGTCAACGCGGAGGAAAGCCATGAAGCGGCTGTTGGGAAATGTCCTGGGGCTGATAGTCGTCGCCGTCGGCGCGACACCGTCTGCGGTAGTCGCACAAGAGAGTAAGAAAAGCCAGGCGATCGATATCGGTCAGCGGCTCGAATTGTTCGTGGACCGGCAACTCGTCGAGAATCTCGAAGGAGTGGAGTTCCGACTCCACGAACCTCAAGCCGCGCCGCTTCCAAAGAATCCGCTTCCAATCGTCTACACGACCGTCATCAAGGACGGCAATCTGTACCGGGCGTACTATCGAGAGTCTCTGGCCAGCTACACGGGGCCCAAACACGACGGACATCCGGGAGAGGTCACCTGCTACGCCGAAAGCCGGGACGGCCACGAATGGACGTTTCCCGATCTGGGCATCAGCGACGTGGCCAGCGCCAACGGGAAGAACCTGATTCTGGAGGGAGCGGCGCCCTTCAGTCACAATTTTTCACCCTTCCTGGACGCGCGGCCTGACGCGGAGCGTAAGGAGCGTTTCAAGACGCTCGCCGGGTCTCATCGTGGCGGGGGTCTCTATGCATTTGCCTCCGCAGACGGCATCCATTGGAAGAAGATGCTCAACAAACCGGTCATCACCTCGGAGGGCTACGGGTTCGATTCGCAGAATGTTTCGTTCTGGTCCACAGTGGAGCAGCAGTACGTCTGCTACTTCCGGACGCTGATCACGCCGCACGGGCAACTTCGCACAATCAGCCGGACGACGTCGAAGGACTACCTGAACTGGACTGAGGCGGTGGCGATGAACCCGAACCTGCCCGACGAGCACCTCTATACGAACCAGACCCATCCCTACTTCCGCGCGCCGCATCTTTACATCGCCCTGCCGACGCGGTTTGTGCCGAAACGGGGAAGCTCCACCGATATCCTGTTTATGGCGACGCGAGCCGGATCGACAAAGTACGAACGCCTCTTCACCGAAGCTTTCATCCGTCCGGGACTCGACAAGACGCGTTGGGGAAACCGATCGAACTACGTCGCGCTCAACGTCGTCCCGACGGGACCGGCGGAGATGTCGATCTACCACAAGAGCGGGCACCGCTACGTACTGCGAACGGACGGCTTCGTTTCCGCCCGAGTCGGCTCCAGCGCAGGCGAACTTCTGACGAAAGCCCTGAAGTTCAGCGGCAAGAGCCTGGTCGTCAACTTCAGCACCTCAGCGGTCGGAAGCCTGCAAGTCGAGATCCAGGATGCCCAAGGCAAAGTGGTGCCCGAGTACGGAATCACGGATTGTCCGGAGATCGTCGGCGACGACATTGCCCAGACGGTTCGCTGGAAGGAATCCACCGACGTGGGCGAGTTGATCGGGAAACCGATCCGGCTTCGATTCGTGATGACGCAGTGCGACCTCTACTCGTTCAGATTCAAGTAAACGGCGGATGGCTTCGCCGGCCGCGCCGGGTTTCCAGGGTTTATGACGCATTTGTCCCCGCCGTTGGGACAGCCTCTGTACTCGAGTTGCTCGCCAGGTGTGCTGGTCCATCGAAACTTCGGTGAACAATTGTCCGCGAGACTTGCTCAAGATGACCCTGCACATCAGGTGACGAGATCATCATTTGTGTGACGACGAAGACGGCATCACCTGGTTCGCGATCAATTGTGGCTGTGTGTGGCGTGCGATAGAATTGCTTTAGAATACGATCCTGGTTCATACACCAGGACGCCCGAGCAAGTCGGTATGTCCGTCGACGTGCTAGTACCGAATTCTTGGAACGCCGAACATGAAGACTGAACACTGTGCACTCATGAAAGTACCACAATTTATTCATGCCTTGCTTTTCATTTTAGTTTCGCAGAACGCAGTGTTCGCCATGACGGCGACTGAGATGATGGCAGATGCCGGCTTGGCAGGGGGGCTTGTCGTCTCGATCGGGGCCGATCGCGAGCTGGTAACGGAGCTGAATGCCCATGATGCTTTCGTGGTCCACGTGCTTAGCCGCGATGTCAACGAAGTCGCTGCCATGCGGGCATTCCTGCGGAGCAAGGGCTGGTACGGTCGTGTCTCTGTTGATCGCCTGGAGGGCGACAGGCTGCCCTATGCCGACAACCTGGTCAATCTGATTGTGGTGTCAGGTGTCAGGTGTCGGGTGTCAGATGAAGAGATAAGGCGGGTATTGGCTCCTGGCGGTGTCGCCATCTTCCTCGATCGGCAATCAAGAATCGGAAATCGAAAATGGACTAAACCGGTCCCTGCAGAGATGGACGAATGGACTCACTATCTCCACGACCCTTCAGGGAATCCGGTTGCGGAGGATGATCTTGTCAAGCCGCCCAGGCAACTGCAATGGGCAAGCGATCCAAAATGGGCGCGACATCACGAACATATGGCCAGTATGAACGCACTGGTCTCGTCGGGCGGCAAGCTGTTTTTCATCTGTGACGAAGGTCCCAAGGTCTCCATGCTGCATCCGCCCCAATGGAAGCTTACCGCACGGGACGCCTTCAACGGATTGCTGTTGTGGCAACGGTCGATTGAAAACTGGTTCGACCACCTCCATCCCCTCAAGAACGGTCCGGCCTCCATGCCGCGTCGCCTGGTTGTGGACGACGACCATGTCTACGTGACCCTGGGGATCGATCAGCCCGTCTCCGTGCTGGATGCGATGACCGGAAAGACTCTGCGGGTTTGCCGCGGAACAGAGGGCACGCAAGAGATCATTCTCTCGGAAGATCGTCTGTTCTTGGTGAGAGGCGATGATTCGGGCACATTCCTCACAGCCGCAGATCCCGGCACCGGTACGATGGTGTGGGACAACGGGCACAGTGTGAGCGCTCTGACGCTGGCCGCTAACGCGGAGATGGTTGTCTTTCTTGACGAGACGAAAGTCTTCGCTCTCGATCGTGAAAACGGCATGACGCTATGGTCATCCGAGCACCTTCCGGAACAGAGTCGAGCCAACTGGCTGACGAAGAATCCGCCTCGGCTGATTTTGCAGGAGAAGGCGGTGGTTGTCGCGCTGAACAAAGCGGTGTATGCCCTCTCCAGTGACGGCGGAAACCTGCTATGGTCGGCACCCCAGCCCCGCTCGGGCTACGTCTCGCCGAAAGATCTGTTCGTAATCGACGGTCTCGTGTGGTACGGCGACACGGCCGGTGCGAAAAACTCGGGGCGATTCGAAGGGCGTGATCTGCTGACGGGGGAAATCAAGCGAAGTTTCTTGCCTGATATTGATGCCGTGTGGCTGTCGCATCACCGATGCCATTTCTCGAAGGCCACGTGCAACTATATCCTGCCGGCCCGCATGGGCGTCGAATTCGTTGATCTCAAGCGAGAAAAGTGGACGGCAAATCACTGGGTTCGCGGCGGATGCATTTACGGCATTATGCCCTCGAACGGCCTGCTCTATGCACCGCCCCATGCCTGCGCGTGCTACTTTGAGGCCAAGATCAACGGCTTCACGGCGTTGACTTCCACGGGACGGCAGGGTGCTGCGATACCGGAGAGCAAGCGGCTGGAAACGGGCGAGGCCTACGGGAATACACTGACAGCCAGCGCCGATTGCCCGTTCGCCGAAGAGTGGCCAACCTTTCGTCAGAACCCAGCCCGGAGCGGATCGACAAAGACATCGGTTCCCACAAAGCTAACAAAACGATGGCAAGTTCGTTTGGGCGAACAGCTTACGCAGCCAGTCGCGGCCGGAGGCCGGATTTTCGTCAGCGCCAAGGAAGAACACACGATCCATGCCTTGGACATGAGCAGCGGCGAACCGCTTTGGAGCTACACCGTCGGTAGTCGAGTTGATTCGCCGCCCACAATCTACAGGGGGCTTGTTCTCTTCGGGTCCCGTGACGGATGGGTTTACTGCTTACGTGCCCAGGACGGTGCATTGGTCTGGCGATACCGCGCATTTCCCCATGAGTCGCTGATCTTGGTGTACGGCCGGCTGGAATCGGCGTGGCCCGTCAGCGGAAGCGTTCTGGTCGAGAACGGCGAAGTGCATTGCGTGGCCGGCCGGAACATGTTCCTGGACGGCGGGCTCCGTTATCTGCGCCTGGATCCGATGACCGGACAGAAGATCTCCGAAACGGTCATGGACCAGACCGATCCGCTGCTCGGCGGGAGCGTCACGAAATACGATTCCTGGTTGGACATGACGACTACGTTGCCGGACGTGCTCTCCTGTGACGGCAAGAACATCTATATGCGTTCGCTGCCCTTCGACATGCAGGGGAATCGGCGGCGCATTACCCACATCGCCGAGGAGACGGAACCGGCCCATCTGTTCTCGCCCACCGGCTTTCTGGAAGACAACTGGTTCCATCGATCCTATTGGACCTATGCCAGGACCTTTCCCGGCGGCTGGATCGGGCATTTGAATGCCGGACGTTACAACCCGTCCGGACGATTGCTGGTGGTGGATGACGCAACCGTGTTCGGTTTCGGCCGGCAACCTGAGTATTACAAATGGACCACTTCGCTTGAATACCGTCTCTTCGCGGTGGACAAGGACGCTCATCAAACGCGAGACATTTACGCCCACGACGCCTTCAAAGTGGCTCAATTGGAGAACTTCCCCAAGATGAAGATCGATCGACAGCTTGGACTGCCCAGCGGGCCGCGCCCGGCTCGCGTGGATTCGTATGCATGTAAGTGGGAAGACCGGAATATGCCGCTGCTTGTGACGGCCATGGTGGCGACAAAGGACGCACTTTTCGTCGCCGGTCCAGACGATGTCAGCGATGAAGGCGTTTTGTTCTATCGCGATGCAAAGGATGGAGTCCGAAGCAAGGAAGCCGATTTGACCAAACAGGCGGCTCTATGGAAAGGCGAAGGCGGCTCGACCGTGCTTGCGGTCTCGAAGCAGGACGGCAAGAAGCTCTTTGAGTGTCACCTGGAGGCACTGCCGGTCTTCGACGGCATGATTGCTGCAAACAAGCAACTGTTTATTGCCACCGAACAGGGGACTCTCGTTTGCTTCGGAAGTGAAATCGATCCAATCGTGCCGCACGCTGCGAGACGATCCGCTCACGATTAGTACCAGTTCATGTCATCGCGCGGTGCGAGTCGTTTCATGAAGAGGCTGTTGTTGGCTTCATCGTCGTTGGTGATCTTCATGTTCTCAGCGTCCCAAAGCAGTTTCCTTCCGGGATGCATCATTGCCAGATCGCCGAGCACAATGATCTCCGACAGCGGCCCCGCGTAGTCGAACTCGGACATGGCCTCGTCTTCGCCTTTGCATGCCATGACCCAGTTCTGCAGATGGTTGCCGGCCTTGCAGCGAAAGGATACCTCGGGCGGCTTAGGAGTCTCTTTCATCCTCGCCTCGGGGATTATCCTGCCGCCTTGGCTGTGGCTGCCCACGATTATCGAACCCTCTGTGCCGATCAGGACCGATCCACTGTCCAAGAATGATCCCTTGCGGCCTTCTTCCAGATCCTTCGGACGCGGGTAGGGAATCTCCGGGCCAAGATTGTATTTCATTGTTACCGGTGGCCGTTCGCCACGGACGGGGAATTCCCAGGTGATGACCCCGGCTTTGGGCAGGAGACCCGGAGCGGGTGGGGCGGGCACTTCAGCCCTGACGCTGGTAGGCGTCTTCAGGTCGAGCGAGTAATAGGCCGCGTCCAGAATATGTGCGCCCATATCCCCTACCACACCGCTGAAATGACTGAACCTTATCCATTCACGATTCATATAGCTCGAACCGAAGGGTATCGCTTCCGCCCTGTTCAGAAACAGGTCCCACTGGAGCGTCGTCGGGCATTCACTTGGCTGGACGGGATGTACCTTGGTCCAATAATTCTTCCTGGAGTAGGCCCACACCTCCCTGATCTCGCCAACGGATCCCGCTCGAACCCAGTCCCTGATCGTGGCCGAGCTACTGCCCGAATGGCCCTGGTGGCCCATCTGGGTCACGACCTTGTGCTTCTTCGATTCCTCGGTCAGGACGCGGACTTCATTGACCGTGTGGCAGAGCGGCTTCTGTGTATAGACATGCTTGCCGCGTCGGATGGCAAACATGGATACCGCGAAGTGGACATGGTCCGGCGTCCCGGTATAGATGGCATCTATCTCCTTGCCTATCTTGTCGAACATGACGCGATAGTCTTTCCAGAGCTTAATCCCGTGCAGGTTCTTCTTCCCCGCGATACATTTGTTGTGTCTCGCCTCGTCCACATCACACAGGGCGATCACGTTGTCATCTCTCGCGAAGTAACTCGCGTCGCTCGATCCCATCCCGCCGACACCCACGCAGGCAATGTTCAGCTTGCTGTTTGGCGACGGACCGGCCTTGAGAATATTGAACGGCGCGACCCCAAGCGCCGACGCGGCCAGACTGGTCTTGAGGAAGCTACGGCGATTGATTGATTTCATGATGGACCCACCTTTCTTCTGCATAGCTGGGATTCGGGCAATACGCGGCATACCGACAGTCTCGCCAACGCGGCGCAAATCGTCAATAATCGACCTGTCTCCTCTGCAAGAAACCCACGGATGGCAAAGGCGGACTGCGAGGTCGCAACTTTCAACAAACGCCATTTCAGCCGCGCGCCAGGACTGCAGATAGTTGGACCTGTACAGAAGTCAACGCCTGGGCCGCGAGTGATACACCCTACACATCGTCGTAATACGACGCACGGTATCTTCGCCGGCGCCGGTGGGGGCGCAGACGCATTCGCGGGTGTTCACCTTCGACGAACCAATAGCCGCCTAGCAGCTTGTAGAAGAACAGGATGATGAACGCCCCGGCCGTGGCGACGGCGAAGCCCCACCCGCTGACTGGGGTGACGCGACGACCTTCAAAGAAAAAGGCCAGTAGGCCACATCCGATCACGGTGCCGCCAATTCCCATTGCTAGCGTGGCAATCGCCCCGCCGGGGTCCCGGCCCGGCATGATCGCCTTGGCCAACAGCCCGACGACGGTGCCGAAACCGATCCACACCAGGATGTCATTGATCCAACCGCGGACCCACTCAATGAATTCAGGATCGATGTCCAAGGCAACGCTCCACAAAGAACCGGCAATACCTCTTAAATCGGTATCGTCACCAAGTCGCTGCGACTTCGAGGTGTTTCTGAAGAATTCCAGAGGGGATGGGCGCAAAAAAAAGGCTCCCGGAAGCAACGGCATCCCAGGGGGGCAAAGGATTCCGCACTAGCTCCGGGAGCGATTGGACGAAGTACAACCGGCGCATCCTGCTTGTGGTTGTGGGTCCGTTTTCCGGCAACCGTGGTGTTTGGCGAAGTGGCGGGTCAGCTTCCGTGCCAACACACCGCTTCGTGGTCCGCAGAGACGCAGCACGGCTGCGCTCCAGATGCAGACTCGTTCACTCGTTTGCCATCGCCCGGCACGACCACGCGTCGAGTGAGACAACCGCCTTCTGGTGACGGCCTTCGTGTCTCGCTGGTCACATGGTCTACCGTCATGACGAGGCGGGAGGATATGACATTCAACCGGCAGGGTCAATAGTGTTTTACGAGAATCGGCAAGTCGCGTGATAGCATCGCCACCTTGCTTTCGCACGCGGGCTACAGCTAACGATACAGCCGGATCACTTTGGCCTTCTTGCCGCGGCCGATCAGGATTCGTTTCCAGTTTACCGCAAACGGTTCGTCGCCACCCGCAAACTCACGAATGTAGTGGCCTCGCGTCGTTGCGGGCGAGTTTGGTGGCGCCGTGCGCGTCGCTCGGTCCACCTCGTCGTCGTCTACCAGTGTCTCCGTGAGACCCGTCTGCGCCAGCACGTGAAAATATCCTTCGTCTGACAATTCGTGGTAGCGGATGTCGATCTTCTTGCGTTCCGCCCACTGTGCATCATGCCCCGCCTTCTCCAGCAAGAACCTCTTCGTCACCCAATCCACCGATCCGACCAAGGATTCGGGCGAGCGTTCGAGCGAATCCAGCGTATCGGCCCACGTGGCCAGTACTTCGTACGCCTGGGCCGGAGCGTCCGGGCGCGTATCAACGAATCGTTGGCAGGCATCCAAGTAGTATCGCTGCAAGTCAAGGGCCGTGACGCGGCGCCCACCCACCAAATCAACTTCGATCGACAGCGAAGGATCCGCGCATATCTGATGCAGTGCCCGGATGGGACGCCGCAAACGCGGGGCATTTTTCAACTGTCCGGCTTCGATCGCATCCAGTACCAGCAAAGTGGTTCCGATTCGTAAGAACTCGGCCTTCTCGGACATGTTCGAGTCCCCTAGACCGATCTGCAGCCGCTGTCGTTCGCGCAACAGTCCGAAGTAGTCTCCCGGCGCCAGAAAGGACTCCAACGACACCGCTTTGAAGAAATGACCAAAGTTGAAAATCGGCCGGTCCCACAAGTAGCCGCCAAAGCCGACGATGCAGTTTATGGCCGGTGCCTTGTCGGCCAAATGGAAGTTGCCTTCCCGGTCGACCATGCCGCTGCCTGCAATAACGGATCGGCTGACCAGCAGGGCCAACGCCTGGCTGCGGATTTCACGAAAGGCTGTGAGCCGGGCCAGAAGAATCAAGCCGATTGCCAGCGGAGCACTAATCAGACGCGCTATCCAAAGCATCAACCATTCCATCCACGCGGGCAGCGGTGCGCCCGTCTCCTGACCTTCGATCAAGTCTCGCCCGAAAAGAAACACTCCGATTCGGCGGTGTCGCTTGACCAACAGCCGAATGATCAGATAGGCCAAACCCGCGACGGCCAAGTAAATGAAAACAGAGATGATCACTGCCAGCAGGCACGCCCACATCACCAGCACCACCGGCAGCAGCATGATCAATCCGGCTCGCCACAGCATCAGGCGGAACCCGCCGGCCAATATCGCCTCGTAATTCTCCTGCGCTCCGTAGACGTTATCACGGCTGTCGCGGCAGTTCTTAATCAGCCGCAGTTCTCCGTCGACGGGGGCAGCGCGAGCGGCCTGCGAGAGAAGCTCGTCCTGGGCGCGTTGGTAGGCCAGCACCTGACGCGGCCCACGGCACTCGGGCGTGGCGCCTTCGACCAATCCGCCGTCCGAAGCGATCCGTTCCGTTTCGAACCAAACTGCGCCACCGTTGGCGATGAACACGCCTTCTTTGAAATGCTTCGCGCGGACAGTCAATACGCGTTCGCGCAGCGCGGCTATCAGGGACAAGTAGAGTCGGAACTTGGCGGGCTTGCGCGCAAAAGAATTGGCCGGATGGAAACGCATCGCATACTCCGTTTCCAGCCCGACCAAGCGATCGAAGATTGCCGGCAAATTGCTACTCACCCCCGTGAGGAACGACCGTCTCGTCCAGGAATTCCTCGGCCTTCTCCCGGCTGTCGCGGTGGATCTGTTCCAGGGCCTTCTCCAGTGGCAAAGTCTCCGGCTTGCCTGGAGCCGTATCCGTGTATTCCCTTTCCCTGATCATCGTATCGGTTGGCATGCGTCATCCTCCTTCGCTGGCGTGATATACCGTTCTCAACCTATTATCGTACCCAGAAAACCGCTCGTGGCAAGGTGGCGGCACTCGATATTGGGTGATAAGATAGCTGGTACTGTGTCAAATCATATTTGACGGGTAATTGCGTAGGCCCGTCGTTCTCAAGTTCCGCGCACCGATTGACGGGCTTTTGCTTCGCCCACGATCAATAGACCATTTGCACCTGGAAGGAGAATCCGATCATGGCATATGTGGTACCCAAGGTGACCGAGACCCCAAAGGCCGGCGAACGTGACGTTTTGCTCGTGGCCAACGGCGATTTGCGTCTGACGGCCAACCAGAATTGCTGGGCCGCCCAGAAGGACATGGAGGCGACGTTGGCCAAGGCCGTAGCCGGCTGCGGTTACAAACTCGTTCGCGCTCACCCGTACAAGAAGAACGAAAAACACGGTTTCATCGGGTCGCAGAAGGAAGGTATGCAGGTATTTGCCGGGATCGATCCCAAGTGCCGGCTGATCGTGGCCGAAGCCGTTTGGCAGTATTCCCATCATATTTTGCACGGTCTGATTTCCCACGAGGGGCCGATCCTCACGGTGGCTAACTGGTCAGGCACGTGGCCCGGACTCGTCGGCATGCTGAACTTGAACGGTTCCATGACCAAGGCGGGCGTCAAGTACTCGACGCTGTGGAGCGAAGACTTCACCGATGATGCGTTCCAGGACAACCTGAGAACGTGGCTGGACAAGGGGCAGGTGCGTCACAAGGTCAATCACGCGACGCCGCTTGCCAAAGTCAAAGTCGGCCAGCAGGAGCAGAAGTTGGGCGAAGCCCTGGCGGCCCAAGTGAAACGCGAAAAGGCCATCATGGGCGTGTTCGATGAAGGATGCATGGGCATGTTCAATGCCATCATCCCCGACCATCTGCTTAATCCTACGGGAGTTTACAAGGAACGCCTGAGCCAATCGGCGCTGTATTACGAGACCACACAGGTCAGCAAGGACGAAGCCCAGGCCGTTCGCCAATGGATGGAAAAGAAAGGCGTGACTTTCCAAACGGGGCCCAGTCACGCAAAGCACTTGACCGACGCCCAGATTCTCAAGCAGTGCAAAATGTACATCGCCGCGGTGCGCATTGCGGACGATTTCGGATGCGATCTGATTGGCATTCAGTACCAGCAGGGCCTCAAGGACCTGCTGCCGGCCAGTGACTTGGTCGAAGGTACTCTGAATAACGCCGATCGACCGCCAGTGCGAAGTCGCGACGGGCGACGCGTCCTCTACAAGGGCGAACCGGTAACGCACTTCAACGAAGTGGACGAATGCGCCGGGCTAGACGGCCTGATGACCTATCGAGTCCACAAGACGATGGGGCAGCCCGTCGAGAACACGTTGCACGACATGCGTTGGGGAGACTGGGATGCCTCGGGCTCGACGAAGGAGTACGTCTGGGTGTTTCTGATCAGCGGCTCGGTGCCACCGGCCCATCTGGAAGGCGGCTGGAAAGGAGTCACCAGCGAAAGGCAGCCTGCGATGTACTTCCCCAACGGGGGCGGCACGATCAAAGGCATCTCGAAGCTTGGCGAGATCGTCTGGTCGCGCGTCTTCATCGAAAACAAGAAACTGAAAATGGACTTGGGCCGTGCCGGCGTGATCGAGCTTCCGCAAGAAGAAACCGAACGACGCTGGCAAGCGACAACGCCGCAATGGCCGATCATGCACGCCGTCACCTACGGCGTGTCCCGCGACCAGATGATGGCTCGCCACAAGAGCAATCACATTCAAGTTGCCTACGCCAATTCGGCGGTCGAGGCCGATAAGGCGATGTTGGCCAAGGCGTGCATGGCGAAAGCCATGGGCATGGAAGTGGCCATTTGCGGCACAAAGAAAAGCGGAAAGGGATGGACCTAGGCCGCAAAACGGTCGTCCAATGTGTCGATTTCCAGATCTGCAAGCCAAGCGACCAATTCGGCGGCGCACGGTCGGCGCGAGGGCTGCTTGGTCAGCATCCTCTTTAACAAGCGAACCACGCGGCTGGGAAGCAACGGATTGAATCGGCGGGGATCGGGAGGTGTCCCGCGCAGGTGCGCGGCGGCCAGGTCCGCCGCCGTGTGGGTCGTGAAGGGCAAGGTTCCCGTCAACATCCGGAACAGTGTTACGCCCAGGCTGTAGATATCGCTCCGCGGACCGATTTCGTCGATGGAACTGAAGGCCTCCGGTGCAGCATAGGCCATCGTACCCGCCAAGGGGCCGTCGCCGGCGCACTCGATGTGCCCTATCTGCCGAGCTAGCCCAAGATCCAGAAGCGTGACGTGGCCGTCTTGCGAGACGAAAATGTTGTCGGGTTTGACATCCGAGTGGATCCATCCGTGATCGTGTAGAGCCCGGATCGCCTGTGCCGTTTGACGGGCAATCCAAAGGGCGTGAGGTGTGAGGACTATCCCGGCTTCGGCAAGTGCGGCTTCCAGCGTCACGCCGTCCAGGCAAGGCATCACGACGTAGTACGGCGATTGGCTGACGTGCGAAGAGAGGACGCAAGTCAGATGCGGATGGGCCACGGTGCGGCCGACAGACGCTTCTCGGCGAATCAGACGGATCGCCGTGGCGGTGTCCGTGCCGGCATCTTGTCGAGCGACTTTGATGGCGTAGTCCGAGTGCGCTCTGGCATCGGAACCCAGCGGCTTGGCTCGATACACGCGCGACCACGGACCTTCCCCCAACAGGCCGACAACGCTCCAGTTGCCGACGGTGGAATGCCCGTCGTTACACGCTTCAGTGCGCGCAGCGTTAGTAGGTTCGCGGGAAACCTGCGTCATGAGACGATGCGGACGCAGAAGGTCCTGATGAGTTGAAATTGGACAAACAGAATCCGGGTCTATTGTTTCAATCGGCCGCCAGGGGCGACAAGTTGAATAAGGCATTTACCTGTTCCGCGTCGACAACGGACTACAGGCGACAGAAAGGGGGGGCGTCCAACCGGAAGCTGGAGGCTGTCGGGAAAGTAGGTCCCGCTTGCCGAGCGGGACCTGGAAATGCTGACAGCTTCGGAATTCGAGGTCCCGCTCGGCAAGCGGGACCTACTTGGCTAATCGAGGCGTGTCGTCAGTTTGACGAGAGGTGTTATCAGGTCGGCGACGTTGACATTGGACGGCGTACGCGGCATGCGTTGCACGAGAGAGACGCAAGTGCCTATAATCACGGGAGAAAGGGCTTGGGGCCATTTGGTGCTATCATGCGGCGCAAAAGTTGCAGTTCTAGCAGTCAATTGAGGATCGGCTCCACGATTTCGGATCTACCGAGAGGAACAGAGGGGACGAGGAAATGACCCGGATTGCAGTACTAGCCGCCGTCGTTGCGTTGTTGCCGCTTGCTACACATGCCGCCGACTCGAAACATGCCGCAGCGGGCCTTAAGAATGTGCAGCCAAAGCTGCAGACAACGACCCAGAAACGCCAGTGGCTGCGAAACCAGATGGTGAAGGGACTCGATAACGCGCAACAGGTCCGCCAGGTTCGCGCGGCCGTCGATGGCATGAAGCCGAAACAGATTGACGCCCTGGTTGATGTAGCTCTCGCACAGCAGATACCGCCCAACAATCAACAGTTGGTGCAGCAGACACAGTGGGAACTGCAGCGAGCCCGATGGCTCCGGCAGATGCTCGAACGCGAACTCTGGTTGCGACGCTACGGTTACCGGTATCCCGTGGGATACATGCCCGTTGTTCAGTGGTTTCCGCAGGGCGCACACTTGGGCGCTTCAGCAGTCGTCTCCGGCGACCGCCGGTACGTACGATTCAGCGGGATGCCATTCTTTTCCAGTGTCGGACCCGTCTACAACTACAATCTGAACACGGGCGATACTCGGTTGGCGCCGCAATATGGGTACGGTTACCCTCAGCACAACGGCTATCCACGGCACGCCCGCGGCGGTTCCAAGCACGGCCAAATGCCGCCCCAGCACTTGCCGCCGAAGCCGAAGTCGCCCTACCCAAACGTCTGGTACGACGGCATGAGGACTCGCACCGGCCCGCGCCCGTAAGTATGCGCGCACAAAGCCTCGAACATTTGGTGATGGCTAGAAACCCGGCTTTTTCGAAAAAGCCGGGTTTCTTTTTTTTGCGGCACCCGCATGTCAAACTGGGGCATCTAACTCGCCTTTTTTGATTATTCCGATTTTGGCGAAAGTTCCGGTTGGGAGATCTCCGATACAGTCGCTACGGCCACACTGGATTCGGCGGGGGGCCTCACATCTAGGGTAAGGGAAGGATTTCTCCCATGACTGTCGTCGCGCGAACACTTGGAAAACTCTGTGTATTGGGTCTGCTAGCGGTTTGGGTGGGAGTCATGGCCAACGATGCATCAGGCCAGACGACAACCAAGAAGCGAGCGGTTCGGGCTGAAAGTCCGCGTCAACTTGTCGCAAGGACGGCAGCTCAACCGGTTGGCTTCGTACCGAAACACATGAAGGGTGCCACCTTATCGGCGATGGAGCCGGACGTCGAGATTGTCGACGGCGGCACGTACTACGAAGACGCTTCCACGGGAGACTTGGTCATTGGACAGGAGGCTCCCATGGCCGGATCATGTGGTGCCGGTGGGGGCTGTATGGGAGGGACCTGTGTAGACGGGAGTTGTGCGGAATGCTGTCTGGTTCCGTGTGGAATGCTCCCCGTGGGCAATCTTGAACTATCGTTCGGCGTCCAGGGATTCACGGGCCCCGTCAACTATCAGAACGGGAGCGGCAGCGGGAGCTTCGGTTTCAATGAAGGCTTGAATTGGGGTGTCCCGATTCCGGGATTCCAGTGCCTTGGCGGCCAGATTGGCTTTCGCGCCGTACACAGCAATTTTGCCGGCGCAGAATTCACGAACGACTCCCGCAACCAGACGTTTGTCACGGCTGGCCTGTTTCGCCGCGTGGACGTGGGATTGCAGGGCGGTGTCGTCGTCGACTACCTCTCGGACAGTTGGTATCACGACGCAGATTTTCTCAACATACGTGGCGAACTGAGTTGGGTAACGTGTGGGACGCACGATATTGGCTTTTGGTTCACCAATGGCACAAGGACGGCCACGGAGCCGGGAGTTCTAGGAGCGCTTGAGACTTGGGAATCGACCGACCTGTACGCCTGCTTCTACCGACAGAAGTTCGGCCCATGCCTCGAAAGCGAGGCCCGGATGTTCGCGGGATGGTCGAATCAGAGCGACGGGTTGATCGGTGCCGACGTTCGACTTCCCTTGGCCGACGCATGGGCGCTGGAAGGGGGCTTCTCCTACTTGATTCCCGAGGAAGGCGATGGGCGAGGTGCGCTTGCAGGCCACGCCCAAGAGTCTTGGAATGTGGGAATCGGAGTGGTCTGGTATCCCGGACGCCTCTGGGGCCACGACAACAAATACTACGGGCCGCTTTTGCCCGTCGCTCACAACGGATTGTTCATGATCGACCGCCAGTAGCTCGTCCAAATGATCGTAGATCTGTTGGCAAAACGGGTCCCGCTCGGCGAGCGGGACCCGTTTTCTTTATGCAAATATGCTCTCTTCGATTAGAAGAACCCTCCTCCGCCTCCTCCCATATATGTCGCGGACGGGGCGGGGCGGCGTGCGTTGAGTCTTCCGAGCAGCTTGCCGATCTGCTTGTGAACGGCATCCGTGTGACGAATGACAAGGCTACCAGGGACCGCCCTGGCGTAGACGTCATCCCGCTCGCGCCAACTGGCCGGTTCGATCAGGTCCATGATCAGGGTCAGAAGTTCGCCTTCCGGGATGACTACTTGCACGGACACGCCGCCGGTGCCTGAGGTACCGCCGCCCATTCCGCCGAACTGTGCGAGTGGGGCGCCCGCCGCGATGGCGTCTCCAACCTGCCCCACACTCCCTTTGGGTGCGGATTTGACTGATGAAGACTGCGCGGTGTTGGAAGGCGCAGTGGGCACGCTGTAGATGACCAAGCGAGTCGCATCGGCCCCTTGGGGCGCGACCGAGGTCCCTGGGGACGCCTGGCACTCGGCCAAGTGTCGACGGACCTTTCCCAGCAAGTCGGCGACGTGTCCATGGACATCGGGAGCCTGCGAAACGACAAGGACGGCGATGTGCGGACAAAACTCGAAGCTGCCCGGACCGCCCACGTCGTCCCAAGTCTGGGGTGCCACAACCGACGTCAGCAGGTCAATGACATCATCGTGGCTTGCTAAGCGTTGGGGATCACCGAACATGTCGGTCCCGAGCTTCTTCCCGAGCAAGTCGGCCACAGGATAAGCCATTGTGAGGAGCATGTCGTCCGCTTCGTCCGGCGTGGTGATTACCAACGCGTGATTTCGGCACACCCACGTAAGCTCGATGTTTCGGAGTATGTGTATCAGGGCATGCCGAACTCGCATGTCATTGGCGCGAAAGGTGATGGGCACGTCATCGCCAATTCCCACGTCGTCTAGCGCCCTGCGATCGAGCACGACGTTGATTTGGCACTTGGTGGCAATGAACTCCGCCACGTCGTGCAGAGCTGTCTCTACGAAGTCGAACGTCATCGGCGTTTCCAGGGCCCGTTCAATTCTCACTACTGCCGGGTCATCCTCGTAGAAGTCAATAGAAACAGTCGGTGGAGCGTTGCACGTATGCTCTTCTGCTATCTTCTTCGCCTTACGGAAAATCGCCAACACATCGTTCACTTGGCCAAGGATGTCTGGGGTCTGCGATATTACGACACCACCACGAAACGCTTCGATGGATCCCGGCCCGCCGACGGTATCCCAAGATTGTGGTGCAATGGTTGTCGTAATCAGGCTTATGATCGAGTGGTAGTCGTATTCATCGGGTGCTGATTGATCGTTGAGTCTGACGAGGTCAAGGACATCGTACACCCTGGTCTCCATGCAACACTCTGCCTCTTCGGGCGTCGTAATCACCAACGCGCCGTCGCGCAACGTCCAAGTCAGATCGAACTCTCGAAGCGAGTGCCGCAACACGCTGCGCAGGGGCATATCCGAGAACTTCCCCGACACAGGGGAATCGAAGGGCAGACCCACGTCGTCCAAGGCGCGAACATCAACAAGTATTGTCACTCCAGCCTGCTCTCGCAGATACTCGACCACCTCGTTCAGCGGTTGCTCTTCAAAGTCAACGGAGACCCTCTTGTCCAGGGCTAACTCTAATTTCCCCCTCCAATCTGTAGCGTCCGCGGTCGGAGGGGACGTCTTTTCGGCTTTCTCGCCGGCTGGCAAGTCCATGCAGCCACAATGCCACAGAAACAGCACGGCCCCGAACAATACAGGATGTCGCAACATACTCGTCTCCTTCGAATCCAAATAGGGAAAACACCCAGCGTGACCGTGAAGCCGCACTGCGCCCCGGTTCCTCTATCCTAGTAGCGCGAAGGCAGAATCTGCAAGCGTTTTGAATCAGCCGTCAAAGCGGTACCCGACGCCGTGTACCGTTCGTATCAATTGTGGGTTCTTCGGGTCGTTTTCGATCCGCTTGCGCAACTGCGAGATGTGCTGGTCCAACGTGCGACTGTTGGGCAGATAGTCGTGGCCCCAGCAGTGATTGAAGATGGCGTTGCGATCCAGCACTTCACCTTGGTGTCGGCACAGAAGTTCGAGGATCTTCACGTCGCGCAGGCTCAGTTCCATAACCTGATCGCCACGCCGAGCGCGAAGTTCGGCAGGAAAGACCTCAAGGTCGGCCATCGCGAAGGAAGCGGGAGGCGGACTCTCACGCTGAGACGAATGGCAGCGGCGAGTTACCGCGCGGATGCGCGCCACAACCTCCTTCACGCCGAACGGTTTGACGATGAAGTCATCAGCCCCTAGTTCCAGGCCCAGTACCTTGTCGATTTCGTCCGACTTGGCGGTAATGAAAACGATGGGGACTTCCGCGCGAGCGGCTCGCATCCGCTTGCAGAGATCGTACCCGTTGATTTCGGGCATCATGATGTCCAGACAGACAAAATCCGGCGACTCGGACTCGAACAGCTTCAACGCCGTTCGGCCATCCTCGGCCTGGACGACGTCGTAGCCCTCGGCTCTGAGTATCTCCGCGAGTCCCTGTCGAGTCAGGGGATCGTCTTCGGCGAGCAGTACTCTCATGGCTGTGCGCGTATCAGGAAAAACTGCGATTCAACCTTTCCGCCTATTCATTCATCCTAACGTCGCGTCGAGCTGCAACCCAGTAGGTCCCGGCTGCCGGACGGGACCTGATCCGACAATTCGCGTGGAACGAACCCCCACCCGCCTCAAGGTCCCGTCCGGCAGACGGGACCTACTGGGATCCACCGTCAGCTTTCGGAGTGAGGAGGTCAACTCGAAATGTCGCGCCGACGTCTGTGTCCAATAAGTCGACGTCGCCGCCGTGCATGCGGGCCAGGTTGCGTGCAATCGACAAACCAATGCCCGCGCCTGCCGCACCCTCCAAACAGTCCGACGCACGGTAAAACGGTTGAAAGACCTTTTCACGTTGAGCCACGGTGATTCCCGGTCCTTGATCGGCGATGTCGATGGTCGTTCGATCGCCGGCCTGCCGAGTGGATACCTCCATCAACTTGCCCGTCGCTGCATACTTCTCGACATTGCTGAACAGATTGACCAGAATCTGCTCCAACGCATCGGCGTCAAATTGCACCGGATCGGAAGCGCCGCCGTGAAAACGGACCTCGATGCCTTTCTGTGTCATGGTCGGTTCAAACTGCCGGATGACGGCGCCGACCACGGCGTCCATTTGGCCCGACTTGCGGATCAAACTAACCTGCCCACGTTGCTGCCGGGCGAAGGTCAGCACGTTGCCAATCAGTCGACTCAGACGCTGACTCTCGGCAATGATCACCCCCAGCCGTTCCCTTGGTTTTCGAATCTCAATTGGGTCGATCGCGCCGAGGTCGGTTTCCAGCAAATCGGCGTACAGCCGAATGTTGGTCAGCGGCGTCCTCAGTTCGTGAGAAACCTGGTTGACGAAGTTCACTCGCGTGGCCGCTTCGCGCAACTCTCGCGAGGATTCACGGTAGAAGTACACCGCAAGTCCCGCCAAACAAATCGCCACGGCCGACAAACCAGAAAAGACGTTGAAGTACGTCGAACTCTTCGAGATGCTGATCAGTTTTTCGTCTGCCACAAAGTACTGCAATCGCCACGAAGTGAGTGGTGCGCTTAGCGGCATCTCCACAAAAGGCAATGTGTCCGAACGCGGCTCGAACTCCCCCCACTCGTAAACGGGCTTCGCATTAGAATCCACCAGGCGTATCCGCGATTGCCATCTGGGCACTTCTCCGGCGACGGCCGTCGCCGGAAGCTCGGCGATCAAGTCGGCCATCCAGCGAGATCGGTCCAATTCGATGCCCACCACGTGCCCCGACTCGGCTCGACGCCAGAAAACGAGATTCAACCCTCGGCCCCAGTACCACACGTACCAGCCATGGCTAGACGCAGAATGCGAAGAAACCTGCTCGCGAAGACTGGGTTGCCCCTGCTTTGCTTCGCCAGCGGTTGGCGATCCGTCGCCACTTGTCGAAGAATCCGACGGCGAAGACGCGGCGCGGATCAAGTCCTTGTCCAGCAGAAATGGCCCGGATCGCTGCAAGAAATCCTGCTCCGCTTTGTTCAACGGGCCGTCGAGCGGCGGATGCAGCAGTCGTCCATCCGACTCCAGGATGAACAACTGAGCCACCCGAGGTTCCGATCGCACGATGTCGCGGAGGCGCGACGGATCGAGTGTTTCCAACGCGGTGAGTTGAAGGCACTCGCGCTGGCTGCGTTCAAAGAACCGGGCGACAATCTGGTCGGTGTCTTCGAGTTTTCCGGTCAGCAGTTCACGGAACCGTTGGTGCACCAACTCCTGTTCGTGGCGCGCAAGCCATACGCCCGCCCACGCCACAAGTGCCAGCGGCAAACATACGAGCAGCAGGAGAACAAGTACTAGCTTTTTGGTCACGTAAATCGCGCCGTTATGGACGGCCTAGTGCTTCGTCAAAGCTAAAAGGTGGGGTAAGCATCCTGCTTGCCTTTCGCTTCCTCGCATCAAACGCAAGCTGGAAGCATACGCCACCGAAACCATCGCCCTAAAATTGAGCATTGACAGAGCACTAATAACTCTGCTGCACCGAATCCGCGAACTGTAGCCGCCGCATTTGCTTTCGGGTTTTAAGCCACTCGGTGCCTTCCAGGTTCTTGGCCTGATACACGTTGTCTATGTAACGAAGTTGCAGCAGTTTGGAGTCGAGCACCTTGCCATTCTCGGCCAAGTACTTCCCATTTGCTATCAGGATTCTCTTCGCGCCTTCGATGTCGCCTTTGTCACGCAGCACTGTAGCCAACTGGTTTTGCCCGTTGGCGATCTGCAGCACGCAAGCCTCCAGGACAACCAGGTTGGTCTTTTCCTCGACTTCCGCGACCGAATCTGTGAAGTTCACGCTCACGGCGCTGGACAGCCGATCTGTGGTCTTGGTTTGCATGTTGGAGTACGAGATTTTCACTTCGGCAACGTCCAGCGTCTTTCCCGCCCTGGTCGCCGGCACTTCGACTTCCAGCAGCACATATTTTTCCTGCTGGCTATAGAGTTGGTTCATCTTGACGATCACACGCTGCCCGTTTATCTCGGCATCCATGTTCAGCACTCGCACAGGTCGAACGCCCGGTTCGACTTGGATGTCGATGGCGACTTCCTGCGCAACCACGGAAAGCACGTCGTCGAATTCGCAATTGAAGATTTTGACCAGATCGCTGGCCTTCTCGATGAAGATGTGATTGCCACTGCTGCGTGCAGCGAGTTGGCTCATCAGATCCTCGTTGTAGTCCAAACCGAGCCCCATGGTCGAAACGGATATGCCTTCCTTCATCAACGAAGCGCCCAGGTTGCCCAACTCGCTTGGCGATTGCGGGCCGACGTTTGCCAAACCGTCGGACAGCAAGACGACGCGGTTGACGTGATTCTTGTCCAGGAATTTCCGGAGCTCGTCTGCGCCTTTGCTGACCCCAGCGAACAAGGCCGTGGTGCCGCCGGCCTCGATGCGGCGGATCGAATCGCACACCATCTGCCTGTCTGTCAGCTTGGTCGCCGGTACGATGACGCGAACGGTGGAATCGTAAACCACGACCGACACGATGTCCCGCTTCGTGAGCCGCTGGATCGCTGCAACCGCGGCTTCTTTGGCCTTGGCGATCTTGTCGCCGGTCATGGATCCGGACTTGTCCAACACGAACGACACGTTGACCGGAGTACGGTTTCCTCCGTTCTCCATTTTGAACCCGGTCAGTCCGATCTTGACGTGAGTCGTCTGTTTCTTCTTGGCCAGCAGCGTTGGCTTCGCCATGGAGACGTCCAGGCGAACCTGGCTTGCCGTTGCCATCGACGCCGACAAGCCGAATACCAACGCCAACGAAGCCGCGACGTGTCTAGTGAATGCACTCATTCCCAAGCTCCTTTCCCGTTCTGGTTCGACAGAGTACGTTTGCCCTACTGGGATTAGAGCAATTATTAACGGAAAGGTGGTCAGAGCGGCGTCAAGAGTTTGTAAAAGCTTTGTGAGGGACGATGCAACTGCCGCGGCTTACGTGTTCTCTTTCCACGTGATCCAGCTCAGATAGCCCAATCCGGCCGAACAGAGAATGAACGCAATGTCCATCATTATGCTGGCTTTTTTGAATGGTGCCATCCAGCTAGGCGTCGCCAAGTCCCAGAGAAACAGAAGGAACAGAACACCTGAAATAGCCAGTCCCGTTATGCACAATGCCTTCGGCATTCGAAGTGTCCTCGAAGCTGCGTAGTTTGGCCCGCTTTGCATCAGCGCTGTAAGCGTTTAAGTATAGTTCATAGTTTCCGGTTGTCACCAGCCTGATTGCCATATGCCACTCATTTAGGTGGATTATGGGTGGGGCAACCGCATTTTTCCCGCCCATCCCGACGGCGAGTGGGGATGGCTGGTAGGTCCCGGCTGCCGGACGGGACCTCGGATTGGACAAGAACGTTGCCGCACGGTTCGCGGTCCCGTCCGGCAGACAGGACCTACTTGGAGCAGTCCACCTTTTCTCCACACGCGTAACACATACTTATCGGAAATGAGCAATGAACGAGCTGGACAATCCTTGGCGTGAGTTTCGCGAATTGATGCCGGTTGCCAGGAAGCTAGCCTATTTCGATCATGCGGCCGTTGCTCCGCTGACTAACCCATCGGCCGAGGCGGTTGCGACATGGTCGCGGCAGGCGGCCGAGGAGGGCGACACGGTGTGGCCCCAGTGGGAGGAGCGGCTGAGCGAGGTTCGCCAACTGGCGGCGGAGTTGATCGCAGCGGACACAAGCGAAGTCGCCTTGGTTCCCAATACGACGACCGGGATCAATTTGGTAGCCGAGGGATTCCCCTGGCGCGAGGGCGACAACGTGGTCACGCTCGCAAATGAGTTTCCTTCGAATCTGTACCCCTGGATGAACTTGGCCAGCCGTGGCGTCCAGACACGTAGGGTGCCCGTCGAGGGCGTCCAGGTGGACCTGAATCGCATCGCCGACGCATGCGATCAGCGAACGCGGATCATCTCGGCCAGTTGGGTCGGATACGCAACGGGCTGGCGCCTCGACGTGGCTGAATTGGTCACTTTGGCGCACGATCGTGGGATTCTCGTTTTTCTGGACGCCATCCAAGGATTGGGCGTTTTTCCTATCGACGTGCGTCGCACAGGCGTGGACTTCCTGGCCGCGGACGGACACAAATGGATGCTGGGCCCGGAAGGCGCCGGCGTATTCTATGTTCGCGAGGAGCATCTGGACGTGTTGCGACCGCTGAACGTGGGCTGGAACAGCGTTGTGCACGCTCACGATTTCGCCCGTTGCGAACTGGATATCCGTCGAGCGGCGTCGCGCTACGAAGGAGGCTCGCAAAACATGGTTGGCTTCGCGGCTTTAGGAGCCAGTCTCGAAGTTCTAGCCCGTTTTGGACTGACTTCGGAAACGTCGCCAATTGCGGACCGCATTCTCGCGTTGAACGAATACGCGGCAAAGCGACTGGAGGAAATCGGAGCGGACATCAAGAGCAGCCGCGACAGACGCCACGCTTCGGGAATCTTGTCGTTCGACCTTCCGGGGCGAGACCTGGCTGCGGAGAGGCAACGTTGCCTGAAAAGCGGCGTCGTGCTCAGCTTGCGTAACAACTGGCTGCGAATCAGCCCTCATGCCTACGTGAGCGAGGACGACGTGGAGCGACTGGTTGACGCATTGCAGTCTGCTTGAGCATCCCAAACACGTCGACTAAGTACTTCACCACAAGTCTTCGGATAGTGGACCGGTGACAGAAACCCGGTCTTTCCGAAAAAACCGGGTTTCTATTCCGCGCGGAAACTTCTGAGCGGGTACTCAAGTGCTTCCGCTGTCGGAAAGAGGCAACTGTTGCGTAACCGTTTCCGGCGGCGGCGTGGCGGCGGGGATGATGGCGGGGAACTCCAGGAAGAACTGGCTGCCGATCTGCGGCGAGCTTTCCACGCGAATGTCGCCGCCATGCTCCTGCAGAATCTTCTGGCTGACCGGCAGCCCCAGCCCCGTGCCGCGACTGCCTTTTCGAGACTCGAACACGCTGAAGATTTTCCCCATATCCTCCGGCGGGATACCTTCGCCATTGTCTTCTACCAGCACACAGGCACGTTTCTCCTCCGGCTCGTACGAAGTGGAGATGATAATTCGGCCGCCCTCGACGTCTTCGCACGCGTCGATCGCGTTGGTGACCACGTTCAGAATGGCGCGATGCATGGCATCCGGATCGAACGTCAACGTTGGCACGTCCGATCCGGGCTTCCAGACAAGATCCACATTTGCGTCTGCCGCTCGTGCATTCATCAGCTCAACCACATCGTCGACGACTTCGTTCAATT
The DNA here is from genome assembly GCA_016784735.1 of Pirellulaceae bacterium. Taxonomy (GTDB): domain Bacteria; phylum Planctomycetota; class Planctomycetia; order Pirellulales; family Pirellulaceae; genus JADHUC01. The sequence continues at coordinate 6,542 of JADHUC010000061.1, read as the reverse complement.
CTGTCGGTATTCTCTCCGGTCGTCGTTCTTTGCTGAACGTCAGCATGTCCATCACCAGGTGGGAGATTTTTTCCTGGTTCTTCTCGACGATGCCCCAGCCTTTCTGCACCAGATTTGTGTCGCTAAGTTTCAAGCCCTCTTCGATCAAGTAGCTGCCGCCGCGGATGCCCTGCAAGATGTTCTTCACGTGATGCGACAGAGTAGCGATCGTCTGGCCGACGGCCGCCAGACGCTCCGCCTGGACCATGGCCGAATAATAAGAAGTATCCTCCACGGCCAACGCAGCTTGATGGCCGATGGCGACCATCAACTTGAGGTGCTCCTCGGAGAACCTGTTGGTCTCGCGATTCTGAAGCATCTGCCCCGGCGGCGTGAATGTGTCGATATAGATGACGCCCACCATGTCGTAGCGCCCCTGCATGGGGACGCAGATGGCCTCGCGAACGCCAATCTTCAGAATACTGGCCGCCGGATCCCAACGTTCATCCTGTCTCGCATCGCTCGTGTGGACGCCCTCTTGGCGGTCCATCACATAGTCCAGGATCGTTTGGCTAATGTGCATCTTGTCGCTGCTTTGCGTCCCTTTTCGATGGTGGAACACCTTCGGAGCAAGTTCGTCGGTATCTCGATCGACGAGCATGATGCAGCCACGATCGGCCTCGACCCATTCGAAGATCAACTCCATGATGCGCTGCAACAGTTGGTCGATATCCAGTGTGTGGCTTACGGCCAACGCCGTTCGGTACATGACTTGCAGATTGCTGCGTGCGCGGGCCAGCCACGGACTAGCGGACATGTCGGTGCCGGCAAGGATACGACCGCCTTCCTCCGGGCTGATGGCCTTGATGATCCGCGAGCCTTCCACCGGATGATTCCGGTCGATGATGTCCACTTCTTCGGCCAAGTCGATGGACGAGTTGTCTTCGTTGGGCGTGAAGATCAGCAAGGTACGGCCGACACGGACGCGATCGCCGCTGGCAAGCGGGTGCTGGTGGATCGGCTGTTCGTTGACGAACGAGCCATTGGAACTGTTCAGATCAACCAGATCGTAGCCGTTCTCGGTCTCGACGATCTGCGCGTGACGGCGGGATACCTCCGAATCGTGCAGTTGCACGGGATTCGTGGCGTCGCGTCCCAATCCGAGCACTCCATTATCCAGCTCGAAACGCTTACCCTGGTCGCGTCCTTGAATGACGAAAAGCGATGCCATCGTGCCGTCTCACCTGAAGCCGAACGGCCTGCCGAGCTAGATTCTCGCAGAAGTACCCAACAACCGTTCGATTGTACGTATCAACGGCGCATAATGGTAGGGTTTCGACACAATCCGATCTTTCGGCAAAGTTCGCTCGTACCGGGCAGTGCGACCCAGTACCACGAGCCGGGCATCATGCTCTTTGGATTCTGCATCGTATTGTGCCTGAACGTGCTCATCAGCAGCCGCATCAGCCTCCAGGTCCAAGACGATCACACGGGGGTGATGCTGACGGGCTAATTCGATACCTTGCCGAGCGCCGGACGCTTCCAGCGTTTGAACGCCGCGTCGCTCAAGCGCAGTGCGCAAGACCTCACGCGAATCTTCGGATTGGTCGACGATCAAGACCCTATCGCGAGGGGCTCTGGATGGTTTGCTCAGCACGGGCGCACCTCCGTGTGCGTTTGGGGTAGGAAGCCATAACTCGCTACCGAGACGAAACTTCCGCAATAGCGGCGTTCCCCGATAGACGACTGCGGCCCTCAATGGGGGTGTATTGGCGGACCTCCATGTCCGCCGGGTAGAGCAGGAGGATATCGAGTCCCGCCGATCCTGTCAAAACCGAAATTGGGCCTTGATCACGCTAACGCAAATGTCGCTCAAGATCGACGACTCGTTCGGCCGTCAAGTGCGGCTTCTTGAGCGGTTGCTGAAGTCCACGTTGGCCGAAGATGCCAACCTGCTTGCGCAGGTATCGGTGCAGGTTCAGACCAGGCGTGGGCGAGACATACTGCAGTACATCGCCTTCGGCATCCAGCAACGCGTAGGGCGGCGCAGTGCGTTTGGTCGAGTGCACGGGCACCAACCACCCGCTGCCGTCGTAGCGCACGCCTGTCACTCGTTCCACCGCGGCGGGCGTGGTGGCGTTGGCCGGTGCGACGGATGTGCGGACGTCAGGGATAGGCGAGTCGCCGGTCGCCTGGACGACTCGGTTCTGCAGTTCTTCGAACTCGCCAATGCGCTCGAGCAGTGACTTGGCGCGTTCCCGCTCGTCTTCGCTGCCGAGTTTGTCGGCATTAGACTCCAGACGGTCGCGCAACTGTTCTAGCCTCCAGCTTCGCATGTCCTTGGCAACCATTAGCGAAAGCTGTACTTCTATGTCGGCCAGGTCGTCTTGCAAACGCGCGTTGCGGGATGTCCACTTGGCATCGGGCGAGTCTTTTCCTTCGCCCGCCTTGCCATCGACCGAAGCGGCCCCTTGCTGACGGTTCTGGTGAGTTGGTCCGACCGCAACGTAGGTTTCCCGGTCGTCCGCAGGAATCTGTACAGCCGCACGATTTCGGGTGATCGAGGGCGCCTTTCCAGTTTCGGCATTCGAAACCCGCTGCAGGTCCGCTGCCTTGACCCAACGGAATTCGCCGGATGGAGGCGAAATGCTGAGCCATTCGCCGTCGGTGTCGCCCGTGTGTGCCTTGCCTTCGCGTCCCCCTCCGTCGATCAGTTCGACTAATTCGCCCTGCTGCAGGCGGACCCAGGAGGCGCGTTTGGCGATGCGTTCCACGGTGGAACCTACTTCGCACGCCGCATCGTCTTTGATTACTTCGGCGACATCCGATCGAGGCGCCACCTTCAGTTGATCCCTTCTCACCAGACTGAAACTGCCCTTCGGTGGGCGAATTGCCAGCCAATCGGTATCGTGCCGGTAAACCTCGATCCTGGCACCGGCCGGCAGCGTGCCAGTCACGTAATACTGCTCGTCCGGTCCACTGCGAACATCCACGGGGCCATCCCCCACGGTCAATTCGTAGGGAAACTGGGTCTGGGCGCGGCAGATACCGCAGACGCTGGCCACGCAGAGCCAAATGATCGGAGTTGCGCGCATGGCGAGACTCTCAAGGGAGACGATCGGCGACGTGATGGGACTCGGGGCGGACTTGTAACCGATTCCGCGCGGCGGCTCAAGGTCAAGTCGCTTCAGAACTTGTGTCCCTTCTGCGGGCCGTCCTTTGTTAGCGTGAGAATCTCGGGCCCGTCCTGCGTCATCAGGACCGTATGCTCGAATTGGGCGGACAACTTGCCATCTTGCGTGCGTACCGTCCAGCCATCCTCCTTGTCCTGATCGCCGTCAGGAACCCCCTCGTTGATCATCGGCTCGATGGTAAACGACATTCCGGGCCGCAGACGCTGGCGGCGGCCTTCTGGTGTGGGAATATGGGAAATCGTGGGTTCCTGGTGAAACTTCTTGCCCACGCCATGGCCAACGTAGTCTTTGACGACCGAGAAACCCATCGCATGAGCTATTCGCACTACCGCAGTGCCAATGTCGGAAGCGCGGCAGCTTGGCCTGATTGCGTCGATTGCCGCATACAGGCAATCGAACGAACATTGCACCAGACGGCGAGCTTCCTCTGATACTTCGCCCATCATGAAAGTCTCCGACTGGTCGCCATGCCAGCCGTTGACGATGGTGGTGATATCCAGATTAACGATGTCGCCTTCCTTCAGCACGTAATTGCCGGGGATCCCGTGGCAAATGACTTCGTTCACGCTCGTGCAGCAGCTTTTTGGAAAGTTCTGGTAGTTCAGCGGCGCTGGGGTATGACCGTGGTCAAGTGTGTACTCATGAACCAAGCGGTCGATTTCGCCGGTGGTAATCCCCGGCTGGATGTGTGGCCGGATAAAGTCCATCGCCTGCGCATTGAACCGCCCCGCGGCGCGCAAACCTTGCCGCTTCGCTTTCTCCGCCTGCCGCCTTCGCTTGCTCATCAACATGGGCGGATCTTGATTACCTCCATATGGCCCGTCTTGCCTGCCCGATTCCTAACGTAACAAAATGTCGACTGGGCGAATATGGCTTATCAGCGCAGTGACCAGTTTTCTGTGAAATGCTGACGTGAAATGCGTGATTATGGATAATGGTAAGTAGGTGTCCTGGTTGATTCTGTGCCCGAACGCGCAACCGCAATGCACTCCGAGAGCACAACCGTCGAAATGGTCAAGCGGCCTTCGCTGCCCGCGTGGCTGATGTCGTTGGTGCTGCACATGTTTCTGTTGATCCTGCTGGCGCTAGGCGTGCGCACCGCGGCCAAATCTGCTTCCGAGGAGCCGAAACGTCGCGTCGGAATCGTGCTGGCTCAGCGGGATGACGAAGAACGCTTCGCCTACTTGGACGACACGACGGACTCTCTTGAGCAAGCTCAGGAGGACGTCGAGCGGTCGACGACCACTCCGGAGCAGGTATATCCTGGGGATGCTGAAGGCTCGGCGCGGGAGCCGTCCCAGCCATCGTCGCTGTTGATTCCGGAGATCCAACTACCGGGAGTGGATTCGCCAGTCGGCACGCCGGACGACGTTTTAGCTCACAGCTTGGACCTTCGTCGCGGAGGACGCCAACCGATCTTGCCCGGCCTGGACGACGAAGCGATTCTGGCCGAAGACGCTGCCGCCAGAGCCGCCCGCCAGGCGCTTGGTCCGCCTACGGATGTCTCGATCTTCGGCTCGGCGTCTGCCCAGGGGCGTTCGTTCGTCTTCGCCATCGACCGATCCAAGAGCATGGGGGGCAGCGGCCTGAATGCTCTCTTGGCCGCGCGCGGGGAACTTTCACGCGCTCTTGAGCACCTTTCGCCGAAACACCGGTTTCAGATCGTCGCCTATCATCATAAGTGCGTCTACTACAAGACAACGCGACTGATTCCGGCAACCGAAGAGAACAAGTCGGGTGTAGCCGATTTCATCGACAATCTGGCTTCGTTTGGCGGCACGGGGCACGAGATGGCAGTTCGGGCCGGAGTGGCTTTGGAACCCGATGTGGTGTTTCTGTTGACCGATGGCGGCGAGCCGTCTTTGAACGAGATTCAACTAGCGGGCATCCGCAAGCTCGCCGACCGCCGCACTACAATCCACTGCATTCAGTTCGGATTCGGGCCCTTGAGCGACGGAGATAACTTCCTGATGCAAGTGGCGCGACAAAACGGAGGTGGCTACACGTACGTGAACATGTCGCAACGGCGGGGCCAGTGAACAGCGCCCTACATTTTTCTGCTGTTCTCGATTATCCTGGTATAACGCTATACTCATAGCAGTTACCGATTCGGAAGGAACAGAGAATGGTCTGCCGCGGAGTCCGAGGGGCGACGGTTGCTGAAGGAAACACGAGCGAAGAGATCCTGACTGCCACGCGGCAGCTACTCGCGCTGATGATCCGATTCAATGGAATCGAGTCGGAAGACGTGGCCAGCGCCATTTTCACGGTGACCCCTGATCTGAACGCCGAATTCCCTGCCTTCGCGGCGCGCCAATTGGGCTGGATCAACGTACCGCTGCTGTGCAGCTACGAAATCAGCGTCCCAGGATCGCTGCAGAGTTGCGTGCGTATCCTGGTCAACTGGAACACGCCCAAGAGTCAAGAGGAAATCGTCCATATCTACATCAAGGATGCCAGGAGCCTACGTCCGGACTTGAGCCGGTTGCCACCGGTCGATTTTGAAGAACTCGAACGATGGATCGCCGACTACATGGCAAGTCACGACGTCTCCACATGGCCGGAGGACGCAGGTAGGTAGGGTCATCGTGCACTAAGCACCCGGCCAGGAGTTTCCGCACAGTTAGAAACCCGGTTTTTCCGAAAAAACCGGGTTTCTGCCGCCACTCCAATGTACAAGAACTTGTGACCCGGTGCTTACAGATGGACGAAACGTCCGTGTTGCGCCGGTACTATTTCACAACTGACAGTACGCCCTTCAATGTCGGTTCGGGTGAGATGATTCCATCTCTTCGTCTTTCCTTCGGTCGCCGGATGCCCTCAAAACGATCTGGCTTCGGTCTGGAGTGAGGTCATTCAGATTCCGTGAACCTCGATCCTGCGAGTCGAAAGCGGAACGTCCGAGAAGCGCGAAGATCGCCGGGAGTGTCCATGGGTATGGAGTAAGTGATCTGCCACGTGGTTGTCTGCGCATCGTAGTCGGTCTGCCAGTAATCGTTGCCGTGGACGGCTTGATCGACTGGGAGCCAAGTGTCGTCTTCCTTGACTTCGAGCAGAGGCTGTCGGTAATCGGTCAGCCCGGAGATGGTGATGGGCACGTAGCCCAAGCCGCCCGTGATGGCGAACTCCGCGTGATTTCGTTCTGCGCGAATCATCGTTGGCCGGTTGCGTAGAAGCTCGCCCTTGACGACATCGACAGCCAGGTCGTTTCCGAGAGCGTCACGATGGATCATCTGCCATGTGTCTTGCCCTGTCTTGAGTGCCGCCCGAAGATTCTCATTTGGCCCGTAGTAGTCGTCGGCAAACTGCGGCACGACGACGTGCTCCACGACCGCCTCGACGTAGTCGCCGGCTTCCAGCCGATCTATC